>NZ_JAKZGX010000005.1:0-193893 GCF_024539665.1 Arthrobacter sp. STN4
GTGCGCGGGTCTTTACCGAGGACAGCACCGGGATCGTGGTGACGGACACCAAGCGGGTGATTGCGTTGATCGGCATCCAGGACGTCGTGGTCGTGGACACCCCGGACGCGCTGCTGGTCACCACCCGTGCCCACGCCCAACTGGTCAAGCGCGCCGTCGACGGCCTCAAGGCCCAAGGCGACATGGACGTCCTCTAGCAGCAGGAGCGCTCCGCGTAGATTACCGGCGCGTAACGCGGCGACCGGCAATGACGCCCCGGCACCGTGACATGGCTAAAGTTTGTTCTGTGCGCAACTATTCGCTGGAAACAGTCCCCACGGAATTGGTCGGTCCCTGGCTGGAGCCCCTCATCGACGAGGTCATCGACTTCCGCCGCGACCTGCACGCCCACCCGGAACTGTCCTTCCAGGAGCACCGGACCACGGCCGCCATCTACGACCGGCTGACCGCCGCGGGCCTCTCGCCCCGCCGCCTCGAGGGCACCGGGGTGATCGTGGACGTGGGCGAAGGACCCATTGCGACGGCGCTGCGCGGGGACATTGACGCCCTGCCGATCATTGAGGAGACCGGGCTTCCCTACGCGTCCCGCAACCACGGGGTCACCCACGGCTGCGGGCACGACATCCACACCGCCGCCATGCTCGGCATCGCCCTGGTGCTCTCCCGCATGCACAACGAAAAGCCGCTGGGCGGGACCGTGCGCATCATCTTCCAGCCCGCCGAGGAAACGCTGCCCGGAGGGGCGCTGGCCTGCATCGACCAGGGCGCGCTCGAGGGCGTCCCGCGCATCATGGCGCTGCACTGCGACCCCCGCATCGAGGTGGGCAGGATCGGCACCCGGATCGGCCCGATCACCAGCGCCTCGGACACCATCAAGATTGAACTGACCGGCCGCGGCGGCCACAGCTCGCGCCCGCACCTGACCGAGGACCTCGTCTTCGCACTGGCCCAGATCGCCATCAACGTACCCGCCGTGCTGTCCCGCCGGGTGGACGTGCGCAGCGGCGTGTCCATGGTGTGGGGGCAGATCAACGCCGGCTCGGCGCCGAACGCGATCCCCGGCCACGGCGTCATGAGCGGGACCATGCGCTGCCTGGACCGCGAGGCCTGGCATGCGGCCGGCGAACTGCTCGACGACGTGGTGCAGCAGGTGGCCGCACCGTACGGCGTCGAGGTGCACCTGGAGCACACCCGGGGTGTCCCGCCCGTGGTCAACTCCGAACATGAGACGGCCCTGATTGAGGCTGCCGCGCGTGCCGAACTCGGTGAGGATTCCGTGGTCCTGGCCCCGCAGTCCATGGGCGGGGAGGACTTTGCCTGGTTCCTGCAGGGCGTCCCCGGCTCGTTGATGCGCCTGGGCACCCATGTGCCGGGCGGGGAGGAATACGACCTGCACCGCGGCGACTACATCGTGGACGAGCGCGCGCTGGGCATTGGCATCCGCGTGCTGACGGCTGCCGCCCTGCGGGCCCTCCGCCCCGCGGCCTGAGCCTTCGCCGGTCCAGCCTCCCGACGGAACCAGCCACTTTCGGATCCGGCCGGCCGCGACCGTCAAATTTAAGTTGTGCACAATTAAGTTGTGTACATCCAAATTAAGACGTAGTCTGGTGCCATGCCCGAACGCAGCATCCTTAAACGCCAAGTCTGCTTCTCCCTGTATGCGGCCTCCCGCGCCGCCACCGCCGTCTACCGGCCACTGCTCCAGGACCTGGGCCTGACCTACCCCCAGTACCTGGTCATGCTGCTGCTCTGGGAGCACGACGGCGTTTCCGTCCGGGAGCTGGGGGAGGAGCTGGAGCTGGATTCCGGCACCTTGTCCCCGCTCCTCAAGCGCCTGGAAGCAGCCGGCATGCTGGAGCGCCGGCGGACGCCCGACGACGAACGCCGGGTCGCGGTCCACCTCACCCCGCACGGGGCGGGGCTGCGCGAAAAGGCACTGGCCGTGCCCTCCCACATAGCCGCGGCGGCCGGCCTGACGCCCGACGGGCTGGAACAGCTGAACGCCACGCTCGCCAAGGTCACCGCTGCGCTGCACGCCCACGCCAAGGATCCCGCGCCGTAGCACGCAAGGCAGCCCACAATAGACAACACCCCATCGCCACCCAACCGAAGGAATCCTTCCATGAACGCTTTGTACACCGCACGCGCCCTCGCCACCGGGGACGGCCGCGACGGCCAGGCCCGCACGGACGACGGCAGGCTCGTCGTCGACCTCGCCTCACCTCCTGAAATGGGCGGTTCCGGCCCGGGCACCAACCCGGAACAGCTTTTCGCCGCCGGTTACGCGGCCTGTTTCCATTCGGCCCTGCGCCTCGTGGCCCGCCGGGACAAGGTGGACGCCGCCGGTTCGACCGTCCAGGCCGAGGTGGACCTGGGCACCATTGCCAACGGGGCGTTCGGCATCGCCGTGCGGCTGGAAGTCTCGCTGCCGCACGTCGGGGCCGAGGCGGCCCGGGCGCTGGTCGAAAAGGCCCACCAGGTGTGCCCGTATTCAAATGCGACCCGCGGCAACGTGGATATCCGGCTCACCCTCGCCACGGAAGGGGCCGCAGCATGAGTGCCCTGGTGTCCCGCGAAATCCAGCTTGCCTCCCGGCCGCACGGCTGGCCCGTCCCGGAGAACTTCAGGCTCGCGGAACGGCCCGTGCCCGAGCTTGAAGACGGCGAAGTCCTGGTCCGCAACCTGGCCATGAGCGTGGACCCCTACATGCGCGGGCGGATGAACGACGCCAAGTCCTACAGCGCCCCCTTTGCCCTGGATGCCGCGCTCGACGGCGGCGCCGTGGGTGAGGTGGTGGCCTCCAGGAGCGACGTGCGCAAGGAGGGGGACGTCGTCGTCCATGGACTGGGGTGGCGCGACTACGCGGTGCTCGCGGGCCAGGGCACCAGGAAGGTGGACCCCTCGCTGGCCCGGCCCTCGGCATTCCTGGGGGCGCTGGGCATGACCGGCCTGACAGCCTACGCCGGGCTGACCCGGGTGGCCGCCTTCAAGCCGGGCGAGACGGTCTTTGTTTCCGGGGCCGCGGGGGCCGTGGGATCGCTGGTAGGCCAGGCCGCCAAGGCGCTTGGCGCCGCGCGGGTCATCGGCAGTGCCGGCTCGGCGGAAAAGGTGGCGCACCTTCTGGACCTCGGCTTTGACGCGGCCTTCAACTACCACGACGGCCCGGCCCGGGAGCTGCTCCGCGGGGCGCTGGGGGACAGCGGCGGCGTCGACGTCTACTTTGACAACGTGGGCGGCGAGCAGCTGGAGGCGGCCATCTCCGTGATGAACCCGTTCGGGCGGATTGCCCTGTGCGGTGCCATCTCCGCCTACAACACCACCGACGCCACCGCCGCGCCGCGGAACCTGGCCTCGGCGATCGGCAAGCAGCTCACGCTGCGCGGCTTCCTGGTGGGTGCACACCAGGACCTGGCCGGTGAATTCGCTGACAAAATGGCCGGCTGGCTCGCGGCGGGGACCGTCCGCTTCGACGAAACCGTGGTGGAGGGACTGGAAAATGCCCCGCAGGCCTTCATTGACCTGATGCGCGGGGCCAACACGGGAAAGATGGTGGTCACCCTGCCATAGGGTCCGCCCCGCCCCGTCGCCCGCAGGCGCAGATGTTGGTAACGGTTCCCCAACGATGCCGGGCTCCCCCGGGAAACCGGCTACCGGTCAGTAATGACTACCATTACTGTGGTGTCTAACACTGCGCAGGCGGCCGGGGGGTTGGCCATGCGCAATCGTCACCTTATGGAGGAACCTTGAAAAACACTTTTAAGCGCGGGACCACTGTGGGCACTGTGGCCCTGGGGGCAATGGCGCTCCTGCTCACCGGCTGCGGCCAGGCGCCGGCACCCGCCGGCGGCGGAAGCACCGGCGGAAACGCCGCCGCCGCGAACTACCTTGGCTGCATCGTCTCGGACTCCGGCGGCTTCGACGACCAGTCCTTCAACCAGTCATCCTATGAGGGCCTGAAGAAGACCGTGGCGGATCTTGGCATCAAGATGAAGGAGGCCCAGTCCACCACCAAGGCCGACTTTGAGCCCAACCTGAACCAGATGGCCAACGCCGGCTGCAACCTCACGTTCACGGTCGGCTTCCTGCTGGCCGACGCCACCAAGAAGGTGGCCACGGCGGATCCCAAGCTGCACTTCGCCATCATCGATGACAACTCCATCAAGCTGCCCAACGTCAAGCCCGTGGTGTACGACACCGCCCAGGCCGCGTTCCTGGCCGGCTACACGGCGGCCTCCGTATCCAAGACCGGCAAGGTGGGCACCTTTGGCGGCATCAACATCCCCACGGTCACCATCTTCATGGACGGCTTTGCCGAGGGCGTTGCCTACTACAACAAGCAGCAGTCCAAGAACGTCCAGGTGCTGGGCTGGAACGTGGCCAGCCAGCAGGGCCTGTTCGCCAACACCTTTGACATCATCCAGGAAGGCACCAAGGCCACCAACAACCTCATCGGTGAGGGCGCCGACGTCGTCATGCCGGTGGCCGGCCCGCTCGGCAAGGGCGCCGGGGACGCCATCCTGGCCGCCAACAAGGGCGGCAAGGACGTCAAGCTGGTCTGGGTCGACTCGGACGGCTACCTGACGGCCCCCACCTACAAGTCCATCCTGCTGACCTCGGTCATCAAGACCATGGGCGACGCCGTGGAGACCATCGTCAAGGACGACCTCGCCGGCAAGTACAGCGCCACCCCGTACGTGGGCACCCTGGACAACGGCGGTGTGGCCCTGGCCCCGTTCCACGACCTGGACTCGGCCGTCAGCGCCGACACCAAGAGCCAGCTCGCCACGATCAAGAAGGGCATCATCGACGGCTCCATCAAGGTGGAGTCGAAGTCCAGCCCGAAGTAGGAAAAACGAAACATCGTTGAACTGATGCGCCGTACCGACAGCACTCGCTGGAGGTGCGGCGCACAGTGGCGTTCAGCCGCAACGTTCCGCATAAACTTTTTTTCGTAGACGGGTTAAATCCTTGAAACTTGAACTCAAGGGCATCACCAAAAGTTTCGGTGCCCTCGTAGCCAACGACCACATTGACCTGGTGGTTGCCTCGGGTGAGATTCACAGCCTCCTTGGCGAAAACGGCGCCGGCAAATCCACCCTCATGAATGTCCTGTACGGCCTGTATGAACCCACGGCCGGCGAAATCCTCATTGACGACAAACCCGTGAAATTCTCCGGCCCGGCCGATGCCATGGCAGCCGGAATTGGCATGGTCCACCAGCACTTCATGCTGGTCCCGGTCTTCACGGTTGCCGAGAACGTGGCCCTGGGCGGGGAAAGCACCGGTTTTGCCGGCATCCTTGACCTGGAGGACACGCGCCGGAAGATCCGGGAAATTTCCGCCCGCTTCGGCTTCCACGTGGACCCCGACGCGCTCGTGGAGGAACTCCCCGTCGGCGTGCAGCAGCGCGTGGAAATCATCAAGGCGCTGGTGCGCAACGCCAAGATCCTGATCCTGGACGAGCCCACCGCCGTGCTGACGCCCCAGGAAACCGATGAACTGATGGACATCATGGCCCAGTTGAAGGCCGGAGGGACATCCATCGTGTTCATTTCCCACAAGCTGCGCGAGGTGAAGGCCGTCTCGGACACCATCACCGTCATCCGCCGCGGCAAGGTGGTGGGCTCCGCCGATCCGGACGCCTCCACCACGGAGCTGGCCTCCATGATGGTGGGCCGCTCCGTCAGCCTCACCCTGGAGAAGGCCGACGCCCAGCCCGGCGAGGAGAGCTTCAAGGTCACCGGGCTGACGGTGATGAACGACGCCGGCCAGCGCCTCGTGGACGACGTCACCTTCGCCGTGGCGGACGGGGAGATCCTCGCCGTCGCCGGTGTCCAGGGCAACGGCCAGACCGAACTGACCGAGGCCGTGCTGGGGCTCCACAAGCACGTCCAGGGATCCATCATGCTGGACGGGAAGGAACTGGTGGGCCGCAGCGTCCGCCAGGTCCTCGACGCCGGCGTCGGCTTTGTCCCCGAGGACCGGCAGGACGACGGCCTCGTGGGGGAGTTCTCCATCGCCGAAAACCTGGTCCTGGACCTCTACACCAAGGAACCGTACTCACGGTTTGGTGCCATGAACCGGGCCGTCATCGCCAAAAGTGCGCAGGAAAAGGTTGCCGAATTTGACGTCCGCGCCCAGTCCGCGCAGGACGCGGCGGACACCCTCTCGGGCGGAAACCAGCAGAAGGTGGTGCTGGCCCGCGAATTGGCCCGCCCGCTGAAGCTGTTCATCGCCTCCCAGCCCACCCGTGGCGTGGACGTGGGGTCCATCGAGTTCCTGCACAAGCGCATTGTGGCCGAGCGCGACGCCGGCACGCCCGTCATCATCGTCTCCACCGAGCTGGACGAGGTGCTCGAGCTCGGCGACAGGATCGCCGTGCTGTTCGCCGGCAGGCTCATGGGCATTGTCCCCGGAAAGTCCAGCCGTGAACTGCTGGGCCTGATGATGGCGGGGCTGACCGCCGAAGAGGCACAGGCGCAGCTGGACGCCCCCGTAGGGGATAGCACAGTAGGGGACGCCCCCGCAGGGGACAGCACCGCCGGAAACACCGAAGGAGGCGCTCATGAGTGAGACGCAGACAGTCAAGGAACCCGTGCCCCCGGCGAAGGAAGGCCAGGGATCGCAGGTCATCCGGGAGATCATGGGCGGCAACGCCCTCATCTCCGTGCTCGCCGTCGTCGTGGCCCTGGTGATCGGCGGCATCCTGATCGCCGTCACCGATCCGCGCGTCGCCACCGCCTCGGGCTACTTTTTCGCCGATCCCGGCGCCACGTTTTCGGCCATCTGGTCCGCGGTGTCGGAGGCCTACGGCGCCCTGTGGCGCGGGGCCACCTACGATCCCACGGCCCGCACCTGGCAGGGCCAGCTGGGCATTTTTGAGACGCTGACCTTCGCCACCCCGCTGATACTCGCCGGCCTGGCAGTGACGCTGGCGTTCCGCACGGGCCTGTTCAACATTGGTGCGCAGGGCCAGATCATCCTCGGCGCCACCTTTGCCGGCGCCGTCGGCTTCGGCATGCACCTTCCGCCGGTCATCCACCTGTTGGTTGTGATCCTGGCCGGCGCCATTGGCGGCGCGATCTGGGGCGGCATCGCCGGATTCCTGAAGGCGAGGACCGGCGCCCACGAGGTGATCGTGACGATCATGCTCAACTACATTGCCATCTCCCTGGTCCTGTACCTGCTGAAAAACCAGCTCAAGGACCCCAACAGCACCAACCCGATCAGCCCGCAGATGGACGACAACGCGGTGTTGCCGCTGCTGCTGGGTCCCAACTTCCGGGTCCACGCGGGGCTGATCATCGCCATCTTGGCCGTGATTGGCGTGTCCTGGCTGCTGAACCGCTCCACGCTCGGCTTTGAATACCGCGCCATCGGCGCCAATCCCAAGGCCGCACGCACCGCGGGCATGCTGGTCTCCCGCGGCTACATCACCGTCATGCTCATCTCCGGCGCCCTGGCGGGCCTGGCCGGCGTGGCCCAAATTGCCGGCACGGAGAAATCCCTCGACTCGGAAATTGCCGGCAGCATCGGCTTTGACGCCATCACCGTGGCGCTGCTGGGACGCTCCAAGCCGTGGGGCACCTTCTTTGCCGCCCTGCTCTTTGGCGCGTTCAAGGCAGGCGGCACCTCCATGGCGGTCAACGCCGACGTTTCCATTGACATTGTTGCGGTGGTGCAGTCACTGATCGTGCTGTTCATCGCCGCCCCGCCCTTGATCCGGTCCATCTTCCGCATCAAGGCCGCCCGCCGTGAAGGAGCCAGCGCATGAGCGTCACAGCCAACATCACGCCGTCCAGGGCCGCGGACCGCGTCGCCGTCCGCAGCTGGAAGCTTCCCGTCCTGTTCGGCGTGCTGGCCCTGTTCGCCGTCATCGTCTTTGCCGTGCTGGGACCGGACGGGGACGCAACGTTCCGCATCTCCCAGGAGGGGGACGCGTGGCAGGTGCCGGACCTGGCCGTGCCCGCCAAGGTGTTCGGCGTCGTCGTTGCCGCCCTTTGCGTCCTGCTGGCCGTGCGCGCGTACCGGCAGATGAAAAACGAGGGCCGCATTGACAAGTGGGTGGCGATGACGTTCACCGCGGCGTTCGTCATCGGGCTGCTCGTGTGGATCATCGGCGGCACCAAGACGCAGAACATCACCCTGGTGGGCTTGTTCACCGGCGCCATGTTGATCACCACTCCGCTCGTTTTCGGCTCGCTGTCCGGCGTGCTGTGTGAGCGCTCCGGCGTGGTCAACATCGCCATTGAGGGCCAGCTGCTGGCCGGCGCCTTTACGGCGTCGCTGGTCTCCTCCATCACGCACAACGCCTACGCGGGCCTGTTCGCCGCCGCGGTGGCGGGCGTGCTGGTTTCCTTCCTGCTGGCCGCATTCAGCATCAAGTACGTGGTCAACCAGATCATTGTGGGCGTGGTGCTGAACGTGCTGGTGTCCGGGCTGACCGGCTTCCTGTTTGAAAAGATCATGAAGATCAAGGTCGACGGCGCCACCATCTACAACCAGCCGGCCCAGCTGCCGGAGGTGCCCATCCCGTTCCTGTCGCAGATCCCGGTCATCGGGCCCACCCTGTTCCGCCAGTCCATCATCGGCTACCTCATGCTGGTGCTGGTGGCCGCCGTCTGGTTCGGCCTGTTCCGCACCCGCTGGGGGCTGCGCATCCGGGCGGTCGGCGAGCACCCCAAGGCGGCCGACACGGTGGGCATCAACGTCAACCGGACCCGTTTCCTGAACGTGCTGGCCGGCGGTGCCGTGGCCGGCGTCGGCGGTGCCTACTTCACGCTCGTGGCGGTGAGCAGCTTCAGCAAGGACATGACCGGCGGGCTCGGGTTCATCGCCCTGGCGGCGTTGATCTTTGGCCGCTGGAACCCGATCGGCGCAGCGCTTGCGGCCCTGTTGTTTGGCGTTGCCGGCAACCTGCAGAGCATCCTCTCGCTGGCCGGCACGCCCATCGACGGACAGTTCCTGGCCATGCTGCCGTATGCGCTGACCATCCTGGCCGTCTCCGGATTCGTGGGCAAGTCCCGTGCGCCCGCGGCCGACGGCGAACCGTACATCAAGGGATAGGGGAGCAGATGGACACCATGGACAACGCCGCCCAGGGCGCCGGGGCCGGCTTCGCCGCTGCTGCGGACATCGGCCAGGCGGACTGGGACGCGCTGCACGCGGCGGCCGCCGCCGCCATGGGCCGGGCCTACGCGCCGTATTCGAAGTACCCCGTGGGCGCCGCAGCCCTGCTCGACGACGGGCGGGTGGTGTCCGGCTGCAACGTCGAAAATGCCAGCTACGGGCTGACGCTGTGCGCCGAATGCACCATGGTGGGCGCCCTGCAGATGGGCGGCGGCGGTCGCATCCGCGCCTTTTACTGCGTGGATGCGGCCGGTGCCGTGCTCATGCCCTGCGGGCGCTGCCGCCAGCTCCTGTACGAATTCCGGGCACCGGGCATGGTGCTGATGACCGGACACGGAATCCGCACCATGGAACAAATACTGCCGGACGCCTTTGGCCCGGAGAACCTGGAGGACCCATCATGAGCGCGCACGCCTACAACGGCCCGGCCTTTGACGCCGTGGACATCATCCGCACCAAACGGGACCGCGGCACGCTGGGCGCGGACCAGATCGCCTGGACCATCGACGCCTACACGCGCGGAACCATCGCCGACGAACAAATGGCGGCCCTGAACATGGCCATCCTGCTCAACGGCATGGACCGGGCGGAAATCTCGCAATGGACCACCGCCATGATCAACTCGGGGGAGCGGATGGACTTCGCGGCCCTGCGCACGCCGGCCGGGGCCCCCATGGCCACAACCGACAAGCACTCCACGGGCGGCGTGGGGGACAAGATCACGCTGCCGCTGGCCCCGCTCGTGGCCGTGTTCGGCGTGGCCGTCCCGCAGCTGTCCGGGCGGGGGCTGGGACACACCGGCGGGACGCTGGACAAGCTCGAGGCCATTCCCGGCTGGCGTGCGGACCTCAGCAACGCGGAGATGATGCGCCAGCTTTCCGAGGTGGGCGCCGTGATCTGCGCCGCGGGTGCCGGCCTGGCCCCGGCGGACAAGAAGCTCTACGCCTTGCGCGACGTCACGGGCACGGTTGAGGCCATCCCGCTGATCGCCTCCTCGATCATGAGCAAGAAGATCGCCGAAGGCACCGGGGCCCTGGTCCTGGACGTCAAGGTGGGCTCCGGGGCGTTCATGAAGGACGAATCCATGGCCCGTGAACTGGCGGAAACCATGGTGGCCCTGGGCAGGGACGCCGGCGTCAACACGGTGGCGCTGCTGACGGACATGTCCACGCCGATGGGCCTGACCGCCGGAAACGCCATCGAGGTGGAGGAGTCGGTGGAGGTGCTGGCCGGCGGGGGGCCGGAGGACGTCGTCGAACTGACCGTGAGGCTGGCAGAGGAGATGCTCCGGGCCGCCGGCGTGCATGATGCCGACCCGGCCGCCGCCCTGCGGGACGGCCGGGCCATGGACTTGTGGCGGAGGATGATTGCGGCCCAGGGCGGCGACCCGGACGCGGCGCTGCCGGTGGCCCGCGAGTCGGAGACCGTCTACGCCCCGGCCGACGGCGTGCTGGTGGGCCTGGATGCGATGGCCGTGGGCGTGGCCGCCTGGCGCCTCGGTGCGGGCCGGGCCCGCAAGGAGGATGTGGTGCAGGCGGGCGCGGGTGTGCGCATGCACGCCAAGCCCGGTGCCCTGGTCCGCGCCGGCGAACCGCTCATGACGCTGCTGACGGACACGCCGGAGAAGTTCGGCCGGGCCAGGGAGGCCCTGGAAGGTGCCGTGTTGATCGCCCCGGAAGGTTCCCGCCCGGCCAGGAAGCTCATCCTCGACCGCATCGCCTAATACGGACGCTCGGTTGCAACCGGGGGTGTTTTTCCCGACCCTCCCGCGCAACCGGGGCGCATATGGCAAACCCTCCCGCGCGAGCGGCAAAAGCGTTGCAAAATAGTGCCCCGGTTGCAACCGGGGGACGGTGGAATGTGCCCCGGTTGCAACCGGGGGTTGGTGGTCATATGGCGGTGTGGGAAGACGGACCAAATGTCGGCCGCTGGGTGGATGCCTGCACACAGGTAGACGTGGGAAACTAAGGGATAACACCCCGCCAGAGGAGAGGAACCATCCCCGGTGGACTTTTTGCACATCGTCAGCCAGATCAACTACGTCCTTGCGCATTCTTCCGCGCAGTGGTGGGTCATTCCCGTGGTTGGCCTGTTCTGCCTGATCGACGGGTTTTTCCTCTTCCTGCCCAGCGAAACCGCCATCGTGGCCTTGGCCTCCATCTCGCTGCGCACCGGCCACCCGAACATTTGGCTGCTCATGGCCGGCGCCGCCCTTGGTGCCATCATTGGCGACAACATCGCCTACTTCATGGGGAACAAGCTCGGCACCACCCGTTTCAAATGGATGCGCAAGCCCCGGGGCGCCAAGGCATTCGCCTGGGCAGGACGCGAACTCGACAAGCGCGGGGCCATCCTCATTTTCACGGCCCGCTACATCCCCGTGGGCCGCATAGCGGTCAACTTCACGGCAGGTGCCACGCGGTTTCCGTGGCGGCGGTTCGTGCTGCTGGACGGCATCGCGGTGCTGACGTGGGTCGTGTACTCGGCCTCGGTGGGACGGGTCGCCGGTCGCTGGGTGCATCACAATCCGCTCCTGGGCGTGGGCATCGCCATTGCCTTCGCGATCGTCATCGGCTTCATCGTGGACCACGCCATGAAAATCCTGCACCACCAGCTGGAGAAGCGCGGACGGCTGGCCCCGCGCCCCGAACCCGGTGCCCATGCAGCCCAGCTCGCCGCCCAGGCCCTCGCCGCGGCCGCGGCCCACGCGGCCGGCGCCGAAGCTGCCGGGCCACAGCCTGGCAGCCACGGCGCCGCCGGCAGCCATGGCACCCCGGGAACCCCCGCGTCAGCCGGCTCCCAAGCCGGCGCCCAAGCCGGGGCCGGACCGGCCGGCGTCGTACCCGGGCCGCCGGCAGGCCCGCAGGATACGCCCTTAGCGCACCGGACCGGCCAAAACTAGCGCGCACCGGCGCCGCATCCCTAAAGTAGGGCTTGTGACTAATCCAACAGAGCACCCCGAATCCCAGCCCGCAGTGGGCATCAAGACCCTGCCCAAGGTCTCCCTGCACGACCACCTCGACGGCGGCCTGCGCCCGGCCACGATCATCGAGCTGGCGGCCGAAGTGGGCCACGAGCTGCCAGCCACCGACCCGGAGGGGCTGCGCCAGTGGTTCCTGGATTCGGCCGATTCCGGCTCCCTGGTGCGCTACCTGGAGACCTTTGACCACACGATTGCCGTGATGCAGACCCATGACGCCCTGGTGCGCGTGGCCCGCGAGTTCGTCGAGGACCTGGCGGACGACGGCGTGGTGTACGGCGAGGTGCGCTGGGCACCCGAGCAGCACCTCACCAAGGGGCTGTCGCTCGACGAGGCGGTCGAGGCCGTGCAGGAAGGCCTGGAGGAAGGCATGGACGCCGTGGACGAGGCCGGCGGCTACATCGAGGTGGGCCAGCTCGTCACCGCCATGCGCCACGCCGACCGCGGCTCCGAGATCGCACAGCTGGCCGTGCGCCACCGCGACAACGGCGTGGTGGGCTTCGACATTGCCGGCGCCGAGGACGGCTTCCTGCCCTCCCGCTTCACCGAGGCCTTCACCTACCTGGCCGAAAACAACTTCCCGGCCACCGTCCACGCCGGCGAGGCCGCCGGGCTGGACAGCATCCAGGACGCGCTGGTCCACGGCCGCGCCCTGCGCCTGGGCCACGGCGTGCGCATCGCCGAGGACATCCACCTGGACGTCCAGGAGGAGGACGGGCACGACGTCGGCACCGTCACCCTGGGCGACCTGGCCCAGTGGGTGCGCGACCGCCAGATCCCGCTGGAGCTGTGCCCGTCCTCGAACCTGCAGACCGGCGCCGTGGCCGCCTTCGGCACCACGATCTCCGAGCATCCCATCGACCTGCTCCACCAGCTCGGCTTCAACGTCACGGTCAACACCGACAACCGGCTCATGAGCGGGGTGACCCTGACCGGGGAGTTCGAGCTGCTGGCCGAAACCTTCGGCTACGACCTGGAGACCATCCTGGAGCTGACCCTCAACGCCGTCCACGCCGCGTTCCTGCCGATCGAGGCACGCGAACAGCTGGCCGACTACATCATCGAGTGCTACGACGACGTCCTGGACGGTGATGACGAGGACTGACCCGCAGTCCCGCCCGGCGGGTGCGGGCGTGGCAGGCGGTGCCGGTGCCGCGCTGGACCGGCTCGCCTCGGTGGTGGCCGACCTGCGGGAGCACTGCCTGTGGACGGCGGCGCTGACCCACCGTTCGCTCATCGCCTACCTGGTGGAGGAGTCCTACGAGCTGGCCGACGTTGTGGAGGCGCCCGGCGAGCTGGATGTTGGGGCGCTCAGGGGCGAACTCGGGGACATCCTCTACCAGGTGGTGCTGCACGCCCTGCTGCAGTCCGAGGCCGGCGGCTTCACGCTGGCGGACGTGGCGGACCAGCTGGCGGAAAAACTCATCCGGCGCAACAGCCACGTGTTCCGCCCCGACGGCACGCTCCAGCCCTCCTTTCCGGACTCGATCGCGGCCATTGAACGGAACTACACCGCCGAGAAGGCCCGGGAACGCACCGGTCCGTCGTCGGTGTTTGATTCATTGCCGGCCGCCATGCCCGCCCTGGCGCTCGCCGCAAAAACCCTGGAACGCGCCGGTGCCGGCCCGGCCACGGCCGGCCCCTCCGCCCAACCAGCCACGCCCCGAACGGAAGAAGAGCTCGGCGAGGCGCTGTTCGACGTCGTCCGGGCCGCCCGGGCGCAGGGCCTGGACGCCGAACGCGCGCTGCGGACGGCGGTCCGCCGCTTCCAGGAACAGCACACCCCGGGGGAGTGAAAGCACGCAGGATGCCGGTACGGGCCTTTGGTGCTGGATTTGCGGGATCAAAGGCCCACGCCGGCATCCGGTTTGCGCCGCGGGGAGCCTGCGGTTATTCGGCCAGCAGCTTGTAGATGGTGCGGCGGGCGGCGTCGAGGGCCTCCGTGGCGGCCCGCAATTGTTCCTCCGTGCCGCTGTGGCCAACCTGGTGGACCGCCCCCATCAGCTTGCCGATGCTTTGGCGCAGCTCGCTGCCGGCCCCGGCCTCCTCGCTGACGTCGGCCCAGACGGCGGCCATCTCCTCCGGGTGCTCGGCCACGTAGCTGCGGCCCGCCCCGGTCAATTCAAATTCGGTCCGCTTGCCCTTGCCCGTCGACTCGATCAGCCCCTCGGCCTGCAGGGCGGCCAGCGCCGGGTAGATCGAGCCGGGGCTGGGGCGCCACGCGCCGTCGGTGTGGGTGGCGATGGCGCCGATCATGCCGTAGCCGTTGTAGCTGTGCTGGCTGAGCAGGGACAGGATGGCGCTGCGGACGTTGCCCTTGCGGACCCGCCCGCCCCGGCCAAATCCGCCCCGGAAGCCGGGGCCGAAGCCGCCACCGAAGCCCGGGCCAAAGCCGGGGCCGAAGCCCGGTCCGAAACCCCTGCCCGGCCCCGGGCCGAAGCCGGGGCCCCTACCTGGGCCGAACCCGGGGCGGCCGCCGAATTCCTCGTCGTCGTCCGAGGGGGTGCCGCGCCCGCCCCCGCGGGGTCCGAAGCCGGGGCCGAACCCCGGTTCACAGCCGGCGTCCCGGCCGAAGTCCCGGCCGAATCCGGGTCCGAAGCCCGGGACAAATCCGCCGCGGCGCTTGCCGTGGTGGTGTCCATGGTGGCCATGGCCGCCGGGAAAACCGCCGTGCTCGTCGCCGTCGAATTCCCCGCCGTCGTGGTCCGTGGGCCCGGTGTCCCCGGGGCCGGGGCCCCTGGTGCCAAAGTCCTGGGGTCCGGGGCCCCCTGGGATGTTGTTTTCCGGGTCGTTGATGCTGTTCATGGTGAAAACCTGTTCTGTGAAAGTGGTGTGTCCGTGGAGGGCCGGTGCCGGGCTGCCCCGGGAGGATCCGAACGTGGATTTCCCGGGTGGGGGCCGGCCTGGATGTGAAGCGGCGGGCTGTGGGCGGCCCGTGGAACTTCACGCTGGGGATGGCTTCCTCTCGCTGGCAATTTCTAGCGATAGTTAACGATATATCGCTATATTTCGTTGTCAAGGGGTCCTGGCGTCATTCCCGGTCAACTGTCAGGAACACTGCCGGCACGGCCCCCGCTTCGGGCCCCGGCACGCCCCGCTCCGGCCCGAAAGCGGCCCGAAAGCGGCCCGAAAGGGGCCCCTAACGTGCGGCATTGGTGCAACTTGGCCGCAAGTCGGGTCACCCGCCGTGCAGGCGGCGTAGTAAAAAGTGCCCGGTCACGGCAACCGGCTAGGATTGTGCCGACAGCGAGGTCGACCTATATCCGCTCGAAGCTCAAAAAAGAGGAGCAATACGTGGCACTTATTGAAGCCATTCACGCACGCGAAATTTTGGATTCCCGGGGAAACCCGACCGTTGAGGTCGAGGTTCTTCTTGCGGACGGCTCCGTGGGCCGGGCAGGCGTTCCCTCCGGCGCATCGACCGGCGCCTTTGAGGCCGTTGAGCGCCGCGACGGCGACAAGGCCCGCTACCAGGGCAAGGGCGTGCTGCAGGCCGTCGAGGCTGTGCGCGAGGCCATCGCCCCCGAGCTGGAGGGCATCGACGCCACGGAGCAGCGCCTCATCGACTCCATGATGCTGGAACTGGACGGCACCCCCAACAAGTCCAAGCTTGGCGCCAACGCCATCCTCGGCGTCTCCCTGGCCGTGGCCAGCGCCGCCGCCGTCTCCGCGGACCTGCCGCTGTACCGCTACCTGGGCGGCCCCAACGCCCACGTGCTGCCCGTGCCGCTGATGAACATCCTCAACGGCGGCTCCCACGCCGATTCCGACGTCGACATCCAGGAATTCATGGTAGTCCCGCTCGGTGCCTCCACCTTCTCCGAGGGCCTGCGCTGGGGCGTGGAGGTCTACCACAACCTCAAGTCCGTGCTGCAGGAAAAGGGCCTCTCCACGGGCCTGGGCGACGAGGGCGGCTTCGCGCCGAACCTGCCGTCCAACCGTGCCGCCCTGGACCTGATCCTGGAGGCCATCAAGCGCGCCGGCTACGAACCGGGCAAGGACGTTGCCCTGGCCCTGGACGTTGCCTCCTCCGAGTTCTTCAAGGATGGCACCTACCAGTTCGAAGGCAAGTCCCTCACCGCTGCCGAGATGAGCGCGTACTACGAAGAGCTGGTCCGCGACTACCCGCTGGTCTCCATCGAGGATCCCCTCGATGAAGACGACTGGGAGGGCTGGAAGACCCTGACCGACGCCATCGGCGACAAGGTCCAGATCGTGGGCGATGACCTCTTCGTCACCAACCCGGAGCGCCTGGCCCGCGGCATCGAGAACAAGACCGCCAACTCGCTGCTGGTGAAGGTGAACCAGATCGGTTCGCTCACCGAAACCCTGGACGCCGTGTCCATGGCCCAGCGCGCCGGCTACACCACCATCACCTCGCACCGTTCCGGTGAAACCGAGGACACCACCATCGCGGACATCGCCGTGGCCACCAACGCCGGCCAGATCAAGACCGGTGCCCCGGCCCGCTCCGAGCGCGTGGCCAAGTACAACCAGCTGCTGCGCATCGAGGAGGACCTCGAGGACGCCGCACGCTACGCCGGACGCAGCGCCTTCCCGCGCTTCAAGGCGTAACTCGCCCGACGCCGGAAAACGCGTCAATAACGCGAGTTGGGCCGGTGGTTGGCTAAGGTGGATACACACCCAGCCATCCACCGGCCCTTCGGCGTTAAAACCCGAGGCGCGCCGGGGAAGTACCAGGAGAACCATGGCTACACGTCGTCCCAAGGTGCCCAGCGCACAATTTAGTGCCGGGGCGAAGAAAGCAGCGGCCGAGCCGGGTACGACGCCGGACCCCGCCCATGGCGACCACGGCACCTCCCATGGGGCACGCCAGCCGGCAATGGGCCGGACCGGCTCGCCACGGCCTTCCCGCCAGGCCGTCACCAACCCCGGCAACGGGCGGAGCCCCGCTGCCGCCGGCCCGGCCCGCACCACCGGCAGCCACGCAGCCAACCATGCCGCCGGCCATGCCTCCCAGCACCATGATCCGGCCAACACGCCGGTGCCCGCCCGGTCGTTCAACGGCCGGCTGCTGGTGCTGGGCCTGGCCATGGCTGCCGTCACGGTGGCGCTGGCCCCCAACATCCACACCTACATGGACCAGCGCGCAGAGATTTCCGCGCTGAAGCAGGACATCGTGGCACAGACGGCACAGCAGGGCGTGGCGAAGTCTGAACTGGCCCGCTGGGACGACCCCGCCTACGTCAAGCAACAGGCCCGCGACCGGGTGAGCATGCTGATGCCGGGGGAGACCGGCTACTGGGTCTACGGTGAAGCCGCGGCATCGCAGCCGGACGGCACGCCGGCGGCAGCCCCGGCCGCGGCTGGGCAATCGGCAATCAAGGCCACCACCGTCACCACCGAACCGTGGGTGGACAGCCTGTGGCAGGCCGTGGAGAAATCGGCCGCGGTCAAGCCCGCAGCCCCGGCAGCCAAGGCCCCGCCAAAGCCTGCGGCGAAATAGAGCTGCCCGACGGCAGTTTCTCGCGGCCCGTCGGCAGGACCGGAAAGCGGGGGAGCGCCCGGGCTGTAAAATGGCCTGTTGGACAGGGTGCCTGATCGGACCCCCGCCACCGCCGCTGCACCGCGGACCCACCCGGTGCCCCGGAACGAATGCCTGCAAGGAAGGACGCCGGTGCCCGCACCTGACACCACTGCCGAAGACCCCCGAGTGCCCACCCAGCACGACCTGGACACGCTCAGCCGCCAGCTGAACCGGCCCGTCCGCGACGTCGTGGAAATTCCCGCCCGCTGCGTGTGCGGCAACCCGCTGGTGGCCGCCACCGCGCCACGGCTGGGCAACGGCATCCCGTTTCCCACCACGTTCTACCTGACCCATCCGGTGCTGACGGCCGCGGCGTCGCGGCTGGAAGCGGCCGGCATGATGGCGGAGATGACGGACCGCCTCGCCGCGGATGCCGGGCTGGCCGCCGCCTACCAGCGGGCCCACGAGCACTACCTCGCCGCCCGTGCGGCCATCGGCGGGCGGGCTGGCACGGGGCCGGTCCCCGAGATCGACGGCATCTCCGCCGGCGGCATGCCCACCCGTGTCAAGTGCCTGCACGTCCTGGTGGGCCACGCACTGGCCGCCGGCCCTGGCGTCAACCCCTTGGGCGACGAGGCACTGGCCGCGCTGGCCGAATGGTGGACGGCGGACAAATGTTACTGCGCCGGTGCCTGGGACGATCAGGCGCCCGTGCCCAGCAAGGACCTCAGCCGCCACGTCAGGCACCTCAGCCAGGACTGACCGCACGCCGCCAGCCCCTCCAGCCCAAGACAAGGACCTGCCCACCCCATGCGCGTAGCTGCCATTGACTGCGGAACCAACTCCATCCGCCTGCTCATCGCCGACGTCACGGCGCACGCCGACGGCACCACCACCCTGGCCGACGTCCACCGTGAAATGCGCGTGGTCCGCCTGGGCCAGGGTGTTGACGCCACGGGCCTGCTGGCACCCGAGGCCCTGGCCCGGACCTTCGCCGCGGCCGAGGACTACGCGGAGCTGATCCGCAACTGCGCCGCGGACGGCACTGCCGTGGAGCGCATCCGCTTTGTCGCCACGAGCGCCACGCGCGACGCCGGCAACCGGGCCGAGTTCACCGACGGCATCACGGCCCGCCTGGGGGTGGCACCGGAGGTCGTCTCCGGCGCCGAGGAGGCCGCCCTGTCCTTCGCCGGCGCCGCCAGCGCGCTCCCGGCCCTGGCCGGCGAACTGGTCCTGGTGGTGGACCTGGGCGGCGGCAGCACCGAGTTTGTGGCCGGCAGCGGCGCGGGCGTGCAGGCCGCCCTGAGCACTGACATGGGCTGCGTGCGCTTCACTGAACGCTACCTGCGCTCGGACCCTCCCACGGCCGCGGAAATCGCCGCTGCCGAGGCCGCCGTCGAGGCCAAGCTCGACGACGTCATGGCGCAGGTGCCGCTGGGCGACGTCACCAAGGTGGTGGGCGTGGCGGGCACCATTACGACTGTTACGGCCCAGGCCCTCGGGCTGGCGGAGTACGAGCCGGAGGTGATCCATGCCGCCGTCGTGCCCCTGGGAAAGATTGCCCAGGCGGCCACCGAACTGCTCGCCATGACGCGGGCGGAGCGGGCCGCACTGGGCTTCATGCACCCCGGGCGGGTGGACGTGATCGGCGCCGGCTCGCTGATCTGGGCGACCGTGCTACGCCGCCTTGCCGAGCTGACACACGGGCGGCTCGAATCGGCAACGACCAGCGAACACGATATTCTGGACGGAATCGCCCTGGGCGCCGCCGGAGGACTCCACTGAAGCGGCGCGCACCTCGACGGAAACGAGCCTGAATGCCGCAAGTGACACAGCCGCCCAAGCGACGGCTGCGCGGCCTCTGCGCTGCACTGCTCGCGCTTGGCATGGTCGTGCCGCTGGCCCTGGCCGGCGCGGGGGCGGCATCCGCGGACGACATCCGCAACCGCGAGTACTGGCTCGGCTCCTCCGGCATCACCAAGGCCTGGACCATCTCGCAGGGCCAGGGCGTGAAGGTCGCCGTCATTGACAGCGGCATCGACGCCGCCCACATAGACCTCAAGGGTGCCGTCGTCGGCGGTGCGGACATGTCCGGCTCCGGAAATGCCAAGGGCACCAAGGGTGTCGGCGCCGAACCCGAGCATGGCACCCTCGTGGCCACCATGCTGGCCGGGCGCGGCCACGCCAGCGCCTCTGCCGGCGCAACCGCCACCAAAAGTGCGACGGCGGCCCCCACGGCGGGTGCCGGCCCCGACGGCGTCATCGGCGTCGCCCCCAAGGCGGAACTCCTCAGCGTATCCGTCTGGCTCGGCAGCGACAACCCCTCCGGCAAGACCATCGATGCCCAAATCCCCGCAGCCGTGCGGTGGGCCGTGGACCACGGCGCCAGGGTCATCAACATGTCCCTGGGCAGCACCTCCACCGCCTGGCCGCAAAGTTGGGACAGCGCCTTCGCCTACGCCGAAGCCAAGGACGTCGTCATCGTCGCCGCGGCCGGCAACCGCAAGTCAGGCAGCGAACAGGTCGGTGCCCCCGCCACCATTCCCGGCGTGCTGGCCGTGGGCGGCCTGGACAAGGACGGGGTGGCCAGCGTGGATTCGTCCTCGCAGGGCATCAGCATTGGCGTGGCCGCCCCGGCGGAGGACCTGGCCGGCGGGCTGCCCGGCGGCGGCTATGCCCGGTGGAGCGGCACCAGCGGGGCAGCCCCAATCGTTTCCGGCGTTGCGGCCCTGATCCGGGCCAAGTATCCAAAGATGTCTGCCGCGCAGGTGATCAACCGGATCATCACCACCGCCAAGCCCAAGGGCAACGGCATCCCGAACGCCTTCTACGGCTACGGCGTCCTTGACGCCTACGCGGCCCTGACCGCCGACGTTCCCGTGGTGCAGGCGAATCCCCTGGGCAGCATCAAGGAATGGATCCACGTCCACCGCCGCGGCGAGGCCGCCCCGCCCACCGGCGGTTCCACCGTCACCACCTCGCCCCTGCCCGCGGCCACCTTCAGCGACCATGCCGTGCCCGCGCCGCTGCCGCCCGCCCAGCTGAGCAGCGTGGCCCCGGCGGCGATCGTGCTCGGCTTCCTGGCGCTGCTGGTGGTGGTGCTCGCCGCGGGCGGCACCCATGTGCTGCTGGTCCGGCGCCGGCTGCTGGCCGAAGAGGCCGGCCGCGCCACCGCAGGACCGGCTGCCGGCAGCCCCGGTACAGCGTCCGGCACCTCCGGAACAGAGTCCGGCACCGGTGCCGGACGGGACTCCGGCACCGGGGCGGGCCGGGACTCCGCCGTCGGGCCCGGGGGCGGCAAGTCCTAGGGAAGGCCCGTGCCCTGCCTGCCGGGGTGCGGCCGTCGTGAGGGGCGATGGGCACCATTCCCCATTGCGGTCGTTTGCCCAAGCGCGCGAAACTGCCCTTATGTCGCTGACGTTGCCCACCCTGGTTTACTCGCTCCCGATCATCCTCGTGATGGCCGCCGTCGTCGCGGTGGTCGTGTGGGTGGTGGTGAGGCTGTCGCGCAACCCTGCCGGCACCCCTTCCCGCCCACCGCGCCCTGTCGCGTTCCCGGCCGGGCAGGGTGGGCCGGCCGGACAATGGAACGCACACGTCCGGCGCGACGGACATCTGGACCCTTTTTCCGGGTTTGGCACGCTGACGCTGGCCGGCGGGATGCTGACGTTCGTTCCTGACGACGGCACCTCGGCTTCCTGGTCCCTGCCGTCTGCCGCATTCGGCGTGTGGTCGAATTCCGTCCTGGCCAACAGCGACCTGACCGTGGACTCCCAAGCCACCGGCAGGTTGTTGCTGACCGTGAGCCACGAAGGCATCAACCGGATCTCGCGCAACAACTTCAAGACCCTGCGGGAACGCCGGACGTCCGGCGAGTTCATCCAGGCCATGCGGGCCTGCGGCGCTACGCTCGTGGGCTGAAACGGGCCGGGGGGAGGGCGTCTCGAGCCCCCTCGGGAGGCCCGAACGGAAGTGTGAATATTCAGCCACTGCGTATTAGTGAATGTTTTCACAAAGAGTTGTACACTTAAAACATGGCACTCACTCCCACATACTCAGACCGTCCACGCGTCCTGGTGGTTGGCGGCGGTTACGTTGGCCTCTACACGGCGTTCAAGCTGCAAAAGAAGATCGCAAAGTCCGGTGGCATCGTCACCCTGGTCGATCCCCTGCCCTACATGACGTACCAGCCGTTCCTGCCCGAGGTGGCCGGCGGCAACATCGAGGCACGCCACGCAGTGGTCTCCCACCGCAAGCACCTCAAGGAGACCGAGCTGATCCAGGGCTCCGTCACCAGCATTGACCACGAGAACCGCACGGCTGTCATCGCCCCCGCGGACGGCGGCGCCAACATTGAGCTGCCCTACCACGACGTCGTCGTGGCGGCCGGTGCCATCACGCGCACCTTCCCCATCAAGGGCCTGGCCGAATCCGGCATCGGCCTGAAGTCGATCGAGGAAGCCGTTGCCCTGCGCAACCAGGTGCTCTCGCTCATCGAGCAGGCCTCCACGGAGACCGACCCCGCCAAGCGCAAGAAGGCCCTGACCTTCGTCGTGGTGGGCGGCGGCTTCGCCGGCATCGAGACCATCGCCGAGCTTGAGGACATGGCCCGCGCCGCCGTCAAGCTGAACGGCCGCGTGGACCAGTCCGAACTGCGCTTCGTGCTCGTCGAGGCCATGGGGCGCATCATGCCCGAGGTCACCGCAGCCCAGGCCCTTTGGGTCGTCGAGCACCTGCGCAGCCGCGGCGTCGAGGTCCTGCTGAACACCTCGCTGGACAACGCCGAGAACAAGAACATCAAGCTCATCAACCTGCCGGACAAGACCCCCGCCCAGGAATTCGATGCCGAGACCCTCATCTGGACGGCCGGTGTCATGGCCAACCCGATGGTCCGCTCCACCGACTTCCCGATCGAACCGCGCGGCCGAGTGTCGGTGAACGTGAACCTGCAGGTTTCCGGCGAGTTCGGCGTCGTTGAAAACGCCTGGGCTGCCGGTGACGTTGCGGCTGTTCCGGATGTCACCGGCGGCCTGCCGGACGGCACCTGCGTCCCCAATGCCCAGCACGCCCTGCGCCAGTCCAAGCGACTCGCGAAGAACCTGTGGGCCAGCCGCTTCAACAAGCCGCTCAAGGGCTACAAGCACAAGAACCTTGGGGCCGTTGCCGGCTTCGGCGAGTGGAAGGGCGTTGCCAAGATCATGGGCATCCAGCTCAAGGGCGCCCCGGCCTGGCTGGCACACCGTGGCTACCACGGCCTGGCAATGCCCACCGTGGAGCGCAAGTTCCGCGTGCTGATGGACTGGTTCATTGCCATGTTCACCGGCCGCGACCTCACCCAGCTGGAAAACCTGGCCAACCCGCGCGTGACGTTCGTTACTGCGGCGACTCCGAAGCCGAAGCCTGCCGCTGCGGCACCTGTCGAGGCCCCGAAGGCTGAGGCCCCCAAGGCTGAAGCCCCGGTCGAGGCCCCCAAGGCTGAGGTCCGGGAAGAAGCCACCGCGGGCAAGTAGCCCTCGTCTTTCCCGGCCCGACGGCGGCCCTTCCCACTCGCGGGAGGGCCGCCGTCGTCCGTTCCGGCCCCGCTGGTCGAGACCCCGCCGGCGGGGCCCGTCCTGCCGCTGGCCGTCAAGAGCAGGCAACGGCGGCCCATCCGGCCAACCCCAACGGTTTCCGCTGCGGACCTGTCGGAATAGACTGGGGCGATGATCCTTCGACGTGAGCAGGCGCCGGACCGGCCGGAAATTCTTGCATTGATCGAGGCGGCCTTCCCGGAACCGGTCGAGGCCAGGCTGTTGCGCGAGCTGTTTGCCTCGCGCGAATACCTGCCTGAGCTGTCCCTCGTCGCGGAGTCGGCCGACGCGGAGATCCTGGGCTATGTCATCAGCACCCGCGCCTGGATTGGCGACACCCCTGCGGTGGGGCTGGGACCGATTGGCGTATTGCCGCAGTGGCGCCGCCAAGGCATTGGCGCAGCGCTCATGCATGCCTCCATCGATGCCGCGAGGGAACAAGGCGAACCGGCCATAGTCCTGCTGGGCAGCACCGATTTTTACCCGCGCTTTGGTTTTGTGCCCGCCGATTCCGTCGGGATTGCCTCGCCGGACCCGTCGTGGGGATCGCACTTCATGGCACTGCCGCTGCCGGGCTTCCATGCCGGCATCCGGGGCCACTTTCGCTACGCGGAGCCGTTCAGCAAGCTGTGACGGTTGGGTTCCGTGCGACCTCATCCAGTAAAGTTGGAGCCGAAGGCGGCATTGAGCCGCGGCCACGCCCCAGTAGCCCAATGGCAGAGGCAACAGACTTAAAATCTGCAAAGTGTCGGTTCGAGTCCGACCTGGGGTACCAACAAGCCGGCCGCACGGGCTGCGACCGCGGCGGGATCCGGCGTCGGCGGTGATGCGGCGCACCTTTGGGTAAACAGCGGGTGAACTTCTGCTGTACACCTGGTGCCAAGAGTGCCTGGGGGAGGCGGTGCAGACTTTCGGCGGCCCGCGCCTTGGTAGACTTGGAGGATTACCCACCCCCTATTTTGGAGGAATCAGCACCATGGCGCTTGGTGGAAACCCGGTCTTTGCCAACAACAAGAATTTCAAGGACAGCCCGGCCGTGCGGCGCGGCTTCCTCAGTGGAAGCACGGACACCATGGGCGCGCAGGGGACGCTTTCGGCCCAGCAGCTCGAGGACCTTTACCGCAAGCCGTCCGCGAATGCGCAGCAGACCGGACGCATGACGTACGACGACGTCATCATGAAGACCGTGGGCACGCTCGCCCTGGTCCTGGCAGGCGCCGCCTTGGGCTGGATCGTTCCCGTCCTCATGCTGCCGGGCATGATCGTTGGACTGGTCCTGGGCCTGGTCAACTCCTTCAAGAAGCAGCCCTCCCCGGCCCTGATCCTGTGCTACGCCGCCTTTGAGGGCATGTTCCTCGGCGGACTCTCCGGATTCCTTGAAGGAATGTACCCCGGCATCGTGGTCCAGGCCGTCATCGGCACGCTGAGCGTGTTTGCCGTGACGCTGCTGCTCTTCCGCAATGCCAAGGTGCGCGCCACCCCGAAGATGACCCGCTTCTTCATGATCGCACTGGGCGGCTACGCGCTCTTCTCGCTCATCAACCTCGGGTTGATGATGTTCGGCGCCACCAGCAACCCGTGGGGCCTGCGCGGCGTGGACATCCCCGGCACCAGCATCCCGTTCGGCTTTGCCCTGGGCCTGCTCGCCGTCGGCCTGGCCGCGTTCTCACTGATCGTGGACTTCACCTCCATCGAGCGCGGCGTCCAGAACGGGCTGCCCGCCAGGTACTCCTGGACGGCCGCATTTGGCCTGACGGTCACGCTCGTGTGGCTGTACGTGGAGATCCTGCGCCTGCTCGCCATTCTCCGGGGCAACGACTAGCCCCGGAAACAGACACTCTGCCCGCCCATTCTGCTTATTGCACCACGGACGGAACTCCGGTTGGAAAGCCGGAGGATTCTGCCGCCATCCACGACAGAAAGTAAGTCATGAACGTCTCCCCGCTGGTTTGGGGCATTACCATAGTTGTCATTCTGGGCCTGCTGGCCTTTGACTACTTCTTCCACATCCGCAAGGCCCACGTCCCGTCCCTGCGCGAGGCCGCCGTCTGGTCCTCCATTTACGTGGGACTCGCCATCGTGTTCGGCATTGTGGTCTTCGCCTTTGGCGGGGCCACCATGGGCGGGGAATACTTCGCCGGCTACATCACGGAAAAGGCCCTGAGCGTAGACAACCTCTTTGTCTTCCTCGTCATCATGGCCAGCTTCCGGGTTCCCCGCGAGGACCAGCAAAAAGTGCTGCTCTTCGGCATCGTCTTTGCCCTGATTGCCCGCACCGCCTTCATCTTTGCCGGCGCGGCACTCATCAACACCTGGTCGTGGATGTTCTACATCTTCGGCATCATCCTGCTGGTCACGGCGGGCAACCTGCTCAAGGAGGAGGACAGCGAGGGCGACGACGCAGACAACTTCATCATCAAGCTGGCCAAGCGCTTCCTGCACACCTCCGAGCACTACGATGGCGACAAGCTGTTCACCGTGGTCAACGGCAAGCGGCTGCTGACGCCGATGCTCCTGGTCATGGTGGCCATCGGCGGCACCGACCTGCTGTTCGCGCTGGACTCGATCCCGGCCATCTTCGGGCTCACCCAGAACGTCTACATCGTCTTTACCGCCACCGCCTTCTCCCTGATGGGCCTGCGCCAGCTGTACTTCCTGCTGGACGGGCTGCTGGACAGGCTGATCTACCTCTCCTACGGCCTGGCTGCCATCCTGGCGTTCATCGGCGTCAAGCTGGTCCTGCACGCCCTGCATGAGAACAACCTGCCGTTCATCAACGGCGGCGGGCACGTCCCCGTCTTTGAGATCTCCACGGGCCTGTCACTGACGGTGATCATCGGCGTCCTCATCGTCACGGTGGTTGCCTCGCTGGTAAGCAAGTCCGGCAAGGCCCAGACGGCGCTCAACAACGCCCGCCGCCACGCCGAGAACTACCTGGACCTGGAGTACACGGCGGATCCTGCCGAACGTGAGCGGATCTACGGACAGCTCATGGACGAGGAACGGCAGATCCAGGCCATGGCGGAAAAGCACCGCAACAAGCACAAGGACGTTGCGGAAATCCGCGGGCAGGTGGCGCAGGCCCACGAGCGGCACCAGGAGCACCTCAACCGCTAACCTCCCCGCCCAGTCCAACTAGGTCGCAGTTGTTACCGAAAAACCCCGAAAAACGGGGCGAAAACGGTAACAACTGCGACCTAGATGGGTTAAAGGACGCGGCGGGCGCCCTGCGCGGGGGAGACGGCGAAAATGTCCGGGGCCGTGAACCCCGCCGCCGCAAAGGCCTGGACGACGGCGTTGCGCACCACGGCCTCGCCGGCCGCCGGGATGAGCGCGATGGCCGAGCCGCCGAAGCCGCCGCCGGTCATCCGGGCGCCCAGGGCGCCGTTGGCCAGTGCCGTATCGACGGCCAGGTCCAGTTCGGGGCAGGAAATTTCAAAGTCGTCGCGCATGGAGGCATGGCTGGCGGTGAGGAGCGCGCCAATGGCGGCGGGGCCGGCACCGGCCAGGGCAGCCACGGTGTCCAGCACGCGCTGGTCCTCGGTGACAATGTGGCGCACGCGCCGGAACGTCTCGGGATCCAGCAGCCCGGCCGCCTCGGCCAGGTCCGCCGCCGCGACGTCGCGCAACGCGGGCACGCCGAGCACCTCCGCCCCCAGCTCGCACGACGCGCGGCGGGCAGCATAGCCGCCCGTGGCGTGCGCGTGGGAAACCTTCGTGTCCACCACCAGCACCAGCAGGCCCGCCGCGGCCAGGTCCAGCGGCACCAGCCGTGACTCCTGGGTGCGGCAGTCAAGGAACACGGCGTGGCCGGCCGTGGACAGGAGTGACGCTGACTGGTCCAGGATGCCCGTGGGCGCGCCGACCACCTCGTTCTCCGCCCGCTGGCCCACCAGGACCAGCTCGTTGGCGGCCAGGCCGGCATCGCAGAGGTCGTTGAAAGCCGACGCCACGGCACACTCGATGGCCGCCGAGGAGGACAGGCCCGCACCCGTGGGCACGGTGGAATGCAGGAACAGGTCAAAGCCGCCGATCGCCACGCCCATCTGGCGCAGCACCCACACCACGCCCAGCGGATAGGCCGTCCAGCCCGCCATGGAATCATGCGACAGCCCGTCCAGGTCCACCTTGGCCACGGCCTGGCCGCCGTAGCTGGACAGCAGGCGGGCCGTGGAATCGTCGCGAAGCCGCACCGCGACGGCGGCGGAGCGGTCAATGGCGAACGGAAGCACAAAGCCCTCGTTGTAGTCGGTGTGCTCGCCAATGAGGTTGACCCGTCCCGGGGCGCTCCACACGCCGTCCGGCGCCTGCCCGAAGGCGTCGGCAAACCGGGCGGCAACCTCCGCCGGGCCCAGGACATCCGGGTCCTGGGCCGCGGCCGGGGCATGGACGGCAGGGACGGGGGAAATCGGGGAGTCGGTCATGACAGCACCGCTTTCTGTTCGGGTCCGGTGGCCGTGGCGGCCGCAGGCGTGGAAGCCGGTGAGGCCGCACGGAGCACGGCGGCGATCTGCTCGGGCGTCACGTCATTGATGAAGGCACCCATGGCGGCCTCGGAGCCGGCCAGGAACTTCAGCTTGTCCGCAGCGCGCCGCGGCGAGGTCAGCTCCAGGTGGAAACGGCCGGCGGGGCGCAGCAGCGGATCCAGGGGGGCCTGGTGCCACGCGGAGATGTAGGGGGTCGGGGTGTCGTAGAGGTTGTCCAGGCGGCGCAGGATGTCCAGGTACATGACGGCCAGTTCGTCGCGTTCGGCGTCGTTGAGCGCGGCGAAGTCGGGCACGTGGCGGTGCGGGGCGAGGTGGACCTCCAGCGGCATGTGGGCGGCAAAGGGCACGTAGGCGCTGAAGTGTTCGCCCTGGGCCACCATGCGATCGCCGGACCCGGACTCCCGGGCGAGGATGGCGCCCAGCAGGGTCTCCCGCCCGTCGTGGGCCTGGAAATGGGCGAGGGCCGCGGCGGCCATGACGGCGCTGCGGGGCGGGACGTAGGAGTAGGCGTAGATCTGCCCGTGCGGGTGGTGCAGCGTCACGCCGATGTCCTGGCCGCGGTTTTCAAAGGGGAACACCTGCTTGATGCCCGGCAGCGCGCTGAGCGCCTCCGTGCGGTGCGCCCACGCGTCGATGACCGTCCGGGCCCGCTCGGGGGACAGGGCGCCAAAGGAACCGGTGTGCTCGGGCGTGAAGGCCACCACCTCGCAGCGGCCAAAGGCCCGCCCGCGCGTGCCCCAGGCGGGGTTGTCCGGCACCGGCCCCACCGCCGGCCCCAGGGAGGGGAAGCGGTTTTCAAACACGGCGACGTCGTACGTGGAGTCCGGAATTTCCGAGTGGTTGGCACCCGTGCTGGGGCACAGCGGGCACTGGTCGGCCGGCGGCAGGTAGGTGCGGCCCTGGCGGTGGGCGGCCACGGCCACCCAATCGCCGGTCAGGGCGTCAAAGCGCAGCTCCCCGGTGTCGGCCCCGCTCCGGGGGTCCAGGGGGCGGGTGTCCACGGCCGTGTGGGGACGGGCGGTGGCGCCGTCGTCGAAGTAGATCAGTTCACGGCCGTCGGCCAGGCGCGTGCTGGTGGGAATCGTCATGAGGACATCCTGGTGGGGTTGGTGGCGGACTTGGCACCGGCCGGGGAGACGGTAAAGGTGGGAACGCGGGAGGCGAACTCTTCGCGCACGGCCGCGCTGGCGCGGTCGTCGGTGATGACGGTGTCCACGGCGGAGAGCGGGGCAATCACGGCGAGCGAGCGGACGTGGAACTTGGTGCTGTCGGCCAGGACCACCAGCCGGCCGGTGGATTCGACGAAGGCGGCGTTGGTTTCGGCCTCCAGCAGGTTGGGGCTGGTCAGCCCGCGCCAGGCGTCCAGGCCGTGGACGCCCATGAAGCACAGGTCGGTGTTCAGGTTCTGCAGCGCCCGGCGGGCCACGGGACCCACCAGGGCTTCCGACGGCGTGCGCTCCCCGCCGGTGACAATGACCGTACAGGAGGAGCTGCCCTGCTGCTGGTAGAGCAGCTCGGCCACCTTGAGGGAATTGGTGACCACCGTCAGTTCCTGGAGCTGCTCGAGGACGGCGGACAGGTGGACGGCCAGCTGGTAGGTGGTGGTGCCCCCGGTCAGGGCCAGGGTCATGCCCGGCCGGATCAGTTTCAGGGCCTCGGCGGCAATTCCCAGCTTGGCCTCGAGCTCCTTGTCGGCGTTGAGCTGGAAGCCCGGTTCCAGGGCGCTGAGCCGGGCCAGCCGCATGGCGCCGCCGTGGACCTTGCGGGCGAGCCCGTTGGCGTCCAGCATCTCGATGTCGCGCCGGATGGTCATTTCGCTGACCTTGAGGGCAGCGGCGACGTCGGCCACCCGCACCGCCTCGTGGAGCTGGAGCTCCCGCAGGATGCGGGCCTGGCGTTCGGGTGCCAGCATGGCGGACCCCTGTTCTGTTGCGGCTTTTCCCGGCGTCGGCGGCGCCGGTAACGAAAAACAATAGTTTCAAACAAAATCTTACATTAACGATGATCGGTTGTGGGGGACAGCTGGGAAATGTAGCGATTTTCCGGTGCCGGAGCCTGTAACGTGGCGTGCATGACTGACACCACACCAGTTGTCCCTGCCGCGTCCGGCCCCCAGTTCACCCTGCGGCGTGCCGGCGCCACCGCCATCGTGGCCTCGCTGGCCGCGGGCCTGCGCCACTACGACCGCGGGGGCGTGGCCCTGGTGGAGGGCTACGGCAGCGGCGAGACCGCCCCGGGAGCCGCCGGCATCACCCTGGCGCCCTTCGCCAACCGCGTGGACGGCGGCCGGTGGGAGCTGGACGGCAAGGCCCAGCAGCTGGACATCACCGAGGTCGCGCGCAACAACGCCATCCACGGACTGCTGCGCAACACCGGCTACACGGCCCTGGAGTCCTCGGGGCAGCACGTGGTGCTCGAGGCGGCCATCTATCCGCAGCACGGCTACCCGTTCCTGGCCCGCCACCGGGTCCGCTACGAACTCACGGCGGGCGGGGCCCTGCGCGTGGACCAGACGCTCACCAACGACTCCCCGCGGCGGGCCCCCTTCGTCCTGGGCGCACACCCGTACTTCCGGCTGGGGGACACCGCGCCGGAGGAACTGCGGATCACCGTCGACGCCGCCAGCTACCTCGCCGCCAACGACCGCATGATCCCCACCGCGACCCTGCCGGTGGACGCAGCCCACGACCTCAGGCGCGGCCGCCTGCTCCCGGAGGTTGTCATGGACACGGCCTTCACCGGCCTGGCCCTTGGCGGGCCGTCTCTTGGCGGGCCCGGGGCGGACGACGGCGGCACCCGCCACACGCTGCAGGCCCCCGACGGCCGCAGCGTGAGCCTGTGGCACGACCGCTCGGTTGCCTTTGTCCATGTCTTCATCACCCCCGACTTCCCGGGGCGGCCGCTGGCCGTGGCCATGGAACCCATGACGGGCCCGGCCAACGCGTTCAACTCCGGGGACGGGCTCAGGTGGCTGGAGCCCGGGGAGTCGTTCACCATGCGTTGGGGAATCGACGCGGAACTGTAGCCGGCCCAAGCGGCGACGACCCTGCGGCACCGGCCCTGAAATGGACGCCGTTTTACGTATTTTTGTTGAATGGGGAATTATTGGTCTATGACGCCCGTGCAGCAGCAACCTGAGCGCCCCCACAGCCATGACCAGCCGGCAGTCCCGATTGGCATGCAGGTGGCGGCGGCATGGGCCTGGCGCGTCGGGCTGGTCCTGGTGGTCTCCGCCATGTTGCTGTGGCTGCTGGGCCAGATCAGCCTGCTCGTCATCCCCCTCATGGTCGCCGCGCTTTTCAGTGCCCTGCTGATGCCCGTGGTGAAGTGGTTGCGCCGGGTGGGCGTGCCGCAGGGGCTGGCCGTAGCCGCCACCCTGGTGGGCCTGATTGCCCTGGTGCTGGGCGGGCTGTTCCTGGCCGGGCGCCAAATGGTCACGGGCATCGCCAGCCTGAGCCAGCAGGCCGTCAAGGGCCTGATCCAAATCCAGGACTGGCTGACCGCCGGGCCCCTGGGTCTCAGCAACGACCAGATCGACAGCTACCTGGCGCAGGCCCTCGACGCCCTGCAAAACAACAGCAGCGCCATCCTCTCCCAGGCCCTGGGCATCGGCAGCAGCTTCGGCCACTTCGCGGCGGGGCTGCTGCTGACGGTGTTTGTGTTGATCTTCTACCTCCTGGAAGGCGAGCGGATCTGGGAGTTCCTGATTCGCTTCTTCCCCCGCCGCGCCCGCCCGGCCGTGGACGGGGCCGGCCGCCGCGGCTGGCTGTCGCTGGGCAACTACGTGCGTGTCCAGATCCTCGTGGCCGCCGTGGATGCCGTGGGCATCGGCGCGGGCGCCGCCATCATCCAGGTGCCGCTGGCCCTGCCGCTGGGCGTACTGGTGTTCGTGGGGTCCTTCATCCCCGTGGTGGGCGCCCTGGTGACCGGTGCCGTGGCCGTGCTGCTGGCCCTGGTGGCCAACGGCTGGGTGAACGCGCTGATCATGCTGGGCATTGTGCTGCTGGTCCAACAGCTCGAAAGCCACCTGCTCCAGCCCTTCGTCATGGGCCGCGCCGTCTCCCTGCACCCCGTGGCGGTCATCATGGCCGTGGCGGCCGGCTCCACCGTGGCCGGCATCCTGGGCGCCTTGTTTGCCGTGCCGGTGCTGGCCGTGGCCAATTCCTTCATCCGTTACATTGCCGGACGCGGCTGGGACACCGCGCCCGGCGCCCGGGACCTTGACGTCCCGCCGTCCGCCCCGCCCTCCCCGGCCGCCCCGGAAGGTGGGCAGGAACGCCGGACGGACGGTCCGGCGTCGAACGCCAGGGCAGTGCCGGGCACCCAGCCCTAGCGCCGCCCCCAAGTTTTTACCCCCGCAACAACCATGGAAAGAGATAACACAGTGAACGCAACCAGCACCCTTCCAGTAACCCTTGCCGATGTGGAGGCCGCACGGGAGCTGTTGAAGGAAATTATTGCGCTCACACCGATCGAGAGTTCGCGGGCGCTGGGGCGGATCACCGGCTCCGAGGTGTTCTTCAAGTGCGAGAACCTGCAGCGTGCGGGGTCGTTCAAGGTGCGCGGGGCCTATGTGCGCATGGCGCGGCTCACCCCGGAGGAACGCGCGCGCGGCGTGGTGGCGGCGTCGGCCGGCAACCATGCCCAGGGCGTGGCCGTGGCGGCGAAGGCGCTGGGCATCAAGGCCCGCATCTACATGCCCGTGGGCGTGGCCCTGCCCAAGCTGGCGGCCACGCGCGGGCATGGCGCCGAGGTGGTGCTGCACGGCTACAACGTGGACGAGTCACTGGCCGAGGCCGAACGCTACGCCACTGAGCACGGCGCCGTTTTTGTCCACCCGTTCAACAACGTGGACGTGGTGTCCGGGCAGGGCACCATCGGCCTGGAAATCCTGGACCAGGTCCCCAACGTGGACACCATCATCATGGGCGTTGGCGGCGGCGGGCTGCTGGCCGGCGTCGCCGTGGCCGTGAAGGCGCGGGCCAAGGAACTGGGCCGGGAGATCCGGGTGATCGGCGTGCAGGCCGAAAACGCCGCAGCCTACCCGCCCTCGCTGGCCGCCGACGCGCTGGTGCCGCTGACGAAGGTGTCCACCATGGCCGACGGCATTGCCGTGGGCCGGCCCGGGCAGCTGCCGTTCTCGATCATCCGTGAACTCGTCGACGACGTCATCACGGTCAGCGAGGACTCCCTGGCCCGGGCGCTGATCTTCCTGCTGGAACGGGCCAAGATGGTGGTGGAACCGGCCGGCGCCGTGGGCGTTGCCGCCCTGATGGAAGGCAAGATTGAGAACCCGGGCACCACGGCGGTGATCCTTTCCGGCGGCAACATCGACCCCATGCTCATGCTCAAGGTCATCCAGCGCGGCCTCGCCGCCGCCGGACGGTTCATGACCGTGCGCATGATGCTCAACGACCGGCCCGGCTCGCTGGCCACCATTTCTAGGATCATCGCCGAGAACGACGCCAACGTCACCGGCGTGGACCACACCCGCGTGGGCGGCTCCATCTCCATGGGCGACGTCTCCATCACCGTGAACCTGGAAACGAAGGGCCACGAGCACTGCGAGCAGGTCCTTACGGCACTGCGCTCCGAAGGCTTCCAGCCGATCGTGGTCCACTAGCCCCGCTTAAACAACTGGGTCGCAGTTGTTGCAGGATCTGCGCCGAAAATCGGGCGAATTCTGTAACAACTGCGACCCAGTTGAGGGGGGGGTGTGGCTAGCTGTCGTAGGGCTTGGCGGAGAGGATCGCAACCTCGATCGTCTTGCCGTTGGGTGCAACGTAGCTGAGGGTGTCGCCCACCTTGTGGCCCATGATGGCCATGCCCAGGGGGGAGCGTTCGCTGTAGACTTCCAGGTCCCCGGCGCCCACTTCGCGGCTGCCGAGCAGGAACGTCGTTTCGTCGCCGGCGATGGTGGCGCCAACCACCATGCCCTGCTCCACAATGCCGTCGTCGGCCGGGGCCTCGCCCACGTGGGCGGTGCGCAGAAGTTCGCTCAACTGGCGGATGCGGGCCTCGATCTTGCCCTGTTCGTCCTTCGCAGCGTGGTAGCCGCCATTCTCCTTCAGGTCCCCCTCGGAGCGGGCCTGTTCGATCTTGGCGACGATTTCGGCGCGGCCGGGGCCGGAAAGCTGCGTCAGCTCCGCCTGAAGCCGGTCAAAGGCTTCCTTGGTCAGCCAGGCAGCGGACGGACTGTTAGTGGTAGGCACGAAGTTCTCCTCGAAGGTACATAAAACAAAGACCCCGCTCACAGCGGTTCCGTAGTGGTTCCACGGTTAACCAAGCGGGGTGAAGATAATAATGACAAGTTTAGTCAACAAGCCGGATAAACCCAAGAATGGGGGGTGTTGAATGTTACGGCTGCTGCACAATCCAGCAATCCTCGACCACCCCGGTCACGGCGAGGGAGTCCGTGCGGACCTGGGCGCGTACCGGCATTGTCCGGCCGTCAGGCGTGTTCGCACCGCCGGGGCCGATGGTGATCACCTTGTAGCCCACCACGGCGTAGGAATCGTTCATCGCCTCGAGTGAGCACTTGGCCGTGGTGGCCGGATCCTTGGTCACGGCCAGGTCCACCGTGGCGAGGGTGGAATCCACCACGTTGTAGCTGACAAGCTTGTTGGAAACGCCCGAGTTGTTTGCCACCGTGGCCCAAAAAACCCAGAAGAGGCCCAATGCGGCCACGAGGGACAGCACCAGGATGCGCGTCCGCCTGGACATGGTCCGCTTGGGCGTGCCGTACCGATTGGCTAGGCTGTTAGTTGCGGGAGTTTCAGAATTTGTCACTGCATCCACTGGTGTCTTGATCCACGGCTGGGCCGGGGGCTGGCCGCCCTGGAAGGGGCGTTAAGGACAGGACAAGTTTAGCGTTTATTCCCGCACACGTTTTTCGCCCACACAGCACTAAGAATCGAAGGTAGCCGACGTGACCATCAACAACGGGCACACCACCGAACCCCTGCGCCTGTTGGCCGTCCACGCCCACCCCGATGACGAAGCCAGCAAGGGTGCGGCCATGATGGCATCCTATGTGGCGGCGGGGGAACGGGTCATGGTTGCCACCTGCACCGGCGGGGAACGCGGCGGCATCCAGAACCCGGCCATGGTGGGCGAGGCCCATGCGGCCCGCGACATGGGCGGCGCGCGCAGGATGGAGATGGCCCGGGCGGCAAAGATCCTGGGCATCGAGCACCAATGGCTGGGGTTCACCGACTCCGGCCTGCCCGAGGGCGACCCGCTCCCGCCGCTGCCCGTCAATTGCTTTGCCCTGAAGCCGTTGGAGATTGCCGCCGCGCCCCTGGTGCGACTGGTGCGCCGTTTCCGGCCGCACGTGATGGTCTCCTACGACGAAAAAGGCGGCTATCCCCACCCGGACCACATCATGGCCCACAAGGTGGCCGTGGAGGCGTTCCACGCTGCCGCGGACCCGGAGAAGTATCCGGGCACGGGGGAGCCCTGGACGCCGCAGAAGCTGTATTACGACCTCGCCTTCAACCCGCAGCGCTTCCGCGCCCTCCACTTTGCCCTGCAGGAGGCCGGGCTGGCGTCCCCGTACGCCCAGCGGCTGGCTGCCTGGCTGGAGGCGGATTCCGAAGGCCACACCCCGCCGGCGGGCACCCATCCCACCACCACGCAGGTGGACTGTGGCGAATTCTTTGAAAAGCGCGACGAGGCCCTGCGCGCCCATGCCACCCAGGTGGACCCGGACGGCTTTTTCTTCGCCGTCAGCCCGGACATGCAGCGGAAGGTGTGGCCGTGGGAGGACTATTCGCTCATCGAATCCCGCGTTCAGTCCATCCTGCCGGAAAACGACCTGTTTGCTGGCCTACGATAGATAGTGGACACGTCCCGCACGGCGCCAAGCCTTCCGGGACAACCGCCTGCGGGGGATGAAACGAAAGACGAATTGTGCACTCATTGATATTGCTCGCCGCCACACCGGCCCCGAGCCCCACGGTCCCCGCCCTCACGAAGGACTTCACCTACGACACGACCGGCCCCGGTTTCCTGGGCTTCCTGGCCATGGCCTTCATCGTGGCCATCATGTTTTTCCTGATCCGCGACATGGTCAAGCGCATCCGCCGCGTCCGTTACCGGGCCCAGGTCGCTGAGGCTGCCATGGACGGCCCACACGGCCCGGCTGCCGGGCACCTGGGCATTCCCATCATGACCAACGACGCCGCCCGTGCAGCAGGTGCCAAGCGCACCGACACCCTGGCCGGGGATGCGCCGGATGCACCTAAGCCCGAAGCGGACCAGGACCAGGACTAGGACAGCAACCAGGGGGAAGCCATGAATCGGCTGGCCGGCGAACCCAGCGCCTACCTGCGCCAACATGCCGGAAACCCGGTGGACTGGCAGCCCTTTGACGAGGCGGCCTTTGCTGAGGCGCGGGCCCGCAACGTTCCGGTTTTCCTGTCCATCGGCTATGCCGCCTGCCACTGGTGCCATGTCATGGCCGGGGAATCCTTCGAGGACCCGGCCATTGCCGCCTATCTCCGCGGGCATTTTGTCTCCATCAAGGTGGACCGCGAGGAGCGCCCCGACGTGGACGATGCCTACATGGCGGCCACCCAGGCCCTGAGCGGGCAGGGCGGCTGGCCCATGAGCGTTTTCCTGACGCCTTCGGGCCAGGCTTTTTACGCCGGAACGTATTTTCCGCCGCAGCAGCTCTCCGGCCGGCCGTCCTTCCGGCAGGTGCTGGAGGCGGTGGTCGAGGCCTGGACGCAGCGGCCGGAGGAGGTCCAGGCCACCGCCGCTGCCGTGGCGGCGGCCCTGGCGGATCCCGTGTGGCGGGTGCGCACTGACGGGGCAGCTGCGGGCGCGGCCACAGGTCCGGCCACCGGCGCGGCCGCCGGTCCGGGCGCCGGTCCGGTGAGCCCCGAAGGCTCCGATCCTGCCGTGTGGGCGCGGTCGCTGTCCGCCGCCGCGGCCGGCGCGGTGGTGGCGATGGCCGCGGCCGAAGACCCCGTCCAGGGCGGATTCGGCACGGCCCCAAAGTTCCCGCCCACGCCCGGGCTCGAATTCCTTGTCCGGCACGCAGCCGGTCCGGGGGAGTCCGCGCGCCAGGCGTTCGGACTGGCCGGCAGGACGCTTGGCGCCATGGTCAATTCCGCGTTGTTCGACCAGGTGGGCGGCGGCTTTGCCCGCTACAGCGTCACGGCGGACTGGTCCGAACCGCACTACGAAAAAATGCTGTACGACAACGCCGGGCTGCTGCGCGTCCTGGTCCACTGGGTGCGGCTGGCAGAGGCACGGCCGGAAGGGCTTGCCGCCTTGGAGGCCGCCGCGCCGGTGGAACCGGTACACCACATCCACGCCACGGCCAGGCCCGTGCCGCTGCCGCCGGCGGAGGCCCGCCGGGCCGTGGCGGCAACCGTCACCTGGCTGCTGGCCGAGCTTCGGCTGCCCGGCGGGGCGTTTGCCTCCTCGCTCGACGCCGACACCGTGGTGGACGGCGTCCACCGTGAAGGCGCCAGCTACAAGTGGAGCCTGGCGGAGCTGCGCCGGGCGGCAGGCGCGGAAGGGGCGGCAGCCGCGTCCGCCGTCGGGCATTTCATGGGGATTCCGGCCTCCGGCGCGGGGCCGCTGCACCCCGGCCGGGCGCTGACGGCTGCCGAACGCGCCGCGTGGGAGCGCCTGCTTCCCGGGCTGCGCGAACAGCGGGCCGCGCGCGCCATGCCGGCGCGGGATGACAAGGTGGTGGCGTCGTGGAACGGCATGCTCCTGGCAGCCCTGGCCGAGGCCGCCATGGTGCTGGACGAACCTGGCTGGCTGGGTGACGCGGTGGAACTGGGGCGGTATGTACGCCGGGTCCACTGGGACGGCGGGATGCTGCGGCGGGTTTCACATGACGGCAGGGCGCAGGGGATCGAGGGGCTGCTGGAGGATTACGCCGCCTGCGCGGACGGCTTCCTGGCGCTCTATGCCGCGACCGGCGACGGCCAGTGGTTTGATTTTGCGGCAGCGCTGCTGGCCGCCGCGCAGAAGTTTGTCCAGGACGGCACGGTGTTCAACAGCGCCGGCGGCGCGGCGTTGGGCGGCGCCCCGGCCGGCGCGCGTTTTGCCGACCCGTTCGACAACGCGACCACCGGGCCCGTGGCACTGCTGGCCGGCTCGCTGGCCACGTTTGCCGCGTACACGGGATCCACGGAGCACCGCGTGCTGGCGGAGAGGCTGCTGGCGACGCTGCCGGAGCTCGCCCGGCGCGCACCCCGGTCCGCCGGCGGCCTGCTGGCCGTGGGGCAGGCCCTGGCGGCCGGGCCCGTGGAGACGGCCGTTGTGGGCGCGCCCGGCCCGGAGCGGGAGTCGCTGCTCCGGCGGGCGTGGGCGTCGCCGTCGCCCGGCATGGTGGTGGCCGTCTGGGATGGAACCGGTGCGCCCGCCGTGCCGCTGCTGGAAGGGCGAGCACCGGCCGGCGGCCCGCCGCTGGCGTACGTGTGCCGCAACATGGTGTGTGCCCGCCCGGCCGCCTCCGTCGAAGAGCTGGCCCGGCTCCTCTAGCCGCCCGCCCGTCCCCCAACGCCCGGTTGCAACCGGGGCGCTTTCCCATGACCCCCGGTTGCAACCGGGGCGCTTTCGGCCAACGCTCCCGCGGTGCGCTGCGGATCAGGGGAACAGCACCAGGGCCACGGCCGCAAAATGGGACGCGAACCCGGCCACGGTCAGGGCATGAAAGAGCTCATGGAAGCCAAAGTGCCGTGCGCTGAAGTTGGGCCGCTTGATCCCGTAGATGACGGCCCCCGCTATGTAAAAGACCCCGCCCAGGCAGATCAGCAGGGTGGGGGCAACGGCGGCCGCCCAAAACTGGGGCAGGAAGAACAGCGCCGTGATGCCCAAGAGCACATAGAGGGGCACATACAGCCACCGCGGCGCGCCCACCCACAGCACGCGGAACACCACGCCCAGCACGGCGCCGGTCCAAATCAAACGCAGCAAAAGCGTGGCGGTGGGCTGCGGCAGCATGAGCGCCGACAGCGGCGTGTAGGTGCCGGCAATGACCAGCATGATGTTGCTGTGGTCCAGCCGTTTCAGCAGCCTCTTGGCCCGCGGCTGCCAATCAAGCCGGTGATACAACGCACTTGTGCCAAATAAAAGCACCCCCGTAAACGTGTAAATGGCGGTGGTCACCTTGGCCGTGCCACCCGGTGCCAGCAGCACCAGCACCAGGCCCGCCACCAGCACCACGGGGGCGGTTCCCGCGTGCAGCCAACCCCGCCAGCTCGGTTTTGTGTCGGCCAAGGGAGGGGGTGTCATAGACGAAATCATAGTCGGGACGCCCGCCAGCCATCCGCCGGCAGCCCAGGGCCGGCAGCACGCGTCCACAGCCTGTCCGCAAATCCGGGGACCGGCGGGTAACCTAGGGTTAGCAAGTTTCCCCGGCCGCCTGGCCATGATCCGGAAGGTCTGGCGCACCACCCATGCATTTGTTTTCCGGCCCCGTCCGGATGCCCAAATTCCTGTACAACTACTATGAACGGCGCCTGGGCAGGTCCCTGGACCTCAGCAGCGTCCCCCGGCACATCGGCGTCATGGTGGACGGAAACCGCCGGTGGGCACGGCAGTTCAACGCCCCCACCAGCCAGGGCCACCAGGCCGGTGCGGACAAGATCCTCGAATTCCTGGGCTGGTGCCAGGACCTGGGCATCAAGGTGGTCACGCTCTACATGCTCTCCACGGACAACATGAGCCGCTCGCCCGAGGAACTCGACGAACTCATGGGCATCATCGCCAACACCCTTGACCTGCTCGACGCCGACGCCGACATCAGCGTCCACGCCATGGGCGCCCCGGAACTGCTGCCCGACTACCTGGCCAAGCGCCTGTCCTCGCTCACCACGCGCGTGCCCGCCAAGGAACGCATCCACGTCAACATGGCCATCGGCTATGGCGGCCGCCGCGAGATTGTCGACGCCGTCAGTGAGCTCCTGCACGACGCCGACACCCGGGGGCGCACCATGGCGGAGGTTGCGGACACCCTCACCGTGGACGACATCTCCAAGTTCCTCTACACCCGCGGCCAGCCGGACCCGGACCTGGTCATCCGGACGTCCGGGGAGCAGCGCCTCTCCGGCTTCCTCATGTGGCAAAGCGCCTATAGCGAATTTTATTTTTGCGAAGCACTCTGGCCCGCGTTCCGCCGCATCGACTTCCTGCGGGCCCTGCGCGACTACGCCGGACGCAGCCGCCGCTTCGGCGCCTAGCCGCAACGCTGCCATGCAAAGACACCACAGGAATGAAGTCGTCATGGCCGGTGCGCTGTCGCTGGCCGCCGGATTTGTTGACGCGGTCGGCTTCATCCACCTCGGCGGGTACTTCGTCTCCTTCATGAGCGGCAACTCCACCCGCGCCGGCGCAGCCCTGGCCGAGGGCCACCCGCTCGGCTTCCTGCTGGCGATGGGGCTGGTGGGGGCGTTTACGGCCGGGGTCATCTCGGCCTCGATCCTGCGCCGGCTGGTCCCGTCCCGCAAACGGATGTGGGTCCTGCTGTACGTGGCGGCGGCACTGGGGTCCGCCGTCGTACTTTATGACCTGGACCTGGCTGTCTGGCTGGCGCCGCCGGTCATGGCGCTGGCCATGGGTGCGGAAAACGTCATCTTTGAACGCGACGGCGAGGTCAGCATCGGCCTGACCTACATGACCGGCACGCTGGTGAAGATGGGCCAGCGGATGGCGGCGGCCCTGGCCGGGGAGGACCGGCTGGGCTGGGTCCGCTACCTCTTCCTGTGGCTGTCCCTGACCATGGGGTCGATTGTGGGCGGATTCGCGTATTTTGCGTTCAACCTCAACGCCCTGTGGGTTTCCGTGGGAATTTTTGTGCTGGCCATGGCGGTCAATGTCCGCTCCCGGACGCCGGAGACCGTCTAGCCGAAGTGTTCACCCCGCGTTCGCCGGCCCGTTGCGCGTGGCGCCCCAGGCCTTCCCTTCCACGCGGGTACCTTGGGCAGTAACGGAGGGCAACTCCGCCCGACGTACCTATTGAGTTCCAGGTGCACGGCAGGCCTGGAAAGGCTGGAGTCGACGTGGTTGAGACGATGAAACTCGAACAGCATGCCCCGCAGGCGGCACCCACCGGGTTGCGCAGCTACGTAATTGACACGTCCGTGCTTCTTTCGGACCCGCGGGCCATCCTGCGTTTCGCCGAGCACGAGGTGATTGTGCCGATCGTGGTCATTTCCGAGCTGGAATCCAAGCGCCACGATCCGGAACTGGGCTACTTTGCCCGCACGGCGCTGCGCCTGCTGGACGAACTCCGCGAACAGCACGGCGGCCTGGCCAGCCCCATTCCCCTGGGGGACGACGGCGGGACCTTCCGTGTGGAGCTCAACCACATTTCCGCTGAGGTGCTTCCCGCGGGATTCCGGGGCACGGACAACGATTCGCGCATCCTGGCCGTCGCGAAGAACCTGGCCAACGAGGGCATGAACGTCACCCTGGTGTCCAAGGACGTGCCCATGCGCGTGAAGGCGTCGGCCATGGGGCTGGCGGCGGACGAATACCGCAACGAACTGGTCAAGGACTCCGGCTGGACCGGCGTGGCGGAGATCGACACCACCGAGGAGGAGATGGCGGCGCTCTACAACCACGAGGAGGTGGCCATCCCCGAGGCGGCCGTGCTCCCCGTCAACACCTCCCTGGTGCTCACCAGCAACCGCGGGTCGGCGCTGGGCCGGGTGGGTGCGGACCAGCAGGTGCGCCTCGTCAAGGGCGACCGGGAGGTGTTCGGCCTCCACGGCCGCTCCGCCGAGCAGCGCCTGGCCCTGGACCTGCTCATGGACCCCGACGTCGGCATCGTCTCGCTGGGCGGCCGCGCCGGCACGGGCAAGAGCGCACTGGCCCTGTGCGCCGGGCTTGAGGCGGTCCTGGAACGCAACGAGCACCGCAAGGTGGTGGTGTTCCGCCCCCTCTACGCCGTGGGCGGCCAGGAGCTGGGCTTCCTTCCCGGTTCGGAGGGCGAGAAGATGAACCCCTGGGCGCAGGCCGTCTTTGACACGCTCGGCTCGGTGGTCAGCGACCGGGTCATGGACGAGATCATGGAGCGGGGACTGCTCGAGGTGCTGCCGCTGACCCACATCCGCGGCCGTTCGCTGCATGATTCCTTTGTGATCGTTGACGAGGCCCAGTCGCTGGAGAAGAACGTGCTCCTGACCGTCATGAGCCGGATCGGCCAGAATTCCAAGATCGTGCTCACCCACGACGTCGCCCAGCGGGACAACCTCCGCGTCGGCCGCCACGACGGGATCGCCGCCGTCGTCGAAACGCTCAAGGGGCACCCGCTCTTCGGCCACGTCACGCTGACCCGTTCGGAGCGCTCGCCCATCGCCGCGCTCGTGACTGAGATGCTGGAGCGGGCCGAAATCTAGCCGCGGCGCCGCCCCGCCAACGGGCACTGGACGGGGATGTTTCACCGTCAAGGGCCCCTTCGGCGTTGGGCAGGACGTCCTGGGGCAGGCGGTTCCGGGGATAGAATCAACCCCATGCCCCGACACGTTCCCCTGCCGACCGGACTCGGCCTGGCCATGGTGGCGGGGCTGGCCCTCGCCCTGCAGTCCCGCATCACCGGAACCATGGGGCAGCGGCTGGACGACGGGCTGGCGGCCGCGCTGGTCAGCTTCGGCTCCGGGCTGCTGGTCATGGTCCTGCTGACGCTGGGCACGCGGGCCGGGCGGGCCGGGGCGTCGGCCCTGCGCGGTGCCCTGTCCCGCCGCGAGCTGCCGCCCTGGTACCTGGCGGCCGGCACGATTGGTGCCTCGCTGGTGTTGGGCCAGGGGGTCGCCGTCGGGACGGTGGGTGTCGCGCTGTTCACCATTGCGTTGGTGGCCGGACAGACCGTCGGCGGGTTGCTGGTGGACCGGGTGGGTTTCGGTGCCGGCGGCCGGAAGCGGCTGACAGCCCCGCGGCTGGCCGGCTCGGTGCTGACGCTGGCCGCGGTGGCCTGGGCCGTCTCCGCCAAGTTCACCACGCTCGGTCCCGGCGCCCCCGCACTTCTTCTGCTGCCCCTGCTGGCGGGCCTGTTCTACGGTTTCCAGCAGGCGATGAACGGACGTATCGGGGCCGTGGCGGGCACGCCGTTGACCCCCACGCTGACCAATTTCGCCGCCGGCACCGTGGTGCTGCTGGCCGCGTGGCTCATCAAGCTGCCGTTCTCCCCGCCGGCCCACGCCCTGCCGCACGATTGGTGGCTCTATTCCGCCGGGCCGCTGGGCATCGTGGTGGTCTTCCTCAGTGCGGCGCTGGTTCGGCGGATCGGCGTCCTGCTGCTGGGACTGGGAGGCGTGGCCGGCCAGCTGGTCGGCTCCGTGCTGCTTGACCTTGCCTTCCCGTCACCCGTGGCGGCGGTCGGCACGGCCACCGTGCTCGGCACCGCGCTGACCCTGATCGCCGTCGTCATCGCCGCCGCGCCCTGACGGCGGAACCCGGCGCCGGTGCACGCCTCCTCCGGCCGCGCCCGCTAGCGGGGCAGGCCTACGAACCGGGCAGGTCCCAGGGGATGTGGGCCCGCACGTCGGTCAGGCCCATGCTGACCTCCTCGAAGAGGTCGTCCAGCATGTATTCGTCGATGCCCCGCAGGATCATGGCGTGCCCCGCCCCGGAGGTGTCGCCGTCGAGCGACTGGCTCGCGACGCACACGGCCGTCTCCAGGTCGATCCGCACGGCCGTCCGCCCGGGGTACAGCAGCGGGGCGTCGGGAAAGAGCGGCATGTAGGACGGATTGGCCGTGAGGATGGCATCCACTGCGGGCCGGCCGTGGTGGTCCACCATGGCGATGTCGGAGATCTCGGCCACGTTGGCAAAGGGCTTCTCCAACGGCACCGGCCGTTCACCCGCCAGCTCCACGGGGTCCAGGGCGGCGGCAAAGCGCCCGGAACCGTAGGCGGGCTCGCCGTAGAGCGCCTCGGGGCGGCGCACCACAAAGCCGTCGGCGTCCTTGACGGGGTTGACCAGGCTGGGCCGCAGCAGCCACGGTTTGCGGTTGCCGCTGATGAACAGCGAATCCTTGGACTCGTTGATCCTGGTGGTGCTCGCCAGCAGCTGCCCCTCCAGCGTCTCCACGCGCAGGGCGCCGGGGCGCCGCACCCAGAAGTTCATGGCCGCCACCACCGGGCCCGACGCCGGCTGCCCGGCCCGGGCGCGTTCCTCCCGGACGGCGGCGGAATCACGCCGGTGGAGCTCAAACCGCAGGCTTTGCCAGCGCCACGGCGACGACCGGCACAAGTGGCGGAAGGTGTCGGGGGTCATGGGCACACCGGTCATATCCACAGCTTACGCCGGGAGCGCGAAATGCCGCCGCGTGCGGTTCCGCGATGGCGTAGGATCACGGCTATGGTGACCCGGCTGCTGGAAATGTGGGAGGCCTCCCAGGCTGTTGCCGCTGCCTGCGCGGCCGCCGCGTGCCTGTACCTGCTGTTCCTCGCAGCCGCACTGAGCGTGATTGACATCCGCACCCACACCCTGCCTGACCGGCTGGTCCTGCCGGCCTACCCCGTGGCCGGGATACTGCTGGGGGCCGGCGCCCTCCTGTCCGGACAGCCTGGCCACCTGTGGCGGGCCCTGGCCGGGCTGCTGGCCCTGGGTGCCCTGTACTGGGTCCTCTGGGCCGTGCATCCGACGGGCATGGGCTATGGCGACGTGAAGCTGGCCGGCCTGCTGGGCCTCTACCTCGGGTTCCTGGGGTGGAACCACGTCCTGCTTGGCGCGGCGGCCGGTTTTGTGGCCGGCGGGCTCTGGGGCATCGCCCTGATCGCCGCCCGTCGCGGCACCGCCCGGTCCCGCATCCCGTTCGGACCGTCCATGCTGGCCGGCGCCATGGGCACGATGCTGCTGGTCCCCGCCGTCTGAACCGCCCCGCCCGCGCCCCGGGACTCAACCAGGTCGCAGTTATGACAGAATTCGGGCGGAAACGGGCCCGAAAACGGCAACTACTGCGACCTAGTTGTCCAGCGGGGGCTTCTTTCGTCCCGCTAGGCTGGAGGCATGGGCTCACCGGAATTCATCGTCAACCTCCGCAAGAAGATCGGCCATGACCCGCTCTGGCTGCCCGGCGTGCGCGCCGTCGTGTTCGACGCGGACGGGCGCGTCCTGCTGGGCGAGCGCTCCGACACCGGCGGCTGGGCGCTGATCACCGGCATCCTGGAACCGGGCGAGGAACCCGGCCCGGGCATGCTGCGGGAAATCTTCGAGGAAACCGCGGTCGTGGCCGAGATCGAGCACCTGCTTGGCCTGGCCGCCGTGGGCCCGGTGACCTTCCCCAACGGCGACGTCTGCGACTTCCTGAACATCGAATTCATCTGCCGCCACGTCAGCGGCACCGCCCGCGTGAACGACGACGAATCCCTCGCCGTGGGCTGGTTCGACCCCGCGGAGCTGCCGCCCCTGCGCCCAGGCCACCTTGCCTGCATCCAGCGGGCCCTGGCGTTCGACGGCGAGCCGCACTTCCAGCGCTGAGCCGGGACCGGCGGTGCAGCTTCGGTGACCTGGCTGCCCGCCGGCCCGCACGAGCTGCACCGCCAAATTTTTTTTGGACGCCCGCCTGCCCGCCGGCTGTTCGCTTCGAATTGGACTGGCCAGGCTGCCCCGTCAGGAGCCCCGAACCCGGTGGACCGGAGCCGCCGCGTGCTGCTCGGCGACGAGGTATTCCTCCACCGCCCGTTCAGGCACGCGGAACGATCGGCCGAACCGCACGGCAGGCAGGTCACCGGCATGGACCATCCGGTATACGGTCATTTTTGACACGCGCATCGCCTGGGCCACCTCGGCCACCGTGAGGTAATGCGCGTCCTCGAATCTCTGCAGATCAACCATTGCCCCTCCAGCCGCAGTGCCCATCGTGTTCGCGACGGCCAACCAGACGCAGGCACCGCCAACCACCGGCCCCACGTGGTCCACATGTTAGCGGCAACTACAAGGACCGCAACAGAAGTGGTGCTACCTGCTTTTTCCCGTGCGGTACCTGCTTGTGGAAGGGTTACAGCTGCTCCGGAGCCTGGCCCGGCCCGGTCTCGCCCGGCCCTGACTTGTCGTGGGCCGGCAGCAGCGCGCCGGCGGCTCCCGCGCGCTCGGCCTCCAGGCGGTCCGCCTCCTCGCCGCCAACCGCCTCGCCGCGGGCCACCATGCCGGCGGTGTCCGAGAGTGGGATGACCTTCATGGTCAGCGCCAGGATGAGCGCGATGGCCATGAACGGGATCAGGTACCAGAACACGGGCGCCAGCGAGTTGGCGTAGGCGTTGATGATGCCGTCCTTGACGGCCGGGGGCAGCTGCGCCAGCGCCTGCGGGTCCAGCGTGGCCATCGACTTGCCGGCCTGCTCCGGGGACGCCCCGGCCTGCGTGAACAGTTCCGTGAGGGAGTTGGCCAGGCGGGTGGTGAACATGGCGCCGAAGACGGCCACGCCCAGGGCGGAACCAACCTCGCGGAAGTAGTTGTTCGTGCTGGTGGCGGTGCCCAGCTGGGCGGCGGGGACCGAGTTCTGCACCACGATGACCACGATCTGCATGATCAGGCCCAGGCCGGCACCGAACACGAACAGCTGGGCGCAGATGACCCAGATGGGCGTGTCGGCGGACAGCGTGGTCATCCACCACATGGTGACAATGGTCAGCACTGAACCGGCGATCGGGAACATCTTGTACTTGCCGGTCTTCGTCATCCGGATGCCGGACCAGATGGACGTTCCCATCAGGCCGGCCATCATCGGCAGCATGAGCAGTCCGGATTCCGCGGCGGAGGTGCCCGAGGACATCTGCAGGAACGTGGGCACAAACGCCAAGGCGGCGAACATGCCCATGCCCAGCACGAAGCCGATCGCCGTGGAGTTGAGGAAGATGGGGTTCCTGAACAGCGCGAGCGGGATGATCGGGTCCTCGGCGCGGGCCTCGGTGAAGATGAACAGTGCGACGGCGGCGGCCAGGCCGGCACCCCAGCTCCAGGTGGTCAGCGACGTCCAGCCGCCGGCCTTGCCGCCAAAGTCGGTGAAGAAGATCAGGCAGGTCGTGGCGATGGAGAGGAACACCACGCCCATGAAGTCGATCTTCATCGTCGCCTTCTTGTTCGGCAGCGTCAGGGTGAAGAACGCGATCACGAAGGCGATGATGCCCACCGGGATATTGATGTAGAAGCACCATTCCCAGGTCAGGTGGTCCACGAAGTAGCCGCCCAGCAGGGGACCTGCCACGGCGGCCAGGCCGAAGATGGCACCGAGCGGGCCCATGTACTTGCCGCGCTCGTTGGCCGGGACGATGTCCGCGATGATGGCCTGTGAGAGGATCATCAGGCCGCCGCCGCCGAGTCCCTGGACGGCGCGGAAGACCACGAAGCCCCAGAAGCCGGTGGCGAAGGCGCAGCCCACGGAGGCCAGCGTGAAGATGGCGATGGCGGCCAGGAACAGGTTCCGGCGGCCCAGGATGTCGCCGAACTTGCCGTAGATGGGCATCACGATGGTGGTGGCCAGCAGGTAGGCGGTGGTGATCCACGTCTGGTGTTCCACCCCGCCCAGCTTGCCGACGATGGTGGGCATCGCGGTGGAGACGATGGTCTGGTCGAGGCTGGAAAGCAGCATGCCCGCGATGAGCGCGGAGAAGATGATCCAGATCCTCCTTTGGGTCAGCAGGAGGGGTTGCCCTGCCTTGATGGCGGTGCTCATCTGGTCCCTTCATAGGTCAGATCGGAATAAACAAAGAATTGCCGGGCCTGGGCCAGGTGGCCGGCCAGGATGTCGCGGTACTGCAGGGTGTTGCCCTCGGAGAAAAACCGGTGGCTGGCGCGGCGGGACAGGTTGCCGAACAGGCCTGCCACCAGCAAGGCGACCGGGTCATTGGGGGCAAGGCCCTCCCGCTGGGCGATGATGTCCGCAAAGTCGTGCTCCCGGGATTCGGCGCTGCCCATCATCTTGATCATGAGCTGGGGTTCCACCTTCATGACCTCGATGAGCGCGTGGACGTTTTCCCGCGTGAAGTCCATCTCATCGGCCATGGCGCACGTCAGCTCGAACAGGTCGCGCAGCAGGTCCCGGCTCAGCCCTTGCGGCCCGCGTTCCGCGCCCGGCCCGGCGCTGCCGCCCGGTCCGGCGCTGCCGCCTGCCAGGAAGGCCGCCAGGGCATCGGCCGGGAACTCGTCCAGCAGGTGCCCCACAATGGCGTCTTCCTTGGACGGGAAGTAGTTGAAGAACGTCCGGCGGGAGATGCCGACGTCCTCGCACAGCTGCTCAACCGTGTAGCCGTTGAGTCCGCGCGTCGCGGTAAACCGCCGGGCCGCCGAGGTGATGGCGGACCGGGTTGCCTCGCGCTTGCGTGCACGGAGTCCATGCACGCCACAAATATTTGCACTTTCAGTCACAAAGTAAAAGTTTGCACTATTTAAGTAAAGGTGCAAAATTGTCGAAGGGTAGCATTCGTCACCCCATGCAGGGGAAAGTACGACGGCGGCGTGCCATGCCGTCCGGGGCGGGTGAAATTTCACCCGCCGCCAGCAGCCTGGCACGCCCTCACCGCGCGGGTGAGGAAGAGGAGAGGTTACTTGGGCGCGCGGGTCATGGCCATGACGTCCAGGCCCTGGTCCAGCTGCTCCATGGTCAGTTCGCCGCGGTCCACGAAGCCCAGGGCCAGGACGGCTTCGCGGATGGTCAGCCCTTCCTTGATGGCATGCTTGGCGATCTTGGCGGCGTTCTCGTAGCCGATGTACTTGTTCAGCGGGGTCACGATCGAGGGGGAGGCTTCGGCCAGGAAGCGGGCGCGCTCCACGTTGGCGGTGATGCCGTCCACCATCTTGTCCGCCATGACGCGGGCCGTGTTGGTCAGCAGGCGGATCGACTCGAGCAGGTTCGCGGCCATGACCGGGATGCCGACGTTGAGTTCGAAGGCGCCGTTGGTGGAGGACAGGGCGATGGTGGTGTCGTTGCCGATCACCTGGGCGGCGACCATGATGGCTGCCTCGCAGATGACCGGGTTGACCTTGCCCGGCATGATGGAGGAGCCCGGCTGCAGGTCGGGGATGGCGATCTCGCCCAGGCCGGTGTTGGGGCCGGAGCCGAGCCAGCGCAGGTCGTTGGCGATCTTCATGACCGAGTACGCAATGTTGCGCAGCTGGCCGGAAGCCTCGATCAGCCCGTCGCGGTTGGCCTGGGCCTCGAAGTGGTTCCGGGCCTCGGTGATCGGCAGGGCCGTGTCCTCGGCCAGCAGCGCGATGACGCGCTGCGGGAAGCCGGCCGGGGTGTTGATGCCGGTGCCCACGGCGGTGCCGCCCAGCGGGACCTCGGCCACGCGCGGCAGGGAGGACTCGATGCGCTCAATGCCGTACCGGAGCTGGGCCTCGTAGCCGCCGAACTCCTGGCCGAGCGTCACGGGCGTGGCATCCATGAGGTGCGTGCGGCCGGACTTCACCACGTCCTTGAACTCGTCGGCCTTGCGGGAGAACGACGCCGCCAGGTAGGTCAGGGCCGGGATGAGGTCGTTGAGCAGCGCGTTCGTGGCGGCAACGTGCACCGAGGTGGGGAAGACGTCGTTCGAGGACTGCGAGGCGTTGACGTGGTCGTTCGGGTGGACCACCTTGTCGCTGCCCTTTGCCTTCAGCGCCCGCGTGGCGAGTTCGGCAATGACCTCGTTCATGTTCATGTTCGACGACGTGCCGGAGCCGGTCTGGAAGACGTCGATCGGGAAGTGGCCGTCAAACTCGCCGGCGGCAACGCGCTCGGCGGCGTCGGCAATGGCGTCCGCCAGGTCGGCGTCAATCACGCCGAGGTCCTCGTTGGCACGCGCGGCAGCCTTCTTGATCCGGGCCAGCGCCTCGATGTGCGCCCGCTCCAGCGTCTTGCCCGAGATCGGGAAGTTCTCAACGGCGCGCTGCGTCTGGGCGCGGTAGAGGGCGTTGACCGGGACCCGGACCTCGCCCATCGTGTCATGTTCAATACGGAACTCTTGTGCGGTGGCCGCGGCAGTGTCAGTCATGCTTCCTACCATATCGCCGCCGCGCATGCTCCCAAAAACCCGGCCACCGTGTTAAGGAAAGGACGACGCCGGAACCCTGGGCTCCGCCGTCGTCCTACCTTGCGCCGGGGCCGGCCTAGTGCGAGATGGGGCCGTTGCTGTACACGAGGTCGGCGCGGCCCTCGTCGAGGCGGTAGGTCAACCCGACGACAGCGGTCTTTTGCCGTGCCACGGCGTTGGCGATGATGGGGGAGTTTTCCACGAGGCGCGCGGCGGTCTGCTTCACATGCTCCTCCACCATGGAGTTGACGTCGCTGTCCTTGTCCTTGCGCAGGGAGGCCAGCACCGAGGGGGTGATGCGCTCAACGAGGTCGCGGACGAATCCGGCCGGCATGTCCCCGGTCGCCACGGCGCCCTTGGTGGCCGTGACGGCGCCGCAGCTGTCGTGGCCCAGGACCACGACGAGCGGGATGCCCAGGTACTCGATGCCATACTCAAGCGAGCCGAGCGCGGTGTTGTCGATCACATGGCCGGCGGTGCGCACCACAAAGGCGTCGCCCAGACCCAGGTCGAAGATGATCTCGGCGGCCAGGCGCGAGTCCGAGCAGCCAAAGATCATGACGAAGGGGTGCTGGGTGGCCAGCAGGGACGCGCGCCGGGCAGCGTCCTGGTTCGGGTGCGAGGCGCTGGCCTCCACGAAGCGGCGGTTGCCGTCCATGAGGGTGGTCCAAGCCTCCGCGGGGGTGTGCGGGGTGGAAATTGCGTTGATGTTGCCGTCTTCGCCGCCAGTCATGATTTTGCGTCCTTTGCAGTCGAGGTGGATGCCGCCGTGGAGGGATGCGCCTGGGCACCGGTGGAAGCAAGTGCAGCCGCGGCCAGGGTGTCGAAGTCCTTGAACTCGGCCGCCCCGGTCAGGACAATGGTGGTTCCGCCGACCTTGAGCACCAGGCTGCGGTCACCTTTAGGTTTATCACGCAGTTCCCAGGTGTGTCCGGAAATGGTGCGCGTGCCCGTCACGGCGGCGTCTTCCGCCTGGGCGGCGACCCAACTCGGGTTGGCGTCCGCGGACTGCCGCAGCGCAATGAAGGTGTCGTCGGCGGTGACAAACCCCACATCCCAGTAGGCCACGCCGTCGGCCCCGGCAGCGTTCCACCGGGCGTAGTTGGCGTACCAGCCGGACGGCAGCTTGGGGGTGGCCGGCTGGAAGCCCGCGGGGTCCGCGGCATTGGCGGCGATGGCGGCCACATCCACCGGCTGGCGGTAGGAGGCGGCGTCGCGGTGCGGGTTGAGCCACACAATGGTCAGCACAATGGCGAAGGTGGACAGCACAGCCAGCAGCATGCCGATCATGGAGGCGTTGGCCCGCTTGGCGGCGCCCGGGGAGATGACGGGCTTGACCGGGGCGTTCTGGGGGGAATCAGTCACGCCTCCATTCTCCCAGAAAATTCCTCCGACGACGCCGGGCGCCGGCGCCGTGGCCCAGCTCACGTTTGGCCTGTGGGCAGGTAATGCGGTGTTACACACGGGCCCGGCGGGCCTCGGTGCGCCTATGATTGATGGAGTAGGTGTCCATACGGGAGGGGCGTGCACCGTGGCACGCGGTGACCCTGTTCCTACTTCACATAATGAGGTTTTTACGTGGCTCAAAAAGCATCACAACTAGACTTTTCCCAGCTCTCCCGCTCCCTGGCAGTCGGTGACGACGAGCCGGACCGCAACCTCGCACTGGAACTGGTCCGGGTCACCGAGGCGGCCGCCATTGCCGGCGGCCACTGGGTTGGCTTCGGCGAGAAAAACCTGGCCGACGGCGCCGCCGTCGACGCCATGCGTTCCCTGCTTTCCACGGTCCACTTCAACGGCGTTGTGGTCATCGGCGAAGGCGAAAAGGACGAGGCCCCCATGCTGTTCAACGGCGAAATGGTGGGTGACGGCTCGGGCCCCGAGTGCGACGTCGCCGTGGACCCCATCGACGGCACCCGCCTGACCGCCATGGGCATCAACAACGCCCTGGCCGTGCTGGCAGTGGCCGAACGCGGCACCATGTTCGACCCCTCCGCCGTGTTCTACATGGAAAAGCTGGTCACCGGGCCGGAAGCCGCCGACATGGTGGACCTGCGCCTGCCCGTCAAGCAGAACCTGCACCTGATCGCCAAGGCCAAGGGCGTGAAGGTCAACCAGCTCACCGTCATGGTCCTGGACCGCGACCGCCACCAGCCGCTCATCCAGGAAATCCGCGACGCCGGCGCCCGCACCAAGATCATCCTCGACGGCGACGTGGCCGGCGCCATTGCCGCCGCCCGCGCAGGCACCGGGGTGGATGCACTCATGGGCATCGGCGGAACGCCCGAGGGCATCGTGGCCGCCTGTGCCATCAAGACCCTGGGCGGCGTCATCCAGGGCCGCCTCTGGCCCACTGACGACGACGAGAAGCAGAAGGCGCTCGACGCCGGCCACGACCTGGACCGCGTTCTGTCCACCAACGACCTGGTCACGAGCGACAACTGCTACTTCGCCGCCACCGGCATCACCGACGGCGACCTGCTGCGCGGTGTGCGTTACGACAAGGGCCGCGTGCTGACCCAGTCGATCGTGATGCGCTCCAAGTCCGGCACCGTCCGCTTTGTCGAGGGCGAGCACCAGGCACACAAGTGGGAGACCTACGCCCGCCGGTCCTAGTACCCGCCGGCCGGGCCTGTCGAGACCCTGATTTCGGCAGGCCCGGCCGCGGGCGGCCTTTGGCGTCTCCTTTGCGTTACCTGTAAAAATGCCGGCTCCGCCGCGGGATCGGGTCCGGGCGCCGTCAGCCGGTAGGGTTGAAGCATGACTTTGAGTGTTGTGCCTTGCCATGTCCGGGAGCAGTGGGATTCCGCCGTCAACAGCCAGCAGGGGCACCCCATGCAGCTGTGGGGTTGGGGCGAAACGAAGGCCGCGCACAACTGGAGCGTTGACCGGGTGTTCGTCAAGGACGCGGCCGGCGCGCTCGTCGGATCGGCCCAGATCCTGCTGCGCAAGCTGCCGTTCCCCTTCCGGTCGCTGGCCTACCTGGCAAGGGGACCACAGGCCGCGGCGGGCCGGGAGATCGCGGTGCTTGACGCCGTCGCACAGCATGTGAAGACCGTCCACAGATCCGTGGCGCTGAGCATTGAACCTGACTGGGACGTCGCCGCCCTGCCCACGGCAGGGCTGCCGTCGGCCGGGTGGCAGCGCAGCGACAGCACCATCCTGATCCCGCGCACCCTCATCCTGGACCTGAACCGCAGCGAGGACGAACTCCTGGCCGCGATGTCCAAGAAGACGCGGCAGTACATCCGCAAGTCGGGCCGGGAGGAGCTGGCGTACCGGGCCGTCACCGCCGCCGAGCTGCCGCAGTGCCTGGCCGTGTACAAGGAAACCGCCCGGCGCGCCAACTTCGGCATCCACGCCGACGGCTACTACCTGGACATTTTCAACAACCTGGGCGGGGGCTCACCCGTCTACGCAGCGTTCGACGGCGGCACCGTCGTCTCCTTCCTGTGGCTGGCGGCCAGCAACGCCACCGCGTTTGAGCTGTACGGCGGCATGACCGACGCCGGCAGCAACCTGCGCGCGAACTTCTCGCTGAAGTGGCTGGCCATCCAGGAGATGAAGGCCCGCGGCATTACCCGTTACGATTTCAACGGCCTGCTCAACGACGGCGTCTCCAAGTTCAAGTTCGGCTTCGCGGACCACGAGGACATGCTGGCCGGAACCTGGGACAAGGGGCTGTCGCCGCTGTACCCCGTGTTCGCCAAGGCGCTGCCGCTGGCCCGCAAGGCGGTACGGAAGGCCCGGGGCCTGCTCAAGCGGTAGTCGGCCGTGTCCGGGGGGGTGTCTTCCGGATTCGGCGGTGCAGGTAAAGCGGGCTGCGGCCTGGGCCCGAATTCGGCGGTGCAGGTAAGGCGGGCTGCGGCCTCGCTCCGAATTCGGCGGTGCAGGTAAAGCGGGCCGGTGGGCCGCCAACCCGCATGAGCTGCACCGTCAATTTTGGACCAGTGCGCCGGAAGGCTGGGTGTGGATAACTTTCGGCGGGATTTCCCTTTTTGCCGAAGAATTTGGGCATGGGACACCGACCGGAGCTGCCGCCACACCTGGCCATGCGGTCCTTCACCAGAAGTGAAGGGGCCCGCGGCGGCCTGACCATCAGCCGCATGCGGGCAAAGGACCTCTACGTACCCAGCCGCGAAATCAGGGTGCCCCTCGGAGCGCAGCAAAGCTATCGCGACCGGGTCCGGCCCTATACGGAGCTCGGGGTGGAGAACTATATCTCGCATACGTCGGCCGCCATCCTGCACGGGATCCCCATGCCGTATGTCCATGAGCAGGCGAGGTCGGTCCACCTGACGCGGCCCGCCGGAACCATGATCCCCCGGCGAAAGGGCGTCACAGGGCATAAGCGGGCCCTGTCCCCGGAAGAATGCACGCTGGTTGACGGGATTCCCGTCACCACGCCGGCCAGGACCCTTCTGGACTTGTCCGCGATTCTCACCCTGGGCGAGCTGGTGGCCGCTGCCGACCATCTGATCTGCGAGCACGACAGGGATTTCGAGGCCCCCAAAATTGCCATCGTTACGGCCGCCGGGCTCCGGGCCTACATCGCCTCCAAGCGGTTCATTCGAGGGCTGGGGAATGCACAGGCTGCCATGGAATTGATGAGGGTGGGCGTCGATTCACCCCCGGAAACCCGGTTGCGCCTGCTGCTCCAGCGGGCAGGCCTGCCGGAATTCACCACGAACCACAGAATTCCGGGCGCTCCAGGGGAACGGACGGTTTTCCCCGACCTTGCATGTGAAGAATTCCGCGTCTGCGGCGAGTATGAGGGCGAAGTGCACCTGACCCCCGAGAAACAGCTGTTCGACCGGAACAGGGACATGCGGACGGCTGCCCGTGGCTGGCTGCAGGTCAAGGTCTTCAAGAAGGACATGCAGCGCGGGGACGCCTGGGTGGCCGGAATGTTCAGAGAGGCTCTCCGGGAGCACGGATGGAACCCCGGGTAGTCAGGTGGGCATCAGTCCGGGAAACTGGCGGTGCAGCTTCGGTGGGTTGTGGGCCCGGATCGGATTCGGCGGTGCAGCTTCGGTGGGCTGATCGGCATTCAGCCCGCATTGCATGAACCATCGAATTCACAAGGCTGGAGGAAGGCCCCGGCAGCGCCCGCACCCGCCACAGGGGCTCAGCCGGCGCCGGGAAACCCGCCCGGCCCGCCGCAAATTCCCGGCAAGCTAGCCGGCCACCGTCACGGCGAAGACCACCGACGGCTGACCCGCGGCATCCACATGCGGGTGGACCATGACCGGATTTTCCACCGCCGGCACAAACACCGAGGCGCCGCGGGGGAGGACCATGTCGCCGCGGGGGGAGTCGAGCAGCACGGCGCCGGAGGCGGCCAGCACCACCAGCGGCCCGTTCTGCACCAGCGGCACCGGTTCGCCATCCGGGGCCAGTTCCACCCGCTGCAGCGCAAATTCCTTGAAGGGCGGCTCCCAGACCTGCTGACCCAGCTCGGTGGTGCGGACCGGCACAAACGGGACAGCGGTGGACTTGAAGTCCACGGTGGCCAGCAGCTCCGGCACATCCACATGCTTGCCCGTCAGACCGCCGCGCAACACATTGTCCGAAGACGCCATGACTTCCACGCACAGCCCGGACAGGTAGGCATGGATATTGCCGGCGGGCATGTAGACGGCCTGCCCCGGCACCAGCGAGACCCTGTTCAGCAGCAGCGAAATCAGCACGCCCGGGTCGCCCGGGTACTGCCGGGAAAGGTCGACGACGGTGCGCAGCGCCGGGTCCATCCCCCCGCCGGGCTCCTGCCGCGCCAAAGCCGCGGCGGCGAGCTCCACCAGGTCGCGGGCAGCATCCCCGCCGCCGATCAAGGCCTCAAACGCAAGGCGGATCACGGTGGGCTCGGCCATGCCCCCGCCCAGCGTTGAGGCAACCAGCGTCAGCAGTTCGGGCACCGGCGCACCGGAGGCGTCAATGGCATCGCCCACCGCCCGGAAAAGCGCCGCGGCCTCGCCACAGGGCCGGAAGCCGCACAGGGCCTCGAAGTCGGTCAGCGCGTAAAGCATTTCGGGCTTGTGGTTGTCATCCTTGTAATTGCGCTCCGCTGCGTTGCGGGGGATGCCGGCGGCTTCCTCCTCGGCAAAGCGCTGGCGGGCGCGCTCCAGCGTGGGATGCACCTGGAGGGACAGGGGCGCGCCGGCGGCCAGCAGCTTGGCCAGGAAGGGCAGCCGCGCACCAAAGGCGGCAGCGGCCTCGGCCCCCAGCATGGCGTCAGGGTTCGCGGCGATGAGCGCGTCGAGCGGAACGGGGCCGTCCGGGGTGTCGGCAATGGACGGCGAATCCGGGTGCGCGCCCATCCACAGCTCCGCCTCGGGACCGCCGCCGGGAGCGGTGCCCAGAAGCTCCGCGATGGCCGTGGCGGATCCCCACGGGTAGTCACGCAGCGTGTTGGTCAGCGCAAACATTGTTCACTCCTGGAATTGGCGGGGCGATCGGTCTAAAAGCAGGTTACCCCGGGGAGCAGGTGCCGTTGTTGGCTAGCAGCGCCACGAGCATGTCGGTGTTGCCGTTCACGGCCAGCTGCTGCAGGTACTGCTGCGTGATGGGCGGGGTGTTCGACGGCGTGGCCGGTGCGGCAGGTGCCTGGGCCGCCGTCGTCGCCGGGGCTGCCGGGGCAGCAGGAGCTGCAGGGGCAGCGCCTGCCGCCGGCGAGCCGGCTGCAGGCGCACTCCCCGGAGCGGACTTCTTCGGTGCGGCGGGGGCGGCAGGCTTGGGCGGCGGGGGGTTGAGCAGTGCCTGCACGCGCTTGTGGATCACACCGAAGTCGGGGTAGGTGGAGAACTCGACCGGGAAGTCCGGCGGCCCGATCGTCATCCGCTTGAGGTCGTGGCCCTTGGCCTTGAGTGCCAGCGAGACGAAGCTGCCCAGCTGCTGGGCGGGCAGGTCGGACTCGATGACCTTCGTGCCGGCGTCGGCGATGGCATTGAACTTGGTGAGCACCGTGGCCGGGTCCATCTGCTTGAGCAGGGCCTGCTGGATGCACTGCTGGCGCTGGCTGCGGGAATACTCCAGCACCCACTGCCGGGAACGGGCATACCAGAGGGCGTGGTAGCCGTCCAGGGTTTGCAGGCCGGGGTGGATCCAGCCGGTCGGGGGTTCGTGCAGGGTGGTGCCGGGAATGTCATTGCCGGTCAGCGGAACCCAGCCGCCGGCTTTGATTTTCACCCCGCCCAGGGCATCAATCAACTTGGAGAAGCCGGCCATGTCCACCAGCACATAGCCCTGGATCTTCAGGCCCAGCACTCCGCCAGCCGCATCCATCATGGCCGCCGCGCCGGGGTCGGCGGCGTGCGGGTAGAGGTCCTTGTGGTGTTCGGTGACGTCCGTGTAGAGGAAGTTGATGATGCAGTTGTCGCCGCAGTTGAAGCCGTCCGGGTAGGCCTTCCACAGGGGCGAACCGGGGGAGAACTGCGCGTTTTGCAGGTTCCGGGGGATGCTGATGGTGGCGGCCTGGCCGGTCTTGGCGTCCACGCTGACCACGATGATCGAGTCCGGCCGGCGCCCAATCCGCTGCGCACCGGCGTCGCCGCCCATGACCAGGAAGTTGTAGCGCCCGTCCACCGGCAACATGTCCGGCCCGGAGGCAAAAATGCTGCCAATGGCGTTGCGCCCCGTGTTCAGCAGGTAGGCGCCGTACCCGAGGCTGCCGCTGGTGGCCACCATGAGCACCACCAGTGCCGCCCCGACCATGCCGCGCATGCCCGGCGCCAGCAGCGAGGGCCGGATGATGGCCAGCGTATTCAGGAACATGACCGCCCAGCCCACGGCCGCGGCGGCGAGCAGCACCACCAGCACCAGGGACGTCAACGGGTTCGTGAAGAGGTTCAGCAGTTCCTCGCGGCTCACCAGCGCCAGTACGACGCCGGCAATCACCAAGGCCCAGGCCACCAGTGTGCAGCGCAGGGCCACGCGCCCCAGGCGCTTGTTCCCCGCCACGGTCTGGGCGCTGCCCGGCAGCACGAGGGTGAGCACCAACAGCAGCCAGGCCCGCTTGGAGCGAATGGGCGCCGACGCCGATTCCGGGTACCGGACGGGGTTGGTCAGCACCGGTGGCTTATCGGAGGCACGGGACACCTTGGGACTGCTGAAGCTCATACGGTTCCTTTATCCCTGTTCCGCCATGATGGCCAGGGGGTAGGCGGCACCGGCCTTCTCACGCAGGGCGGCACCCTTGGCGGAGGCCTGGCTGTTCAGTTCCTGCGCGAACTCGGCCAGCTTGCCGGCCAGCTGCGCCGCCAGCCCATCGGTGCCGGAGGCGAGCATGCGCACCGCGAGCAGCCCCGCGTTGCGGGCGCCGCCGATGGACACGGTGGCCACCGGCACGCCGGCGGGCATCTGGACGATGGACAGCAGCGAGTCCATGCCGTCGAGCGTTTTGAGCGGCACGGGCACGCCCACCACGGGCAGCGTGGTGACGGAGGCCAGCATGCCGGGCAGGTGGGCCGCCCCGCCGGCCCCGGCGATGATGACGCGCAGGCCGCGGGCGGCGGCGCCCTGGCCGTAGGCGATCATCTCGGCGGGCATGCGGTGGGCGGAGACCACATCGGTTTCGAAGGGGATGCCGAATTCGGACAGGGCCGCTGCGGCGGCTTCCATGACGGGCCAGTCGGAATCCGACCCCATGACAATGCCCACGAGGGGTGTGGTGTTCGTGCTCATGCTGGAAGTTCCTTACTGTCCGTCACGGATGATGTTTGCCACGGTGGTGGCGCGGGCGCGGACGGCGGCCACGTCGTCGTGCGGTGAGCCGATCACGTTGACGTGGCCGATCTTGCGTCCCGGGCGCACCGACTTGCCGTAGCTGTGCACCTTCACGGTGGGCTCGGCGGCGAGGGCCTTGGGGTAGGCGCTGAAGAGGTCCTGGTTGGCGCCGCCGAGGAAGTTCTTCATGACCACGATGTCCCCGAGGGCGTCGGTGGCGCCCAGCGGCAGGTCCAGGACTGCGCGCAGGTGCTGTTCAAACTGGCCCGTGATGGCGCCGTCCATGGTCCAGTGGCCGGTGTTGTGGGGGCGCATGGCCAGTTCGTTGATGAGGTAGCCGGGGGAGCGGCCGGGCGTTTCAAACAGCTCGGCGGCCATGACGCCCGTGACGCCGAGGGCCTCGGCAATGCGCAGGGCGGCGGATTCGGCGGCGGCCTCGACCTCGGCAGGCAGCTCCGGGGCGGGGGCGATGACTTCGTCACAGACGCCGGCCACCTGGATGGACTCGGCCACGGGCCATGCCCTTGCGTCGCCGGAGGGGGTGCGGGCCACGAGGGCTGACAGTTCGCGGGAGAAATCGACCATCTCTTCGACCAGCAGCGGCTTCATCGCCTCAAACCAGTCGGCGGCGGAGGCGGCGTCCGCGGCGCTGCGCAGCACCTTGACGCCCTTGCCGTCGTAGCCGCCGCGCGGCATCTTCAGCACCACCGGCCAGCCGTTTGCCTCGCCAAAGGCGTGGATGTCGGCCACGGAGGCGACGGCGGCCCAGGCGGGGTTGGGCAGGCCCAGCCGCTCAATCGCGGCGCGCATCACGAGCTTGTCCTGGGCATTCACCAGGGCGTCCGGGCGGGGCTGGACGTTCACGCCGTCGGCAATCAGCGCCTGTAGGTGCTCGTTGGGCACGTGTTCGTGATCAAAGGTCAGCACGTCCACGTCCCTGGCAAACTTCCGCAGCGTCTCCAGGTCGCGGTAGTCGCCCACGGGGGCGTGGGCCACTGCGTCCACTGCGGACACGTCCTGCGCTTCGGCCAGGACGTGCAAATGAATACCGAGGGCCACGGCCGCCGGGGCCATCATGCGGGCCAACTGGCCGCCGCCTACAACACCGATTACTGGAAAAGTCACGGTCCCAGAGTACCGAAGGTGCGTGGCGATTCCTGCTTTTGCGTTTTTGCGGAGGCCGGTTCCCGGCATTCTGCCAGCTTTCCGGGGCCTGTTTTGCGTGGGCCGGGCGTGCGGCGCGCCGTAGAATTTAAGCTGACGGGGGGCATTCCCTCGGGTTATTGCGCCAATTTGCAGCGCCACACGCACCACGGAGGACCATTGTTCAAGGCAATCACGGCACGCATCAGGGGCCTTTTCGGCCTGTTTTGGCGTGAAGTGGCCAAATTCGGCGTCGTGGGCGGCGTGGCATTTGTCATAGATTCAGGCATTTACCTCTGGCTGCTCAACGGTTCCATGGCGGGGCATCCCACCAAGGCCAAGATCATCTCCGCCGTGGTGGCCACCGTGTTCTCCTGGGTGGCCAACCGCTACTGGACGTTCCGCCACCGCCGCCAGGCGAACATGCTGCGCGAAGCCACCATGTTTGTGGTCATGAACTTCGTCGGCATTGCCATCGCCGGGGCGTGCGTCTATGTTTCCCACTGGGTGCTGGGCTTTGAATCCACCACCGCCGACTTCATTGCCGGCTCCGTGGTGGGCCTGATCCTGGGCACCATCTTCCGCTTCTTCGCCTACCGCTTTTGGGTGTTCACCGAGGAACTGGACACCGAGCCCGGCTTTGAGCACGACCGCCAGATCCTCGAAACCGAGCCCAACGCCTGATTTCCGTCCTTAGCCGCGGGTGACGTTTTCCGTGGCGCGCAGGCGGTCCGTGGCTTCCGCTGAGGGGTCCAGCAACACAATGGACCCGCCGTGTGCCCACGTGGCCAGCGCCTCACGGACGACGCCGTCCCATCCGTTCCGCGCCTCCAGCAGCACCCGCTGTGGCCCGGTCGCGTCCGGCCCGGTCGCGTCTTGCCCGTTCGCGTCCTGGGCCACAGTGGGCGCGGGCAGCAGCTGGGCGAAGGTCGCCGTGCCGGCGGACGTTTCCCATGCAGGGTCGTCACCGGCGGGTTCGTCGTCGGGGAAGTGGACGTCGGCGTGGGCCCTGACTTGGCCGGAGTAGTCCACGGCCCCATCGGGCAGCGCACCCGTCCAGCGCATGGCCAGGGCGGGCAGCGCCACCGCCACCAGCAGCGGGTTGGGGCCGGCCGGGCCGGAACCGCCTTCTGCGGTCAGGGCCGCACGCGCGGCAGTGATGCTGCCGGCCGCGGCAACCGGATCCGTCGTGGCCACAATGTCCGCCCGGCCGAAGCCAAGGGGCACGTTGCCGCCGTCGGCGCCTTCCCCGGCGTCGCCGTCGCCCGCGCCGCCGGCCGAGCCGCCAACCACGGCCGTTGCGCCCACGGCCCAGGTGGCCAGCAGCCACACGAACGACCGCCAGTGCACGGGCAGGTCCAGGGCCACCACGGTGCCGGGTCCGGCGTCGAGCTCGTCAGCCAGGAAGTTCGCGGTCTTGGCCACCCAGTTGTCCAGGACCCGGCCGGAGAGTTCCACGCGTTCGGAATCGGGTCCGTACCAGGTCAGGCGCGGCGCGGTGGGGTTCAGCGTGCGCAGGGCGTTCAGGAACTGGGGGACGGTGCTGGGGATCTGGGCCATGGAACCGATCTTTCCATGCGGGCGGGAGAATCGCGCCATGCCTGCCTGCGGACCGGCCGCGGACCGGACGCGGACCGGCCCCGGCCCGGACGCGGACCGGACGCGGACCGGCTGCGGCCCGGCGCCGGCCGGCCGCATCGCTGTGGCCCCGCCGCTCCCGCGGCCACATTCCCGCCCTTTTAGTCCGCCGATTGTACAAAAGCAAACTGCAGCGTGAAATGCGTCACATGGCTGTCATGTCCGACACGCCGAAACTCGCGAAATGCCGCGGAAATTATCAGGAAATTCCCAGTTGGGGGATCAAAACCCCCGCCCCTCTGCGCGTGTCGGCGTTAAATTCCCGGGCGTGGCGCGCAGCTTGTACGTGCAGGTAACTGGATATGATCGCCCTCCCGCTTGACGAACGGAGACTTACACGGATGTAATTAGACGCACGAACCGCTGCCGAAGGTGCAAGGGGCCGCACATGGCGGACGCTTCGGCCGTGGCAGCCAAGACGGCAACATTCAGGAGGACGACCATGGGGCAAGCGCAGCTGAGTGTAGAGAATGACCGTGACGGATCTGTGCAGGCGCAGGCCGCCACGCAGTACCGGTTGAAGGGCGTGCCGGCGGACTGGTTTGTGGACCCGGCGGACCCGCAGGCCGCAGCCGGCCACGAGGCGGCCGGCCGCAACTCCCTCGAGGATGCAGCCACCGCATTCCTGCGGGCACATGAATCCGAAAGCGGCAGCGGAGGGTCTGGTGCTGCGGCACGGGAAATCTGCGTGGCCGAACCCGTATGGATTGGATTCCGGCCCGGCCTTGACGACTTCAGCGGCGAAGGTGAACTAGGCTGGCAGACGGACGCGTTGTGTGCACAGACAGATCCGGAGGCATTTTTCCCGGAGAAGGGCGGCTCAACCCGCGACGCCAAAAAGGTGTGCGGCGCCTGCAACGTCAAGGCACAGTGTCTGGAATACGCTCTCGCCAATGACGAGCGGTTTGGAATCTGGGGCGGCCTGTCCGAGCGTGAACGCCGGCGGCTGCGGAAGCGAGCGGTCTAATTCTTGAAGCAGTAAAAGTCACTGCCGTTTTGGTTGCCCACAACGGCGGTGCCTACCTTCCCACGGTCTTAAGCGCCCTGGCGGCCCAAACGCGCCAGGCCACCTCCGTCCTGGCCGCCGACGTGGGCTCCACGGACAATTCCGGGGAACTGCTGCGCCGGGAGCTGGGCGAAGGCAGCGTCATCAACTTCGACGGCCGGCGGGGCGGCTACGGCGCCGCCGTCAAGGCAGTGCTGGACTACCAAAGGATGCGTGCCGGGCAGGCCGTGGTCCCCGTCGGCGCCGGTGCCCCCGTCCCTGCCGGACCGCCTTCCACCCCTTCCCGGCACGACGCCGGAGCCCCCTCCGCCGGCACCTCCCGTGCCGTCGTGGCGGACTCCGCCGCTCCCGCGCTGGCGGCCGCCGATCCGGACCCGGCCACCTTGACGGCGTCGAGGTATGAATGGATTTGGCTGCTGCAGGACGACGCCGCCCCGGCCCCGGACGCGCTGGAACGGCTGCTGGACGCCGTCGAACGCTCCACCACCGCCACGGTGGCCGGGTGCAAGCAGCTCGACTGGGACCAGCCGCGCAAGCTGGTCGACGTCGGGCTGAAGGCCAACAAGTGGTTTGACCGCTTCGCCCTGGTGAACCTTGACGAGCTGGACCAGGGCCAGTACGACGGCCGCACCGACTTCTTCGCCGTGAACGCCGCCGGCATGCTGGTGCGCCGCGACGTCTGGGAGAAGCTCGGCGGTTTTGACCCGGCCATCCCCGGCCCGGGCGACGACCTTGACTTTTGTGCCCGGGTCCGCCTGGCCGGGCACCGCGTGCTGGTGGTGCCCGGGGCGAAGGTTTTCCATGTGGTGGACCGCGACCACCCGTTGGGATCGCCCGTTGCCGCTCGCAAGGCCGCAATTTTTACCCGCCTCAAGCACGCCCCGCTGTGGCAGCTGCCGTTCCTGGCGGCCGGTGCCGTGCTCTCGGCCGTGTACTGGCTTTTCGCCGGCTTCCTGCTCAAGGCGCCGGGACACGCGGTACAGATGTTCGCCGCCACCTTTGCCGGCCTGTTCCACCCGCTGGCCCTGGCCCGCAGCCGCCGCGCGCTGGCCCGCAGCCGGGTGCAATCACGGTCTGCGCACAAGGGCCTGACGGCCACGTCGGCCGAGGCCCGCAACCAGCTGAAGTCCCTGCGTGAAGCGGTGGGACCCGACGAGGAGGCGGCCGGGCCCGCCCAGGCTGCGCCGTCGATCCTCGAACCCACCGGCGACATCCACCACGAGGCGGTCACGCCCCTGGCAACCGGCCGCACGGCGCCCCTTGTCAGTGCCGTTGGGCTGGTGCTGTTGCTGGCGGTGCTCTCGCTGGTGGTCCTGGGCCGCCTGATCGGGGCCTCCGCCCTGACCGGTGGCGGGCTGCTGCCGGTGTCCACGCAGCTGGGCGCCATCTGGCAGCACGCCACGGACTGGTGGGTTTCCCTGGGCTCGGGCCTGCCGGGCCGCGGCGACCCGTTTGACTTTGTGCTGTGGATCCTCGGTGTCATGGGCTTTGGCAACGGCTCCGCCGCCGTGCTGTGGCTGGTGCTGCTGGCCATCCCGCTCTCCGCCTTCACCGGCTGGCTGGCCGCCGGGGCGTTCTCCCGCCACCGCTGGCCGCGCCTGGTCGCCGGGCTGGTCTGGGCCGGGGCGCCAGTGCTCCAGGTCGCGATGGGCCAGGGCCGGCTGGGAGCCCTGCTGGCGCATGTGCTGATCCCGCTGGTGGTGCTGGGCCTGGTCCGGGCCGCCGGCGGTGCCGTCGGTGCCGGCGGCACCACCGAGCCGCTGGCCGGTGGCCGCACGGACCGGGCCCGGGGCGCCGTGCAGCCGGGCACCTCCGGCGCGGCACCGGACGCCGCTGCCACGCTCCGCCGGCCCCTGACGGTGAAGCTGGGCCGGCCCGGCGTGGACCGCACCCCGTCATGGACGGCCGCCGCAGCCGCCGGCCTGGCCCTTGCCGCCGTCACGGCCGCAGCCCCGAGCCTGTTTGCGCCGGCCATTGTGGTGGTGCTGATCTGTTCCGTGTTGCTGGGCCGCCGCGGCAAGACGATGTGGTGGTCGCTGGTGCCGCCCATCGCGTTGTTCCTGCCCTTCGCCTGGTCCGCCAGGTCCAATCTGCGGGCGCTGCTGGGCGATCCGGGCGTGCCGCTGGCCGGCCACTCCGGCCCGGCCTGGGAGCAGCTGCTTGGTTTCCCCAACGCCGTGGCCCCGCTGGCGAAGCTGTTTGGCGGCACCGCTGCCGCCGCCGGGGACGTCTGGACGTGGGCGGCCGTGCTGCTGGTCGGTGCGCCCGTGGTGGTGGTGGCGTTCATCGCCCTGCTGGCGCCGCTGCGCCGCGCAGGCACTGTCCGCACCCTGTGGCTCGTGGCCCTGCTGGCCCTGGCCACCGCCTACGCCACGAGGCTGGTGGCCGTCTCCCTGGACGGCAGCACCCTGGCCACCCCGTTCAACGGCCCGGCCGTTTCCGTGGCCCTGTTCGCGCTCCTGGGCGCCGCGCTCCTGGGGTTCGACGCCGTCCACCGCCGCGCCTTCGACCCGGCCGAAAGCGGCGGAACCGTTGCGGGCCGGGCCAACAGCGGCGGGTCGGCCCATGGCGGGAGCCGGACCACCGCCGTCGTGCTGTCTGTGGTGTTGGTGGCGGCGCCCATCGCCAGCCTGGGGCTGTGGACGGTCAACAGCCTGAACGGCAACACGCCCGGACTGGCGGGGGCATCGCTGGTGGCGCCGTTGGACAACGGCTCCATTCCGGCCACCGCGGCCGACCGCGGCACGGGACCGGAGGCCAGCCGCACCCTGGTGCTGCGCGTGCTTCCCGCCGGCGGGGTGCAGGCCACGCTGATGCAGGGGTCGGGCACCACGCTGGATTCCTTGTCCACCATTGCCGCGGCCGCGGACATCACGGGTGCGCCCGGGGCGGAAGCGGTGCGTGACCCGGATGCGGCCACGGCCATGCTGCGCACCACCGTGGCGGCGCTGATGGCCAAGTCCGGCGTGGACCCCCGGCCCGAATTCCTGCAGCTCGGCGTGGGCTTTGTGGTCCTGCAAAAGGGGGACACGGCCGCCGAGCTGGTGGCCGGCGAGCTTGAGGCCGTGCCCGGCCTGGACACCGTGGGCCCCACGGAGTCCGGCTGGCTGTGGCGCGTGCAGCCCACGTACCAGAAGACCGGCGCCACCGACGTGGTGAACCGTGTCCGGCTGGTGGATGCCCAGGGCGCCGCCGTGGCGCCGGTGGCCTCCAACGGCACGGGCGTGGACACGACCGTGCCGGCCGGGACTGCCGGGCGCCGCGTGGTCCTCGCCGAACGGTTCGACCAAGGCTGGCAGGCGCAGCTCGACGGCAAGGACCTGAAGGCCGTGCAGGACGGCTGGTCGCAGGCATTTGAGCTGCCGGCCGCCGGCGGAAAACTTCACATTCGCTACGTCGAGCCCTGGGCGGCCGTGTTGGGCCTGGTGCAGGTCGTGCTGCTGGGGCTGACCCTGCTGCTGGCCATCCCGGTGCGCGCACGCCGCGGCCGGGCCGGCGCATACCGCGACGAGGCATCATTGCACAAGGTAGGTAGAGGTGTCTGAGGACCAGAAGAACAAGGACGGCAACGCTCCCGCGCAATCGGGGGTGGTTTCGGGTGACGCTCCCGCAATTGCCGCCGCCGGGCAGGGAAAGCCTGCGAAGGCCTCAAAGCGCGCGAAGCCAGCCGCCGCGCCGGAACAAGCCGCCAGCGCGGCGAAGCCTGGCCGGGCGCCGCGCCGGAAGGTCCGCCCGCGTGCCCGCCGCTGGCCTGCCGTCCTGGCCGGATCGACGACGGCGGCCCTCGCCGTGGTTGCCGTGGCTGCCGGCAGTGCCCTGCCGGGCTTCGACGCCACGGCCACCGTCAAACCCCGCACCGAGGTGCTGCCCGTCGGCGTCACACTGGCCAACTGCCCCGGCCCCACGCAGCTGCTCTCCGGGTCCGCGGCAGGGACGGACCCGCAATTTTCGCCGAACTCCTCGTCCACCAAGACGGTGCTCAACGCACTGGCGCTGAGCGATGCCAACGGCGTTGTCCCTGGCACTTCGGTGTCCTCCCTGGGATCGAACGCGAAGGAGCTGTTCAGCGTTTCGCCCACGCCCACGGCGCCACCGGCGTCCCCAGGCGCCTCCGCCCCAGCCACGCTGGCGCCCCTGACGGGAGAGGCGAAGGCGAAGGCCGCCGTCGTACGGGATGAAGCGATGGGCACACCCTCGGTGCTCAAGGCGCTGCCCTTCGCCGGGCAGCGTGCGCGCAGTGCCGGCTCGGTGGTGGTGACGGCTGCCGACGGCGACCTCCGGGGGCTGGCCGCGGCGACGTGCCAGACGCCGTCGAACGATTTTTGGCTGACCGGTGCGAGCACCACCGTGGGCCGCACGGCCGTTTTGACGCTGGCCAACTCCACCCAGAGCTCGGCAACCGTGTCCCTGGACCTGTTTGGTGCCTCCGGCCCCATCCAGGCGCCGGGCGGCAAGTCGCTGGTGATTGCTCCGGGTGCCGTGCAGTCCGTGGTGCTGTCCGGCCTGGCGCCTGACCAGCAGCAGCTGTCGGTGCACGTCAGGAGCGTAGGGGGAGCCGTCAGCGGCACCATCCAGCAGTCGGTGCTGCGCGGGCTGACCCCCGGCGGCGTGGATTTCCTGCAACCGGTCGAGGGGCCCGCGGCGAGCACCGTGATCCCGGGCGTGCAGGTGCAGGACCCGGCCGCCGCCGCCAAGATCAGCGCCCAGGACGGCTATTCGGACGCCTCCACAACCTTGCAGGTCACGGTTCCGGGTGCCACGGACGCCGTGGTTGCGGTCAAGGCGTACGGGCCGTCCGGCCAAGCGGCACTCCCCGGCGGCGGCGTGTTCACGGCCCCGGCCGGAAAGGTCAGTTCGCTGCCGCTGGCCGGACTGCCGCAGGGCACCTACTCGCTGAGCGTGACGTCCGATTCCGCCGTGGTGGCCGGCGTCCGGCTGGCCAATTCGACAAAGCCGGGCAGCGCCGTCGACCTTGCCCTTGCGCCGTCCGGCAGCAGGCTGGGTGTCAACCACCTGGCCACGCTGCCCGGGGGAGTGGCTTCCAGCTTTGCCTTCACCGCGCCCACCGGAGCCGCGGCCATTACGATGGTGCCCGTTTCCGCCACGGGCGTGCTGGGATCGGCCAGGACCATCAACCTCAGGGCCGGGGTCACGACGGTTGTGGATCCCGCCGCGCTGCTGGGCAAGGACGCCGTGGCCGCGCTGGTTTCGGCGGCGGGCGAGCCGGCCTACGGCACGCAGCTGCTCGGGACCAAGGGGTCGGCCAACATTGCCGTGCTGCCGTTCGCGGGCACCGGTGCGGAGTCGCACACCCTGGCGATCTCGACGGGGTACTGAGGGTCAGCTGCCGCCGCGCCGGAACCGCCCAAACAGCGGATCCACCCTGTCCGGGTCAATGTTCAGCACTCCGGCCACCTGCTCGATGAGGACCTCGTGGACCAGTTCGCGCACCTGCCCGGGGGAGTCGCAGAGCGCCTCGACAGGGTGGCGGTAAATGACAATCAGCGGATGGCCGGCCTCCGTCACCATGGTGTATTTGCCCAGCGGGGCCTGCTCGCCCGAGGCAATGAGCGCCTCCAGGTTGTCCGGCACCTCTTCGACAAGGTATTCCACGCCGGCCAGCTGCGCACTCCACAGTTCGCGGAGGCGCTCGGCGGAGTCCACCACCAGGTCCTCGAACTTTTCGCTGCGGGTCCGTGCCCCCGGCAGCCCGGGCAGCATGATGGGCCCGCGCAGCCCCCGGCCGTGGCGGTTGCGCCGGCGCCGGTCAAAGGGGCGTCCGGGCGCGGCAGGGCCGTCGGTGAACGAGACGCTAAAACCTGGTTCCGGGGCATTGGACTGCATCATTTCACTCTAGTTCACGCCGGCAAGGTGCGCCGCGGCGGGAATATCCGCTCAAAACGGGTAATCTTGGGAATCGTGGGAACCCTTCGTCAATGCACCCGATCCGCCTGCCGCGAGCCGGCCGTGGCCACCTTGACGTATGTCTACGCCGACTCCACCGCCGTCCTTGGCCCGCTGGCAACCTTCGCCGAACCGCACTGCTACGACCTGTGCTCCAAGCATTCGGCCCGGCTCACCGTCCCGCGCGGGTGGGAAGTCATCCGGCTGGCGCGCTCGGACACACCCCCGCCGCCCGGGCCCGATGACCTGCTGGCCCTGGCGGACGCCGTGCGTGAGGCCGCCAACGCCGACCCGCACGACGCCGGACCCGCCCCCCAGCGCGAGGCCCGCCCCACGCTGGAGCGCCCCAGCGGAGCCCCGGCCACGGGACGCCGCGGCCACCTGCACATCCTGCGGGACTGACCGCCCGCCCCCCAACGCTCGGTTGCAATCGGGGGTGTTTTTCCCGACGCTCCCGCACTCCCTCCCAGTCACGGGCAGCCCCAACGAACGCTCGGTTGCAACCGGGGGACTTTTGGCAAACGCTCCCGCGCAACCGTGCCGAAGGGTCCGCAGAATTCGCCCCGTTTGCAACCGAGGGTCGGGAAATAATGCCCCGTTTGCAACCGAGGGTCCGCAGAATTTGCCCCGGTTGCAACCGAGGGTCGGTGCAGGGGGTGGGGCTTGACTAGACTGGGCAGCCAGGGCCTTTTCAGCCGGCCACCTGAGGAGAAGAGAAATCCATGGCGAAATTGAGTGACGAACTGCTGGGCCTGCTGCGCTGCCCGGTGACCGGATCCACGCTGGTCCAGGAGGACAACGAACTGCTCACCACGGTGCCGGGCCCGGCCGGGGTGCCGCTGCGCTACGCCATCGATGAAGGCATCCCCCTGCTGCTGCGCCCCGAGCAGCTGGCCTCCTGACCCCGCCTCCCGAACAACCCCGCGCCCAGCAAAGGACAACACACCCATGAGCACCACCGCTGTCAAGACCCTCAGCCCCGAAGACTACAAGGTCGCCGACATCACCCTGGCGGCCGCCGGCCGGCACCAGATCCGCCTGGCCGAATTTGAGATGCCGGGCCTGATGAGCCTGCGCGAGGAATACAAGGTCAGCCAGCCGCTGGCGGGCGCCCGCATTGCCGGCTCCCTGCACATGACCGTCCAGACCGCCGTGCTCATCGAGACGCTGACGGCCCTGGGCGCCGAGGTCCGCTGGGCCTCGTGCAACATCTTCTCCACCCAGGATGAGGCCGCGGCCGCCATCGTCGTCGGCAAGGGCACCCCGGAAAAACCGCAGGGCGTCCCCGTCTTCGCCTGGAAGGGCGAGAGCCTGGAGGACTACTGGTGGACGGCCCAGCAGATCCTCACCTGGCCCGGCGCGGACACGGACCCGGCCAAGGGCGCCAACATGATCCTGGACGACGGCGGCGACGCCACCATGCTGGTCCACAAGGGCGCCGAATTCGAGGCCGCCGGCAAGGTCCCGGACACCACGGACGCGGATTCGGAGGAAGGCGCCGTGTTCCTGGCCGCCCTGCGCGAATCGCTGACAAAGGACAGCCAAAAGTGGACGCGGATCGCCGCGCAGATCCACGGCGTCACGGAGGAAACCACCACGGGCGTGCACCGCCTGTACCAGCTGGCCGCCGAGGGCAAGCTGCTGTTCCCGGCCATCAACGTCAACGACTCCGTCACGAAATCCAAGTTCGACAACAAGTACGGCATCCGCCACTCCCTGCCGGACGGCCTCATGCGCGCCACCGATGTGCTGCTGGGCGGCAAGGTGGCCGTGGTCTGCGGCTACGGCGACGTCGGCAAGGGCGCGGCCGAGGCCCTGCGCGGCCAGGGCTCGCGCGTCATCGTCACCGAGATCGACCCCATCTGCGCGCTCCAGGCCGCCATGGACGGCTACCAGGTGGCCAGGCTCGAATCGGTCATCGGCCAGGGCGACATCTTCATCACCACCACCGGCGGCCTGGGCATCATCACGGCCGCGGACATGCTGAAGATGAAGAACAAGGCGATCGTGGGCAACGTGGGCCACTTTGACAATGAGATCGACATGGCCGGCCTGGCCCGGATTCCCGGCGTGGAAAAAGTGGAGATCAAGCCGCAGGTCCACGAGTGGGTCTTTGACAAGGGCACGGAAGGGGAGCGCTCCATCATCGTGCTCTCCGAGGGCCGCCTGCTGAACCTGGGCAACGCCACGGGCCACCCGTCGTTCGTCATGTCCAACTCGTTCACCAACCAGGTCATTGCACAGGTGGAGATCTTCACGAAGACGGACACCGACGAGTACCAAAAGCAGGTGTACGTGCTGCCGAAGATTCTCGACGAGAAGGTGGCCCGCCTGCACCTGGCCGCCCTGGGCGTGGAGCTGACCGAGCTCACCCCGGAGCAGGCCTCCTACCTGGACCTCGACCCGGCGGGCCCCTACAAGCCCGGCCACTACCGGTACTAGGCCATGGCGGACTGGCAGCAGACGGGCCCGCTCAGCCGCACCCTGCGCGCGGCCAACCCGGGTCCCATGACGCTGGACGGCACCAACAGCTACGTGCTGGCCGCGCCCGGCTCCGCCACCGTGGTGGTGGTTGACCCCGGCCCGCTGCTCGAGGACCACCTGGCCGCGCTGGCCGCGGGCCCCGTGGAGCTCATCCTCGTCACGCACCGGCACGCCGACCACACGGAGGGCAGCGCCCGCCTCCGCGAGCTCACCGGCGCCCCGGTCCGCGCCGCCCACCCGGATTTCTGCCACGGCGGCGCACCCCTGCGCGACGGCGAGCTGATCCGTGCCGCCGGCGTGGAAATCGAGGTGCTCGCCACCCCCGGCCACACCTCGGACTCGGTCTGCTTTGTCCTGAAGGACCCCTCCCTGAAGCACGACGGCGGCACCCCCCAGGTGCTCACCGGCGACACCGTGCTGGGCCAGGGAAGCACCGTGCTCGACTACCCGGACGGCCGGCTGGGCGACTACCTGGACTCCCTGGGGAAGCTGCATGGCCTGGGCACCCGGGCCCTGGCCGGCGCGGCCGGCGCGCACGCCGCGGCCGGCCGGCCCGTCGCCGTGCTGCCGGGCCACGGGCCGGTGCTGCCGGACCTGGCTGCCGCCGCGGCCGCCTACCAGGCGCACCGGCAGGAGCGGCTCGCCCAGGTGCGGGCCGCCGTCGAGCAATTGGGCGGGGAGCCCGCCGCCGCCGCGGTGGCAGCCCTCGTGTACGGGGACGTGCCGGCGAACCTGCAGGGCGCGGCGCAGCTTTCGGTGCAGGCGCAGCTGGACTACCTGCGGGGTGCTACTTCCGCCCGGTGAAGTGCTCCATGGACCTGTAGACGCCGAAGACGCGCCCCGCCACCAGGTCCCAGGCGGCCACGGGCAGCACGCCGCGCAGGGCCGTGCTCAGCTTCACCGTCCAGGGCATCATGAGGATCGGCGTGCCCTCCTTCATGGCCTGCCACACCCGTTTCGTCACGTCGCCGGGTTCCAGCAGCGGGGTCAGCAGCGGCCCGCGCGCGCCCTCAAACATGCCGGTCTTGATGTAGGACGGGCAGAAGGTGGTCACCTTGATGTGGCGGTGGCCGGCCTGCGCCAGTTCCAGCCGGAGCGAGTCGCTCCAGCCCACCACGGCCCACTTGGAGGATGAATACACGCTCATGCGCGGGTTGGCGAGCAGCCCGGCGGCCGAGGCCACGTTCACGATCCGGGACGGCCGGCCGCCGGCGATCATGGCGGGCAGGAACTCGCGGGTGATGTGCATCAGCGCCAGCGTGTTGACGGCCATGGTCGCGGCAATGTCGGCGCGCTGGTCGTGCTCCCAAAAGTACTTGCCGCGCACAATGCCGGCGTTGTTGATGAGGATGTCCGGGCTGCCGACGTCATTGCGCACCTTCTCCGCCGCCGCCTCGATCGCCTCGAGGCTGCCCACGTCCACCGCGTAGCTGTGGACTTCGGTGCCCCGCCCGGACAGTTCCGCGGCGGCCGCCGCCAGCAGTTCGGCGTTGATGTCCCACAGCACCACGTGTTTGGCGTGGTCGGCCACCGCCAGTTCGGCGTACATCCTGCCCATGCCCATGGCTGCGCCGGTGACCAGGACGGTGGTGCCGGCCAGGGATTGAAGGGTCATGGTGTTTCCTCCGTGTTGGTTGCGGTTTCGCCCGGCAGCGCCGGGATGAGCTTGCCGGGGTTCATGATGCCGGACGGGTCCAGCGTGTCCTTGATGCTGCGCAGCACGCGCACGCCGAGCCCCCCGATCTCGGCCGCCAGGTAGGGTGCGTGGTCCAGGCCGACGGCGTGGTGGTGGGTGATGGTGGCGCCGGCGGCCAGGATGGCGTGCGACGCCGCCGCCTTCACCCGCGCGTTTTGCGCCAGCCCGTCCTCCTCCAGCCCGGCCAGGAACGTGAAATACAGGGAGGCGCCGTCCGGGTACACATGGGAAATGTGCGTCTGGACGTGGGCCGCGGCGCCGCGGGCCTCCAGGGCCTCCTGGATGGCGCGGCGGACGCTGCCGTAGGTGTCCGCGAGCCGCCCCCAGGTGGCGGCCGTCTCCAGCGTCTCCACGAACACGCCGCGGGTCAGCAGCCTGTCGCGCAGGTAGGGGCCGGCGAACCGGGCGTGTTCCCAGGATTTCCCGGGCACCGGTCCCAGCGGGATGCCGCCGGCCCGCCGCAGGATGCGCGCGCTGCGCCGGCGCCGGGCCCGCACCTCCCGCGCGTCGCCTTCCCACACAAACAGCGCCAGCGCCGGGGCCTGCTGCCCCCGAAGCGCCAGGTAGCGGGACAGCGCTCCGGCCTTCCAGCCGCCCAGCCGGAAGGTCGACGCCGTTTCCTCCGTGTCGCTGAGCCGGCACACGTGCGGCATGTCGCCCCGGACACCGTGGTGCCGCAACAGCCGCAGGGCCTCCGCCCCGGCACCGAAGGACGGGAAGGACCAGGCGCCGTGGACCTTGCTTTCCGGCGCGGGGGACACCTTGACCGTGGCCCGGGTGATGACGCCCAGCGTGCCTTCACTGCCGACCACGACATCCAGCAGCCGGGGCCCGGCCGCCGAACCGGGCGCGAGGGAGCCGGCGTCGAACGGGCCCGCGGGGGTCTCCAGGTGCACGGCCTTGACCAGCTGGTCGGAACGGCCGTAGCCGGTGGATGCCTGGCCGGCGGACCGGGTGGCCACGTAGCCGCCCAGCGTGGCCTCCTGGTGGCTTTGCGGAAAGTGGCCCAGCGTGAAGCCGTGCGGGGCCAGTGCGGCCTCGATGGCCGGGCCCCGGATGCCGGCCTCGAAGGTGGCCGTGCGGGCGAGCGGGTCCACGTCCAGCAGCCGGTCCATGCGGCGCAGGTCGAGGGTGACGGCGCCGGCCAGGCCCCCGCGCAGCGGCTCCACCCCGCCCACCACGGAGGTGCCGCCGCCGAAGGCCACCACCGCCAGCTGCCGCCGGGCGCACAGGGCCAGCAGCGCGCCCACTTCGTCGCTGCTGCCGGGGAAGACGACGGCGTCCGGGGCGCCGAGCGCGTCCCCGCTGCGGCGGCGCAGCAGGTCCGGGGTGCTTTTGCCGCCGGCGTGGAGGATGCGCTCCGTAGCCGCGGTGGACACGTGCCCCGGGCCCACGATGGCGCGCAGTTCCGACAGCACGGACTGGTCCAGGCGCACGGGGCCCACCCGGACGTCGGCGAGGTTGACGGGCGGGTGGCTGGCGTCGACGCTTTCCAGCCGGAGCATGCGGCGCAGGTGCCTGAGGGTCCGCGCGTCCAGGGGCCTGGCGCGGGCGGGGTCGCCCCAGCCGTACCAGACGGACCGGGAAATAATTTCTGTGAGCTGGGTCACCATGGGATACAGTGTGACACATGGAGTCACACCGTACCAGCATGCCGCGGGCCGGGGCATCGGGTGCCGGGGCGCCGCCGGCCGAGGCGAAGCTGCTGGCGGCCACCCGGGACGCCGTGGTGCTCCACGGCGTGCGGCGCACCACCGTCAACGATATTGCCGAGCGCGCCGGCATCTCCCGCATGACGTTCTACCGCCGCATGGGCTCGGTGGAAAACGCGGTGCTGGCCACCCTCACCGAGGAGTTCCGCAGCCGGGCCGGCGCTGTGCGGACCGGCACTCCCGCCGGCACCGGGCGCGCCCAGCTGGTGCACTTCGCGGTGGAAAGCGTGAGGGTCTTTGCCACCTCGGAGCTGGTCGCCTCCATTGCCGAGCGGGACCCCGAGTTCCTGGTCCCGTACGTGACGGACCGCTTCGGGGCCAGCCAGCAGATCGTCCTGGACCAGCTGCACGCACTGCTCGACGCCGGCACGGCCGACGGCAGCATCGAGGCCAGGGCCGGCACCGCCACGGCGCTGCTGCTGGCGGTCCAGGGGGTGGCGCTGTCCGCACGGGTCCTGATCCGGACCGGCGCGTTTGACGCCGCCCTGGCGGAACTGGGGACGATGCTGGAACGCTACCTCACGCCGTCGGACGCCACGGCGGGAAGGGCCTGAACATGGACAACCGGACGTGGATCAACGATGAAACCCGCCGGCGCTCGCTGGAGCACGTGGCCGCACACACGCTGGACGTGGCCGTGGTGGGCGGCGGCATTACGGGCGCCGGGGTGGCCCTGGACGCCGCGAGCCGGGGACTGGGCGTGGCGCTGGTGGAGGGCGGGGACTTTGCCTCGGGGACCAGCGGCTACAGCTCCAAGCTCATCCACGGCGGACTGCGCTACCTGGCCAAGGGGGATTTTGCCGTGGCGTGGGAATCGGCCGTGGAGCGGCGCCGGCTCATCGAACGGATCGCCCCGCACCTGGTCCGGCCGCTGGGCTTCGTCATCCCCGTCACGCGCGGCGCCCCGGCCTGGGAATCGGGGGCGGAAGGGTTCGGGGCGGTCCTCTATGACGTGATGCGCCGGCTGACCGGGACGGACGGCACGGTGCTGCCGCGGCCCCAGCTGCTGTCCCGCCAGGCTGTGGCGGCCCTGGTCCCGGCCCTCGATGCGCAGGCGCTGCGCCGCGGAATCCTGTACTGGGACGGGCAGGCGGTGGACGACTGCCGGTTGGTGCTCGGCGTGCTCCGGACGGCCGCCGGCCTGGGCGCGCACGTGCTGCGCGACGTCAGGGCCGCGGCCCTCACGGACACCACGGTGGACGCCGTCGACGTCCGGACCGGGGCGCCGCTGCAGCTCCGGGCGAAGGTGGTGGTGAACGCGACGGGCGTGTGGGCCGCCGGGTTTGAGCCGGAGCTGACGGTGACACCCAGCCGCGGCACCCACCTGGTGGTCCGCGCGGAGCGCCTCGGCAATCCGCACGCCGCCCACACCGTCGCCGTGCCGGGGCACTTTGGACGCTACGTCTTTGTGCTGCCGCAGCCCGGCGGCCTTGTGTATATCGGGCTGACGGATGAGGAGGACCACGGCGCCGATGGCCACCATCCCGCAGTCCCGGAGCACGACGTCGGCTTCCTCCTGGACATTGTCAACACCACCCTGGCCGTGCCCCTGGCGCGCGACGACGTGGTGGGCGCCTTTGCGGGGCTGCGGCCCCTCGCGGCGGCCGCGCACGGCGAGGGGCCGGACGGCACGGCCGACATCTCGCGCCGGCACCTGGTCCGGGACGTGCCCGGCACCCCCGTCACGGTGGTGGGCGGAAAGCTGACCACCTACCGGCGGATGGCCCAGGACGCCGTGGATGCCGTGGTTGGCCGGCTCGGGATTTTCGCCCCGTGCCGGACCCGGGACCTGCCGCTGGCCGGCGCCGCCTCCGTCCGGGAGCTTGCGGACGTGGCCGCGCCGGCCCGGCTGGTGGCGAAGTACGGCACGGAGGCCGCGGACGTGCTGGCGCTTTCCCGGGTGGACCCGCTGCTGGCGGCACCGCTGTTTGACGGCACGGAGATCACCGGCGCCGAGCTGCTGTTTGCCGTGCGGGCCGAGGGGGCTGCCTCCGTGGAGGACCTGCTGGAACGGCGCACCCGGCTGTCCTTCGTTCCCGCCGATGCCGAACGGGCGCGCGGCCGGGCCGCCGAGATCCTGGCGCTCGCCGGCACTTTTGGGACCGGCACCGCAGAGGCAGCAGGGTGAGCGCGGCGCCTGGTCGGGCCCCGGCGGGCGGCCCGGTGCTGCTGCTGGCCAATCCGGCATCGGGCCGCGGCCGCGCGCTGCGCCTGCTGCCCCGGACCGCGGACGCGCTGCGGGCCGCAGGGTACACGCCCACGGCTTGTGTCACGGACAGCCTGGCGGACGCCACGGCACGGGCCTGCGCGGCAGCGCCGGGAAGCGTGGTGGCCGTCCTGGGCGGGGATGGTTTCCTCGGGGCCGCCGCCACAGGGGCGCGGGAGTCGGGCGCCGTCGTGCTTCCGCTGGCAGGGGGACGGGGCAACGACACGGTGCGCCGGCTGGGACTGCCGCTGGACCCCGTGAAGGCGGTGGCGGGCATGGGCCGCCTGGCGGTCCGGGACCTCGACCTGGGGCTGGTCAACGGGCACCCGTACCTGGGTGTGGCCAATGTGGGCTTCGACGGGCTGGCCAATGAATACGGCAACGGCGCGCGGCTGAACCTGGGTCCGTTTGTGTACCTGTATGGCGGGCTCAAGGCGTTCAGGGAGTGGCGGAACGTGACGTTTACGGTGGCCGTGGACGGCCGGGAAACTAGTTTTCCAGGCTGGTTTGTCGCCGTGGGGAACGTGGGCCAGTACGGGGGAGGGCTGCGGATCTGCCCGCAGGCAAGGGCCGACGACGGACTGCTGGACGTGGTCTCGCTGGGGAAGGCGTCGATCCTGGAGGTAGTGGCAACGTTCCTGCGCTCGTACCGCGGGGCGCACCTGGGCCGGGCCAATGTCAGCCTGCGGCGGGGGAGTGAGGTGGTGGTCAGTGCCAACAGGCCGCTGAACGTTTATGCGGACGGTGAGCGGGTATCCGCGTTGCCAGTGACGGTGGGGATTGCGCCCGGGGCGGTCAAGGTGCTGGTGCCGGAGGGGGCAGGGGTTGTAGGGTGACGGGCCTAGCTTTGAGTGTTAGGGAAATTCGCAAGCGTTCAACGCCTTCGGCGCCCTCGGGAACGAGGTCCATCCACTGCGGCTTCCTGGCTAAGTTGCCGGGCATATTAGCCAAGTGACGTCGTGCCGCTGGCTGGTAATGATGGCGACGGAGATCACGGGCCGTAACCACGCTGGCCAGTGTCAGAAAAGCGGTGACATGGCGTTCTCTGCCGGGATTGTCCATGATCTCCAGGGCGGCGGCTTTGCCTATGGGAGTGCCATGAGATTGGGTCGATTGACCTTGCCGTTGGAGGATCCAGCCTGAACTTCAACGAACTCTGCCTGGTGGAAAGCCTGCTGGGACGCCGGTGCCGCAATTGTTGTTCCGCCGGTCGCGCCGTGTCGCCTCTCGCTGCGCTCGCCGGTGAATCGGGGAATGAGTACATCGACCATGGCATTGCCGCGCAGCCATCGATGTTGATGCCCTTCAAGGGACTCTCCGGCCGGGGAGTGCTTCGAAGCTTTCGAAAATGGCCCGCCAGGACTCTTCCTGCTCCGAAAGCATGGGCGGCAGTTTAATGGGCAAGGACGCTCCTGATGATGGAATCGGCTGCTGACTGCTCCCGGGAACCGGGGCACTCGGCAAGGTCCATGGCCGAGAAGATGGCCGGCACCTCATCGGGAATATTATGGACGGCGCGAAGAACCACATTGGCCCGCCGGCCGCGGCCAGCCGGCACCAGAAACCAATCGGCCCTGATGCGGTCGAGGTCGGCCTTCGCTACATAGGCTTCCACTTCATTGCCGGGCAGTAATCCGGAGCGGGCGTCGGAGATGCCGGAGAGCCGGATATTGGGATCTTCCCTAAGTTCTGGAATGTCGGCATTGCCGATGGCGAAATCTACTGCTCCGGCGCTGGCTGACAGCCACGCCCGCAGTTGGCCCTCCGGGTTTCCATGAGCCATGAGGTTTCGGATATGCCTCCGCAGCCTATGTCGCTCCACTGCGCTTAGACCAGGCGAGTCCTTCCCCTCCAACGCTTGCGCCAGGGCCATGGCATTTTGGGGGACAGTGGTCGTCCCGCAGATTTGTTCCATATTTTGTCGACGACGTCTCCCTCGTCGACAACCCATTGTCCGCCGACCTTTTGAGCCTTCAGGCGGCCTTCATGGATTAGTTCGCGAACCCTCTCGGGGCCCACGCCCAGCCTTTTTGCGACATCGTTTGCTCCCAAAACCATTGCACGATACTGCCGTAGTCGGGTGGTTTGTGAAATAGTCGTCCACACATGTGTGGCGAATGTTCAAGGCAATGAGCAGGCCGCGCTTCTACGGGCGCCGTGCCGTTTGGTCTCATTTGCTTTGCCTCCGCCGCCTCAGGCCCGCCTCGGTGTGGGCGTGCTTCATCCGGGCAAGGGCGATTTTCGGGTCTTCATCACCCGGTGTGCCAAGGGAAGTTAGGGCTCGGCATTGTTCCGCCTTGCGGGCCTCCTTGAATGACAGGATGTCCTCCAGCTTGATGCGACGATGCGTTCCGGCCTTCTCAAACGGAATCTTTCCAGCGTCGAGGATGCGTTCGATTGTCGGCCGCGTCACACCCAAGAGCTCGGCAGCCTGTTGCGTAGTCAACGTGAGTGAGCGTGGAGTGATGGTGACGGCCAACCCCTTGCGGTCCGGGACCATGAATCCCACAGAGTGGCATTGGGATCGATGGGAAACAAACTGAGGGAAGCCATCCAGGACTATTCTTCGGCGGAATCCGGATTTCCGCGGCTTTACATGGTGCTCCAATATGCCTTGGCCGGGACTGAGTACCACGTGGTCCGTTTTGAAGATAAGTCCCTGGCCGTGGTCCATGCCGATTACCTGGACTACAGCGACGCACTGCCGCACCTTCTGGACCGGGACCTGAAATCGCCGGAACTTATTCGCATGGTGCTGGGCCCGAGGATGCCGGCCGTTCTCTACCCGGGGCACTTCATCCTCTCGGACGTCATCCGCGTAGCCCTGTCCGCCGGCCAGCCCCTCAGCCTGGCCGGGTACATTGACTTTGTGGCCGACGCCCTTCCGGCCCTGCCCGCGGAAACCATCCGGTTGACCCTTGGGCCGCTGCTGCGCGTCGGCGTTCTCACGCACGACGGCGGCACTGACCGTTTGGCTTCCAGCCCGGCTGCGGCCACGGAGACAGCGGCGCTTCGGATGGTCATCGACGACGCCAAGCGCCGGGCGGCTGAGATTCAGTGGCCGGTGAGTGAGGAAGAACTCGTGGAGGCGCTTTACTGACTACTCTGGCGCACGTGCCACCGGCCCGGCTGTGGCGCGGCAGGCCGATCAACCAAATGAAAATGCCGGTGGAAGGGCAGTAAGCGCAACTGCAGGCTGCTGCCGGCTGGCCGCAACCATGTCCCAAGCCGCGGGATCATAGCCAGGACGCTCGAAGTCCGCGACAGTCGATTGGGAAAGCCCAAGCCGGTCGGCTACCGCTCATGCGGGCCGCAGCCCGGTTTCCAGGTCCGTAACTCCGGGATCCACGAGCAACATCACAAATTTCGGGTGGCACGTGAACAAGTGGAATTTCCGTCATGGGGGTTATGTACAAAAGGCACCCCCCGGGAAGGTTTGCTGTCTCGAGGGGGGAGTTATTCCGGCGGTTGGCTTTGGGAACTTGCCTTGTTTGCCCGGCAGCCATGCACAGCCTCCCATGGCTCAAGGACTCCGGCGTGGGACCTCTGCCGGTTACGCTACTTCTCAGGCGGGAGTGCCCTCGGCCCGTCTGAGGACGGACTCGGCCAGGTCGGCCAGTGCTTCTCCTCCGGCCACGACATAGTCTGCCCGGTTGAAGACCCCTGTGGCGTCGCGTGTTCCGAGCATCTTGAGTGCGTTGCGCAGCTCTCCCGTGAGCATCCGGGCCTCCTTGGAAGCATTATCGGCTACGAGGTCCAGCGCTCTTCGCGCCACGACCGGGTAGTTAGGGATGGGCCGGGCGCCAGGAGGCAGCTGTACCCGCTCGAAACGGTAGCCGCGGAATTCTGTGTCCGCGAAAGCCGCGCCTGAAAAGTCGACATCCCTCAGGGGGCCCGCTGTCGGTTTGTCGGATAGTTCCCGTCCATCGAACATGACCTCCCGCAGGTCAGAGGCAATGACCGTCTTCTCGATCGTTGCCTGGAGAAACTGCGCCCTCGCGAGCTTGGACCCACGGAACGAGCAGCATCGGATTTCCCCGCCATAAAAGAGCGCGTCGCGTAGGTCTGCGGCATCGAATGAGACGTTGATCCAGCAGTTGGCCTTGTGGTCGTGCCATGTTCCCAATGCCGATCCCCGAAGGTCGGCACCTTCAAAGGAAGAATCCCGAACGGTGCAGTCCCAGAGCCTCATGTCTGGGCAGGATGTCTTCCGGAAAATGCAGTCGGTGATCGAGGTTCCGGAGAAGCGGAGGCTTGGCAGTACGGCCCCGCTGAGGTCCAAGCGCTCCCAGTTGGCCCTGATGTGCTCAACACCTGCCAGAACGCCGAAAGCTGTCTCGCCTGTTCCTACACGGCCGGTGAGAGCAGGGGGCTCGGCTGCCAAGCCTCGGAGATCGATCCGGCCCTCATGCTCGGTGAGGCCGCTCGGCCGGCGGCCCCCGCGCAGCCACGCGAGTACCTCTTTGGAGAGGACGAGGCCCTCCCGCATCGACCAGCGGCCGCGCAATGACCGCATGTCGTCCAGCGAGGCAAGATCGTCATCATCTCCTCTCATCGCTGGACGACCTCGTCGAAGCGGCCCAAGGCCACCACCTTCCCGCCTTCCAGCACAACGACGTCCGCCCCCGGCTGGACGAAGCGCGCGACCAGATCAGGGGCCACGAAGTCAACGTTGTATCGGCGTGTGCTTGGACTTCCAGCGGTTCCGATTTCCTCGAGCAGGATGCTGAATATCTCATCGGCTACTGCGGGCCATCCCGGCTGGACGGCCTTTTCGCCGCCAAGGGGGAAGACACAAGTGGGGACATGGACCGGAGCCGTGGGGCGGCCGCTCTTGCGTCCGCCCTCCCGGGAGCTGAGCCAGGTCAGAGTGACGGTGGGGAGGGGGCTCGCTATGCTCTCCATCATGGTCACATCCTAATCCCGTCCATCAACTTGTTGATCGGGTCGGGCGGTTTTTGCTCGGCGTACTATCCGGGCCTAAAACCGTCAGCCTTGCCTGATCCATGGCAGAGTTGGCCAGCCAACCGTTGTTATCTGGGGAAAACTGTATGCATCAAATGGTCTCGTGATGCGCACCGTTCTTGACGTCATCGAGGGATGCAGCAGTCATTGCCCGTGCGATAGGGGAGGAAGACTGACGAGTGTTTCTTCCCCACGCGGGCAGGCGATTGCGAACTCTTCGAGCAGATGCACCCGCCTGCGGTCCCATGGCGGCTCTTCGTCTCTAAGCGTGGTTGGGTGATTTCTTCCGGTACGGGCGTTGGCCTCCGGTTGCGAGTAGGTTTCTGATTCTGTAGTTCTCGAAGTTGCGGAATCCGCGGGCGATCCGGCGGGTGGTTTCGATGACGCCATTGATTGATTCGGTGTGGCCGTTCGAGGCGCCACCGGTATCGAAGTAGGCCAGGACCGCCGCTTTCCAGACGCGCAGGCTCCGTCCGAGCCGGGCGACTTCCGGGATTGGGCAGCCAGGTCGGTGGCCCAACGGATGGCCCGGTTAGTGAGGACGGCCCGTTTCCCGGCCAGGGGATGGTGTTCGCTGAAAACTTTTTTGGGGCAGTGTTTGTCTTGACACCGCCACAAGCGTTTGGCCCAGATCAGCCGGACGGGCGGCCGAAACACGGAACGTCATGAAGGCGGATGCGGCGCCGGCCATGGCCAACGGCAACAACGCCGCAAGCAGGGCAGCCAGCCGGTGTTTGGTCGGTTTCAACATGGACGATCAGGGTACTGGCGGCCTCGGAGACAGCCGTGATGTGAACGCCGGGGACGCCGAGGAGGGCATCGGAGAGGGCACACCATTTGCCGTCCCTGCAGGGAGTAGAGTTGAACATGTCAGGGTCTCTTATGAAGTTGGAAGCTTGGTCGCTACCAATTCAAAGAGACCCTGACGTCTCTCATTGCCCGCCACGCCGGACACACCCAAAACCCGAAACTCAGCCGGACCTAACCACGCTTAGAGGCGAAGAGCCGTTAAACGCCCAGCACCATGGAGCTGGGGTGTGGAATCGTTAGGCAGGCGTTCCGTAGAATTAGGTAAAGTAGAACGGACACGGTGGCCCTATCAGACGCTATTCGCGGTCGAGTATGTGGTCCTTCTCGCATACGTTGCATCAGTTTTCAGATTCTCCTCGTAGGTAAAAGGTTCTGGCAGTCGGCGCGGTTAATGGCGGCGCTGCTCCATGGACTCAACGAATAAGGTGTTGAAGGTGGAACCTATCCGAGTGGTGCCTCGTGCCGAGTGGGGCAACCAACCCGTCCAGCCCACCGCGGGGTCCTATTGGGTGAAGTGCAACCAGATCATCAAGGTAGTCCTCGTATTGCTGGTGGTCATGGTGGTGTTTGCCTTTATTGGCCGAAACACTCACCCTTCACAGCCTTGGATGCTCTGGGTTCCGCTTTCCGCCTTCGCTGCATCAGGTTTCTGCCTCATGATCGTTGCCGGCTTTGCTTTGCGCCCGTATAACGCTGAACGACGTTTGGGGTACACCACGTGGCCCTCAAAGCCACGAGTCGACAGGGTGCCCAAGTAGAAGGCGGAGCCAGCAAAGTCCTGATTTTAGCTCAACACCAAATAGCCTGGAGCGGGAAGGAATTAACCCCAGCGCTGAGATTCAGGATCGATTTTGGCGTATTTTACCTTCGAGCCGCCCTATGCTCTTGGCATGAAGACAGTCTAAGAACCTGAGTGGGAAGTGCCGCGACAGTCAGTGTAGGCCCGGGGAAGCATCTTCCGTGACCTCGTTGTTTGGACTTGCGTTGCCGTTGCCATCGGAGTGACGGTGGAGATTGTTTTCGCCAGACTGGCTGCTGGTTCGTGATCTTGGTCCTCGGATACATGGAGGGTCGTCGCGACTGTTGGTGTGGTGATGGGCGCGGTCGTCGTTGTGGCAATGGGTGGCGGTCTGGTTGCGGAGCTTGGGGGCAGCTGGTGTCGAGGGCGCGGCAGCTGTCGCCGAAACACGCTGGTACGGTGGCGCTGGTTGCCGGCGGCGTCAGCACAGCAATCGGCGGAATGGCATGCGTTTTTCGGCTATTGGTCTAATTGACCGCTCTGCATGCGCCGGATTCGCCCTGGCTGCTATGTCATTTAGAGCCGGAACATTGGCCAGCGGCAGTGGAGAGGTCATCTTCGGCGCGCAAGAGGTAGTTGCCGGCAGGCCGGCCGGCCGGGACCGTGGGAGTGGCTGGATTGGCTCCAGCGGATCCTCTATCGGCGCAACTTCATGTCTGGGCGTTCACTAGGCGGTGTGAGCCGCGGGGGAAGGCATGATGTGAACACTGAAGACTGGGAACCGAGAATCGGGACTGAAGCTGCACAAACGCTCTAAAGCGCATACCAGTACATCCGTCTCGCCTACGCGTGCGTGGCAGTCATGTTTTTCATGGGCATAGCGACATTCCGCATGCAAACCATGCCGGCATGGTTCAGCATTTTGATGGGGATTTCTATTGTCGTGGGACTCTCGGTTAGCTACCTGGTGATGGCGAGGTTCTCTGTGCGCCGTAAGCGGGCGGGCCTCCAAGCGTGGGAGTACCTAGGCCGGCTGCCGTAGTGCCGCCAACGACGGATCCTCCGTTTCGCCCTGTGGGATCCTGAGGTCTTCGACAACTACTTGGCTGAGAAAGGCATTCCCCCGATCGGGAACCACGCTTCATTGGCATCGCCGCAGGCCATCGCCAAAGTTCAGCGCAAACACCCCAGCCAAGGAAGTCCGGCGGCATGAGGCAAAGGACATCCTGAGATTGAGTCCGGCGTTGGGTGGGGGCGTATCTGACATGGGAATGAATTGCACACCCGGGCATCGCTGAGCCATGTGGCCACTGATGCGCAGCTCGCCGATAAACGCTTCGCCAACAGGCGCCCGTGGTTGGAACATTGAATGGACACTTGGCGTGGAGGGACTTCTGCCGATTCCGTAGGCTGGTGCGCTGTACAGTCAAGACGAACCGAAGCGTATATTCCCCTGCCCTATTCATGAGCTGTCCGCCATCCTGCACGAGGATCGGCATTTCGGGCAGATCTTGGAGTACGTGTCCAAATAGCACGGGCGCGGAATTACAGGCTTCGGCGGCGACGACCGCCTACGACCCCGACGGCAACGTCGCGTCTTCGACCACGCCGGGAGGCGTGACCACCAGTTACACCTACGACAAGACCAACCACCCCACCAGCCTCACCACCCCTGCCGGGACCTGGTCCTTCAGCTACAACTCCAACGGTCGGCTCGCCTCGGAAAAGTTCCCCTCAGGCCATACCACCACCTACGGTCGCAGCCCCACAGGGGCGATCTGGCTGATCACCTATTCCGACGGCACCAACGCCAGCCAGGCCAGCTACTCCTTCGATGCCAATGGAAACCGCACCCGAAGCCAGCTCGACGGCGCGGCGGCGACCATCTACCAGTACAACGCCCTCACCAGGTTGTGGGCGCAACCCAGGGCTACGGCAAAGGCCAGCTCACATGGTCATACACATGCGACAACGGCAGCCACCAAACCAGCGCCACCCAGCCGGGGACAGCCGCCCAGACGATGGCGTATGACACTGACGGGCGGCTGACATCCGTCGTATCAGGCACCACCACACTGGTCTCCTACTCCTACGGCACGCCCACCGGGACGATGACGTTAACCCAGCCGGGCGTGGCCACCACCACGACGTTCGGCCCCGCCAACCGGCCCAAGTCCATCACGTCCAAAGCAGGCGCCACCACCTTGGCCTCGAGCACCTGCACGCTCGACGCCGACGGGAACCGCACCCAGATTGCCAACGCAGACAGCACCACCGATTCCTACAGCTATGACGCCCTCAACAGGCTCACCAAGGCCTGCTACGGCACAACCATCTGTACCGGCGCAGCCACCTGCACCGCCTGGGGCTACGGCCCCGCCGGACAGCTCACCTCCCGCACCGGTGCCGACGGCCCGGCCACGTACAGTTACGACGCCGACGGCAACCTCACCAGTGATGGCACAACGAGCTACGCCTGGAACCTTGCAGGCAACCTCGCCTCGACCACCACCGCCGGCGCAACCACCGGCTACGCGTACGACGCGCTCAACCATCGCACCGGCATCACCCAGGCAAACACCACCACCACACTCCTCACCGATCCGATCACCGGGCAGCTCGCCCAGGAGCAGGCCGCCAACGGCAACATCATCCGTCAGTACACCTACGGCCTCGCAGCCCTGGGATTTATCGCCGCCGGCAAAGCCTACAACTACCTCCAGGATGGCAAGGGAGCCATTCGAGCCCTCACCGACTCCAGCGGGGCACTCCAATACGCCTACACCTACGACCCCTACGGCAAAATCACCACGACCACTACCGGCAAGAACCCCATCAACTACCCGCTGATCTACCAGCACAACTACAACGACGGCGGAAGCTACCGCATGGGCAGCCGTGAATACCGCCCGGACCTTGGCATTTTCCTCTCACCAGACCCCGCCCGGGCAGGCGGCCTCGGCTACGGCTACGCCAGCGCCAACCCCATGTCCGTCCTGGACCCCACCGGCAACACAGGCAAAGACTGGATCGCCATTGTGCACAACATCGCCACCGGCGTCACCCTGGTCGCCGGCGGAATCAGCCTCGTCTGCGCCGAACTCGACGTCATCACAGCCCCGCTGGCGCTCGTCGCCGGGGCAGTCTCCTGGGCAACCTCAGACAACACCATGCGCTGCTTCTCCGGCAAAGGAGGATGCGCAGGAGCAGTCCTCCAAGGCGCCCTCCTCGTCGCTGGCGGGGCATTCGGCCTCGGAGCCATGAACAGAATTGGCGCAAGGGCCGCAGACGAGGTTGCCGGCATGGCAGCACGCCCCGCCGGTGTCGCGGAGGGCTTTTTATCGCAAGTCGCAAGCAATGGGAAGGGAATGGTCTGGCGTGCACCAGGCTCGGCCGGCAATGCGGGTACGATTCGGATTATGGAGCCGAATCAGCAGTACCCGAACGGCTACGTCAGGTTCTACAACGAGTCAGGCCAGCCGATCGGAATAAACGGCAAACCGGGCCCGCCGTCGGAGACGCACATCCCCCTCAATCCGGACGGTACATACGCACTCCCTAAGGGCTGGGGTGACTGATGGAATACTCGTTGCAAGGACAGGAGATTAGTCGAATCTGTTTCGACTACTCAGTAGTTCTGGAGACCATCGATGGTACTGAGCTGCGGATCGAATCTCCATTCAACTTGTTCGCGGCAGAAAGCATGCCCCCTGATGAGGTGCTCCCGGACTTGCTCCGGGAGACCGGCTCAGTTGTAGTTCGGCTCCTTAACGTAAAAATTACGGAGGCATCAATCCGTGAATCGGGAGAGTTGTCCCTGCGTTTTGCGAGTGGCCAATACCTTCAGTGCTTGCCTGACGACGGGTTCGAGGCGTGGACGTTGGTGGCGGCCACGGGTGAGCGGGCTGTTTGCATGCCCGGCGGTGGAGTCTCCTATTGGCCAGCATCTCACCCAGCGTGGGGGGACTAACCGGTACATTCAAATTTCATGACTGTACTGCTAATCGGAATGGAAGAACTACAGTGGGGAGGTCTTTGAAATGCCCAATAGCACGCAGATCGGTATGCGCGGAACGTCGGGCTCGGGAGGATCGACCATCGACATAAGAATCCCTGGCCAAGATCCGTTCAAGATCCACATTGGTTGATCGGCATGAGCGAGCGATCTCCTAGAGATGACGCCCTAGTGGGCGGGTTGGATGACTGGCAGTACGCCTCATGGATTTATGGCAGTACCCGACTCGCAGGGCTTCGTGACTCCGCATCAAGGAGGACCTTCGCTCTTGGCCTTATTGCCGAATTGCTCGTTGAGGGGCTCATGGTTGCGGGCGATGTAGACGAGCAGGGACATCATCCTTGGCCGTGCTCGCCTGGTGAAGCATTGAACGGATCACTCGCGAGTGGCTTACCGAATGGGGAGACGAGTTACCCACACCGGGCGCTATTGCTTGGTTGGCCAACACACCGCGCGGCAACAAAATTGCACAAGCCGTCCTCCGAGGCGAGGAACCATCATCAGTCCCAGGCCCTCTTCAAGACGAGCAGTAGCCCAGCCGCTACTATTCGATGAGGTCTTCCATCGATGAGAGAAGATGACGACGATCTCGTCTGGGCGGACGACATGCGATCACCGTGCAGCCGCAGGTCGACGCAGTAGGGCCGCATGCTCTCCAAAGAGGTGCTCGCGTGGCTGCGCGGGGGCCGTCGGCCGGGCGTGATGGCCGGGTCGGTCTCCGAAGGTCTAGAAGCCGGGGTGCCGGCTCGCCCCGGGCACGTAGGAACTGGTGAGGGGCACTGGGGGTTCTGACCAGTGTCGAACACATCAGTGCCGACTGGGAGCGCTTGGATCTTACTGACACCGCGCTGCCAAGCTTCCGTCTCTCCGGCACTTCGAACACCGACTGCAGAACCCGGAAGGCATCCTGCCCAGACGTGAGGCTTTGGGACCGTGCCGTTCAGATTTCATCATTTGAAGGCGCGAACCTCGACCACAAGGAAGATCGGTACGGAAATACACGCTTAGCGTCGGATATTTTACTTTTTCACAAGCCACGCCAAGTTGATGCGGCCCCAGGCTGGGCTCACCAGGGACAGCAAAGCGTGCAGCCCGCGACCGCCAGAGGTTACCCAATCGCAACCCCAAACACCCTTGGCCTACGCGTCCAAAACAAGGCCGTGCCGTAAAATTGTGACTTAGCCGTGTAAGGTCACGTGCTTCCGCCGTGGGGCTGGCCCACAGTTTTGGGGAGGTTGAATGCCGGAGTTGGAATCCGCCCGGAAGCCTCGCAGGGGCTGGAAGATCGCAGTGGTTGCGGCGGTCGCCGTGGCCATCGGGATGGGCGGCGTCGGAGCCGCCACGGCCAATTCGTGGGTCGCAGGCAACGAGGCGGGCGCCCCCACGCCGTCGGCGGTCCCGACCACCACCCCGCCGGCCGCCCCCGTTGAACTTACGGTGGCCCCCGGGCAAGGCGCGGAAGGCTACAACCCGGCAGTGCCCGTCACGGCCCAGGTCAAGACCGGCACCATTTACAGCGCCATCCTGAAGGAAACCGAAACCGGCGCCACCACGGACGGCGAGCTGTCCGACGGCGGTCGCAAGTGGGTCTCCGGCTCCGCGCTGGCGTTCGACACGAACTACACGTTCAGCGTCACCACCATGGATGGGCACGGCAACCTGGATACCAACGCCACCACCTTCTCCACGGTCCCGGCCGCCAATGAGGCGGACATGTGGATGTACCCGGCCAACAACTCCACCGTGGGCGTGGCCCAGCCGCTGGAGTTCCACTTCAGTGAACCGGTGACCAACAAGGCCGCCGTGGAAAAGGCCATCAGGATCACCTCCGCGACGGGGCAGAAGGGCGCGTTCCACTGGTATTCGGACACCTTGGCCCGCTACCGCGCCGCCACGTACTGGCCGGCCAATACCGCCCTCAAGGTTGACATCAAGCTGTTCGGCGTCGACTACGGCAACGGCCAGATCGGCAACTTCAACAAGACCAACACCATCAACATCGGCGACAAGGTGGTCATGGAGGCCGACGCCTCCGCCAAGATCGTCCACATCTACGTCAATGACCACCTGGCCAAGACGTTCCTGGCCTCGATGGGCGACGAACGCTTCCCGTCGGCGTCGGGCTTCCTGGTGCTCACGGCGGACAAGCAGCGCCACGCCACGTTCGACGCCTCCACCATCGGCCTCAAGCCCGGCGATCCCGCCTACTACGGCAAGCTCAAGGTCGAATACGCCACGCGACTGGCCAACAGCGGCATCTTCATCCACCTGGCGGCGCCCGTTGCCATCCCGTACCTGGGCAAGGTCAACCTCTCCCACGGCTGCATCGGCCTGGACCGCGAAGGCGCCTCCTGGGTGTTCAACAACATGAAGCCGGGCGACCTCGTGCACACCACCGGCACGCTGGACCCCACCAACACCATTGCACCAACCGACGGCTTCGGCGACTGGAACATCCCCTTCGCCCACTACGCCAACAAGTAACCCTCCTACGGACCCCGGGACGACTGGCTGATGATCACTGTTCTGCGCGACTTGTGGGGGACTGCGCCCCTCGCCTTTTGGCTGGTGCTGATTGCCGGCCTCTACTACCTGGTCATGGCCTGGCGGCTCACCGTCGTCGACATCAGGAGCAAGCTGCTGCCCAACCGGATCGTGTTCCCGTCCGCGGCCATTGCCGGGGTGCTGCTGCTGTTGGCCAGCCTGTTCATGCTCGACGCCGGAGCCGCCTTGCGCACGGTCCTTGGGGGAGCGGTGCTGTGGGCCGTATATGTGGTCCTGCGGCTCGTGTACCCGGCCGGGATGGGCTACGGCGACGTGAAGCTGGCGTTTGTGCTGGGGCTGTACCTGGGCTTCGTGGGCTGGGGCGCCGTGCTGTGGGGGACGTTCCTGGCCTTTGTGTTCGGCGCCCTGTGGGGGCTGGCCCTGATGGTCTCACGCCGTGGCAGCCGCAAGTCCCAGATCCCGTTCGGGCCGTTCATGCTGGCCGGTGCGCTGGTGATGCTGGTGGCGGGGTAGAAAGTGCCACGGGGGCCGCGGGCGGAGCCTTGAAACGGCTGCGAACTATTCTGATTGACTCAAGTCCCAGCGCAGCCAGAGGCAGCGCGGACCATGGTGCACCAGTGATGGAGAGTGGCCAGATCAGTGAGGCAGTCGCCATATGAATCACGTTGCTTACCACCGTCAAAGCGAAGGCCGCCAGGACCATGACCCTGGTATAGGCGGAAGGCCGCCTCTCCAGTACGAAGAGGACAACGGGGAGAAATAGGACAGCGTCGTAGAGGAGCAGGTGTGAAGAGCAGACCAATGTTGTGGCCAAGGTTGCTACCCATAGCGTTTGCGGATCAAGCCTTGGCGCGTGATTCCGACGCAAGATGATGCCGATGACAATAAGCCCGGCGCCAAATGAAAGCCATGTCAGGTTCGCGGCCAGCCAGGCGGCCGCCACCGGTGGAGCGATGGACACAATGAATGCCGGGATGCTCGTCATTTTCCACGCCTGGCCGTGCTGCACTAGGTCTGTGAACAGAGGGCTGGAGATGGTTGCAATCCATTGCCGCATGCCGTTCGGCCCAACCAGCAACGTGGAGGCCCCCACAAGAACGACGGCCACCAGGGTAAACGCCGCCAGCGCCTTGTACCGCCGAGTAAATAGCAGAACGAAAGGGATGAGGATCGCGAGCTGGGGCTTAAGTACCGCGAGACCGAACACAGCACCCGCTGCTGCTTGGTGGCTTGTGGTCAACAGCCGGATGCCCATGAGCCAGACAGCAAGCATGAATGCCGTGTCCTGCCCGCATCCAATCAACTCGAGCACAGGGGCTGACGCCAGGACAGCTAGGAAGACCAGTTTTCGGTGGTGGCGGTAAAGCCTTGGAGCGAATGGTTCGAGGCTGCGGACACACCAAATGAGTAGAGCCACATTAAGGATGAGCCAGATAGCGGCACTTAGGTTGTAATTCACTGCCGCGAGTGGCGCGTAGAGAGCTGCGACAACGGGCAGCGATACGAACCAGGAAAAAAAAGTTGTGGGCCCGAGGACACTGTCTTGAACGGTTTGTTGGCTGGCGGGGTCAAAAAGTGAAGTTGCTTGACCAAGATATATCAATTTTCCCCCGGTCCAATGTGCCAGGTAGTCCGGAAGGAAAGCACCCCGGACGGCCGGGTGACCGACCCTGAAGATCGAATCCCCGGTTGCCATGAGGGCACCTATGACCACGAAGATAATTGAGTAATTGCGAATTCTCTCCAAGGTAATGAACTTGTCAATGTTCGAGATGAGTCGTTGCGGTACAAATTGGAATCGCCGGTTGGCTGATCGATCTCTGATGTTGGATAGCTTGTTTCGACGTGGTTTCAAGGCGTGTGGTCCTGTCTCGTCTGGTCGCGGTAGGTGTGTCACAATCATTAGTCACTGGTACTGCCGTGACACGCCGGAACTACAGGCCGCCCTTGCTGAACAGGTTTACTATTCCCACTATGGCGGGGCTGAGCATCACGATGAAGAGAACAGGAAGGATGGTAAAGATCAGCGGAAACAGGATTTTCACGGGGACCTTCATGGCCTTTTCCTCGGCCCGCTGACGGCGCTTGGTCCTCAGCTCGTCTGCCTGGGTGCGCAGCACCCGCCCGATGGCGATGCCGTATTTGTCAGCCTGGATGACGGCCCGGACAAACGATTTCAGGTCTTTGACCTGTGTCCTTTCCACGAGGGCCAAATAGGATTCTGCGCGATTGCGCCCCATTTGGATGTCCTGCATCGTCCGTTTCAATTCAACGGCGAGGGGGCCCTTGCCCGAGGAAGCCGCACGGCCCATGGCCGACTCAAAGCCGAGCCCCGCTTCAACAGAGATGAGCATTTGGTCCAAGGTGTTGGGAAGTTCCAATGTGATTTCTTCCTGCCGAGACTTTGCGCGGGAATCCAACAGGATGTCAGGGGCGAAGTACGCCAAAACAGTGGCACCGATCAACATCAGCAGCCCAAGCTTTCCTGGATCCCTGGAAAGGAACAGGAAACCTACCAAAAATACCGTCAATGCGAGAAGTGGCTTTACGACCAGGAGCCGTTGCAGCGGCATTTCTGCGGGACGCCCTGCACGGTTGAGTAGCTTGTTGAGCCATCCCACGTATGATTTTGGTGCCAGTTTCCTGGCAATCTCGTTGAGATTCTCGTTCGGGGTTTTGGCCTTTTTGGCCTTGACTGGGGCAGTGCCTTCGATCAGGTTTTGCCGCACAAGCTTGCGGGTTCCGGTGTCGGCTGCCAGCGTCTGAAACAGCAGCAAACCGATGGGCAGCGTGATGAGCAGGATGGCCGCCCAGGCTATTGGTGACATGAGATTTCCCCCTAGAACTTAATCTTGACGACGGCCCTGAGCCAAAGGGCGCCGATACCGAGTAACACGGCAACGACAACTATCAGCGCGATCCCCAAGAGTGATTGGAACAAGACAGAAAAGTACGTGGGGTTCATGAAAAACATGATGCCGCCCACGCCGAACGGGAGGCAAAACAGCACCAGTGCTGACATTCTTCCCTCCGCGCTAAGCGCTTCTACTTGGCGCCTGATTTGGCCTCGGTCTCGAATCGTATCGCCCACATGGTCCAAGACATCTGCCAAGTCTCCGCCGGCTTCCCTGTTGATCTCAATGGCCTGGGCCACCCAGTTGAAGTCTTCGCTGTGCATGCGCTCCGCCGTGGACAGCAGGGAATCGCCGGTGTCGCGGCCCAGGCGTGTCTCGTTGACCACCCGCGCAAGCTCCTCAGACATGGGGGTATCGGAGTCTGTGGCTGCAGCGTCAATTGCGTGCATCATGCTGTGCCCTGCCCGGAGGCCTCCGGTGAGCAACTGCAGCGTGTCGCCGAGCTGGTCATTAAAGGCAGACCTGCGGCGCTCGGTCTTGATCCGAACAAATGCCCATGCCAGCAATGGGACCAGCGGTAGCATGAAGAAGCTCAGCACCGGTACGTCTAAAAGGAAGAAGGCCACAGCTGCGACCGCTGTAGCGGCGCCAACCCAGATGATGAAGTCGGCCGGGCGGGTCTTGATTCCTGCCAATTCCAGCGCCGTGCCGGTGGTGTAACGCACGCCGCGGCGGTCCAGGAAGCCATTGATGGCCTCAACCGTGGATTCCGTGACTTGTCCCAGCTTCTTGTCCACTTTGGCTTTTGATCCCGGCTGGCGAGTGCCGAGCCGGTCCTTGGAAACTCTGCCGTGCTTGGGTTTGAACACCACGAACACGACGAGCAGAAGTGCCGCCAGACAAAGCAGCACCCCAACCACGATCATTGCGGGGCTCATCGTCTTCCCCCTTGAACGGGAACGTCAAAGATGTGAGGGGAAATCTGAATTCCGAGATCGGCAAACCGTTCGACGAACCTGGGCCGGATTCCTGTGGCAACGGGTTTTCCAAGGAACCGCCCGTTGGAATCCACACCTGCCGAGTAGTCGAAGAGGAATGCGTCCTGGAGGGTGACCATGTCCCCCTCCATGCCCTGGACCTCAGTTACGTGGGTTACCCGGCGAGTGCCGTCGCGCAACCGAGTAATTTGGACTATCAAATCCACTGCGGACGAGACCTGTTCCCGAATGGCCCGCAGCGGGAGCTCAATTCCGGCCATCATGACAAGGGTTTCCAAACGGGAAATGCAGTCCCGAGGGGAATTGGCGTGAACTGTGGAGAGGGAGCCGTCGTGGCCGGTGTTCATGGCCTGGAGCATGTCCAGGCTTTCACCGCCGCGGACCTCCCCCACCACAATGCGGTCAGGGCGCATGCGCAGCGAGTTCCTGACCAGTTCGCGAATGGCAACTTCACCTTTGCCCTCAATGTTGGGCGGCCGGCTTTCCAGGCGAATCACATGATCCTGCTGTAATTGCAATTCCACGGCATCTTCAATGGTTATGATGCGGTCACTGGGCGGAATGAAGGAAGACAATACATTGAGCAGGGTGGTCTTCCCGGTGCCCGTACCACCGGAGACCAGGATGTTCATCCGTGCCCATACACAGGCGTTGAGGAGTTCGGCCATCTCCACTGACAAGGTGCCAAAGTCGATGAGGTTTTGCACCGTGAGCGGAACATGGCTGAATTTCCGAATGGTCATGGTGGGGCCATTGACGGCCAGCGGCGGGATGATGACGTTGACACGTGAGCCGTCTTCCAGACGGGCATCAACCAAGGGCGAGGACTCGTCAATTCGACGGCCTACGCGGGAAACGATCTTGTCAATGACCCGCCTAAGTTGCGCTTCGGAGCCGAACCGGTGGTTAGTGTGGACAATCTGCCCCAGCCGTTCAATGTAGATGGCATCCGTGCCGTTGACCATGATTTCAGTGATTGTGGGGTCGTCCAGCATTTCCTGGAGCGGGCCGTACCCCAGGACATCGTCGGAGACTTCCTTAATAAGCCGACGCCGTTCGTCGCCGGAAAGCGCCGCCTGTTCCTCGGCGATGATGCCTGCCAGTTCGGCGCTGGCAAGCTTGTTGAGCTCCTCCTCGACCATGGTGGGATCACTTAAGCGTGCTCCCAGCCGTTCGAAAAGGGTTTCTGTGGCCCTGGCCTTGAGACCGGACAGTCCGTCAGCAAGCGGCTGTCGAACAGCGTGATCCTGCTCGGAGTCGCTTTTATCCGGGGTGTTGGGGTTGGGAGGCAGATACAGTCCCGGATGCGCGTAGCCTGAGGACGTTTGGACGTTGGGCGCGGCTTCTTGTTGTGCCACTTTGGGGGACTCGCCGCGCGCGGCGGCAAGACGTTCTGAGAGATTCATGAGATGACCACCCTCCTGTGTACCTTCTTCTGTGGCTGTGCCAATACCTTCGGATCGAAACGTGCAACGAGTTTGCGCAGGCCCTTGGCTGCTGCGTCACGAACCTTGTCCTGCAACAAGGGAACGCCCCGGTTGGTGGAAAGCGGTATGCTCTTGGACCGGGGAAGCACCACATCCACAGGAATTCCCAGCGTCTCCTCCACGTCCTGGACGCGCAGGCCGCTGTATTTGTCGGCAAAGTTCAGCACCACATGCCGGCCCGGCGGCACCAGGTTGATCTCGTGAAGCACTCCGAGGGCGGCGCGGAGGCCCTTGATGCTGGGAATGTCCATGCCACAGACCCACACTGCATCGGTGGCCTGTTCCAGGGTGGCAATGACATGGTCGCCCAGTCCGGGGGACGAATCCACCACCACATAGGCAAACTCGGCTGCCAGTTGCGCCAGGACCCGGCCCACCTGCTCGCCGGTAATATGCTCCGATTCGTTGGGACTGATCGGTGCAGCCAAGACGTAGATGCCGGCCGGGTGGACCGTCAGGTAGGCCTTGAGCACCATGGAGTCATTGGCCGCAGCGCCTCTTACGGCGTCCGCCAAGGTGTGCTCGGGGCTTAACTGCAGTCCGGAGGCCACGTCACCGAACTGCACATCAAAGTCGACCAGTACGACCGACATGGGGGCAAGTTTGGCCAGGCCGATGGCCAAATTGGTCGAAACGGTGGTTTTGCCAACCCCGCCCTTTGGTGACATGACGGCGATGACACGTCCCTGCTCGCGTTCCGGTTCATGGGCGGGGGTGAGGCCCCGGCGCCGGCTGGCAGCAGCCAGGCTGGCGCGTTCCAGCATGACCCGGATGGTGTCGATGTCGGCATCGGGACTGAGCAGGTCACGGACGCCACTGCGCATGGCCTGCAGCGCGAGGTCTTCCGTCGTTTCATGTACCAGCAGGACACTGATTTCCGGGTACATGAGGTCGAATACGGACGCCAGCTTGATGGCCTTGTCCACCGGTACCCCAGGCCCCACCACAACAACTTCCACAGGTTCACCGGTCTGCCGGGCCAGAATTTCCTCCGGGCCGGCCGGGAACGGAACACTTGGGATGGACTGCACGGTGCCGGTCAGCGTACCGCTGGCTGCCGAGCGCACCCGGCGCTCGAACTCCGGCACGGTGGTGATCACATTGAAGCGGCTCACTTGAACACATCCCCCTTGAACAGTGGCGCTGGTGAAGCTCCAACGGTCCCGGCGGCTTCCTTCGCCACCCAGACGTGCCCAAATTCGGCTGCATGGACCAGTTTGATGGCGTCTGCCGGGGCCAATGCCACGGTGACCACGTAACTGGCTGGGCCCACGGTCGAGGGTGCAGTTGTCGGTGCCGGAGTGCTGGCCGATGTGGGTGTGCTGGACGAACCTTGGACTGCAGCCTGCATGCCTACAACCAATACTTTGCGGAGAGCGGCCTTAGTAGAAGGTCCCGGCTTGGCGACGACTGTGGATTCGTCGTAGCTGAAGTAGAGAGCAGCTGTGTCTCCGGGCTGGAGTTGGCCTCCAACGACGCGATCTGCTGTGACCGAGAAGCTGATCTCTTGCATCGTGTTAGGTACATTGGCCGGATTGCTGCCCTTGTAGGTGGCGGCATCCGTGAGCCTGGCATCGGAGATCTGGTCGCCTGGCAAAAGGTTCATCGCGGCCACTTTGTTCTGGACCGACTTGAGATCGGAAAGTGCGCCCTCCGCCATCATGTTCTTGGGGACCATTTTCACTGCGACGGCGTCTCCAAAACTTGAGACTGCGGTGCCGGAGGCGATTGCCTTTTGAACCACGACAACACTTGTGGTCTCGGTTCCTGCGAGTGCCCGGGTATCGGCACCGTTTACGTAATTGACCAGCATCACAGTGCCAAGAATGGCTAATACTATGGCTGCGATGCCCCCCAGAAGGCGTGCTTTCACGGTAATTCTCCTTTGATTTTGCTACTTGACGAGATTCACTTGGGTTGCTCCGTAGGTAGTGGTTCCACCCATCGTGAAGCCCTCTGCGTAGCTGATCTGCTTGGTGAAATGGCCATAGAGCCCTGTGGTGCTGCTTCCCGAGGGCCAGTTGACCTTTGTGCTCGGGAAATTCCAGCCTTTGACTACAAAAACGCCCCACCCCAGGATCTTGTACGTGCCAGTGGCGCCCGTGCCGTCGGCATATCCAAAGATTGGGATGAGTACCGTTTGGCCCACGAGACTGGACGAAAAGAGGCTTGTGCAGCCTGTGGGGATACTGTTACCGGTCCCTGAGTCCACCCAAGGATTGTCGATGGTGACATTCGGTTGGCAACTGCTGGTGGTGTCGAGCCATCCAAAACCGCCAGGCATGTTCAGGCCGGCATCAGGATTCCACGAACTACACTTGACTTCCTTGTTTGCCCCAGTTCCGCCAAAGGTACCGTGCATGGCCACGACCCTGTCCGTCCCGTCCATGGGATACTTCGTCGGGTCAAGTTCACAGGCACCGACTGTCAAGGGCAGTATTGGAGTGCCTGAGTAAATCCCCCCCCACGACGCCGCGGCTTGGGCCCGTACCTGGGCAGTTGAAAAACCAGTGATGGCGGAAAGAGGCATCGAAAGGAAGCTGTTACCTCCGCTGACCGTCGACGTGGTGGCCGTGACGGTGGCGGAGGTGATGTCCAAAGATACGCTGCTGGATCCATCGTTGGAATTTCGGTTTGCCATGGAATTGGCCAACCCCTGCTGGGTGGCTGCGGTGCAGGACGCCGGGTTCTTGGCGCAGTTGCCGGCAACGGCCAGGGCCGCTGCGTCGGCGCCGTTCTGCAGCTGCGCCTTTTCTGCGTAGGCCATGCCTGCGTCGATCACCATGGCCACCATCATCAGGAGAACCACCATGCACACAGCGGTGAGAACGGTGACGGCGCCACGTTCATTGTCTCGTTCGTTCTTCATCGCGGTCTCCGGTCCTTTGAAAAGCCTGAGGCACTTGCTTAGCCACCGCATTGCATGCTCGCTGTGCCGGTAAGTGTCAGAGGGAGAAAGCCTCCTATGGCATCGAGTGTGTATGTGACAGTGGCTGTCACGGTGGTGGCCGGCACGGTGGCCGGGTTGGGACACCCCGCGGGACTATAGACGGGCACCACACCGGAAAGCCCCACAGTGTTGGCAAAAGCCGCAGTGTCAGCCTTTGCCGTGTCGTTCGATACCACCAGGCTGCGTACTGCAGCCCTGGCCGCTTGGGTTAGGGAAATTTGGGCGTTGTAAGCGCGTCCAAAATCGATGATCCCGAAAAGAATTAGGAACAACAGCGGCACGACCAGCGCGAACTCGACGGCCGCTGCGCCCTTTTCTGATCGCTGGTTCTTCATCACGCCACCCCAGAAGTTGTTTGTCTCGCACTGCCGGACTGTGCTTGGTCCGCTTAGACCGAGAGCCGCTTGGTGCGGGGAGATCGAAAATTGAAAACAAAAATATTGATTGCCGATATACGCAACACTTTGACCAGAATGCTTGAGCCTGTTGGCCGGTGTGTCAATTCCTGGCACACCGGCCAACAGAGTGAATTCAAGGCTAAAGAATGCCGACCTTGCTACCCAGGCCGTTGAAAAACGATCCGAGGTTGGTGCCGAATGCGGTGACGCCTCCGACGATGGCCAGGGCGATGAAGGCTACGAGCAGGGCGTACTCTGTTGCGGTTGCTCCACGCTCACCGTCCTTGACACGGTCGACGCCGGCGATGAACAGGGACTGAAGGGTTACGTACATCTTCAACATTGTCTTGCCTACTTTCATGAAAGGTGACCAATTTGGCCGAAGACCGTAGGCGGGTCCGGGGAATCGTGCGAAGGATCAATGTGAGACCTGGTGAGAGACCTATGAGTGACCCTTGCGAGAGACCTTGTGAGACCAGCTGTGGAACTTCGGTTGATGCCCGGTGAAATCTTTTCCCCCGGCTGAGAACAACTAAACTCCAGCCGGCCTGTTCGTCTCTAGAGTGGTCAACACTCTACTTTCGAAAACGTTTTTTTATTCAAAAGATTCCGCGCGGATGCTGGGAACGGGGGCAGTTTCGCACCGGTGATCGGATGATTTTCAATCAAAAATTCGGGCGGCTTCGGGTACTACTTGTTGGGCTCCGTGATCAATTCGTGATCACGGTCAAGAAGCTAACCGATTTTCAGCTGAAAATTCGTGAATAATATTTGTGCATGACAAATTCACGGCCTATTGGACCGCGCAATCAATTACGGAATTGGTAAAATTCGCGAAAAATCGCGGTTACGGGTTGAGTGCCGCGCTGACGGCCGCGGTAATGTCGGTATAGTACCCGTCCAAGGCCGTGCCGAACGCTGTCACGCCGCCAACAATGGCCACGGCAATGAACCCCACCAGAATCGCGTACTCAGTGGCGGTGGCGCCCTTTTCCCCGGATTCCTCCCCAGTCAACCGCATCCTGGCCCACCAAGCGGCCGGGACTGCGGAAGCAAACACGTACATCATCAACATGTCAGTGCCCTTCAAAGCGGCGGTTTCCCGCCTGAGACCAGGCAACCTCGGCTGGAAGCTGCCCCCGTGCCGGCAATCAGCCGGCCCGATTAGGACCAACTAAACACCGGCAAGTACTCGGCCTTATAGAGTGGCGGGCACTCGTTTACGCGAAGCAGCAGAAAAACAAGTACTCAGACCCACTACTTGCTTCCAACGCCATGGGCGTTCAGGCGGGTACGCAGCTGCGCCGCCTGCGCTTCGCCGGCCGTCAACCGGGCAAATTCTCGGTCCCGGCGCTCCGAAATCAGGGCGGCCAGAAACACCTCCGGGGGAGTGCCGGCCGGCGGCAGCGGTGCCACAAAGGCCGCTGCCTCGTCCGCCAACGCCAGGCCCATCGAGCTACGCGAAGACTCCGCCATCCGCGCGCCCTGCCGCAGAAACACGGAGATGCGCCGGGCCAGCGGGTCCGGCAGCCGGCCGATGTCCGCCAGCTGTGCCCACGGTGCCAGCGCCGGCACGGTGTGCACCTGCAGCGGCTGGTACTTGGGTGCCCGGTCGCGGATGGCATAGGTACCGGCCATCATGTCACCCAGGCGCTTGGACTTGTCGTTGAACAGGCACACCAAAAACGCCACGGAGCCCAGGGACATGTAAATCTCAAATACCGCCAGCAGACCACGGACCAGGGCCTGCCGGAAGCGGATGGAGCCGCCGTCGTCGCGCACTATGCGCAAGCCCATGACCAGCTTGCCCACGGACTTGCCGCGCGTCACGGTCTCCACCGCGACGGGCAGCGCCACCACAATGCCCACCAACGTCACCAGGACGACGGCGCGGGCCGCGGCCCCGTCCAGCAGCCCCGGCACGGCGCCCATCACAAAAATGGCGCCGACAGCCAGCACCACGGTCACCAGGACGTCGATGGCGGAACCCAGCGAGCGGGCGGCAAACGAGGCCGGCCGCAGTTCCAGGACAACGGCCTCGCCGGTAATGATCGCGGACATGAAACCAGTCTAGTGAGGCCGCCGCCAAGCCACGCTTCCCGGTAGGCTGGCTGCGTGGACCTGGACGCGTTTACCGCAGTGCACCGCCCGCAGTGGGAGCGGCTGAATTCGCTTGCCCGGAAACGCCGGCTCACCGGCGGCGAGGCGGACGAGCTCCTGGAGCTGTACCAAAGCACCTCCGCCCAGCTGTCCCTGATCCGCTCCGTGGCCGCCGAAGGCGCCCTCTCCGCCTCCCTCTCCGCCATCCTGGCCAACGCCCGCACCCGCTTCACCGGCGCGAAGTCCAACGTGTTCGTGGACGTGGCCCGCTTCTTCACGATCTCGCTGCCCGCGGCCTTTTACCGGCTGCGCTGGCTGACGGTCATTGTGGGCGCCGTCTTCATCGTCATCGCAGCGCTCTTCGCGGCGTGGGCCGCCGGCAACCCGGCCGTGCTCGCCGCGCTGGGCAGCGACGCCAGCCTCCAGCAACTGGTCAACCACGACTTCGTCAACTACTACTCCGAAAACCCCGCCGCCTCCTTCGCCGGCGCCGTGTGGACCAACAACGCCTGGATCGCCGCCCAATGCGTGGCCCTGGGCATCACCGGCGTGTTTGTGCCGTACTCGCTGTTCACGAACGCCCAAAACGTGGGCATCACCGGCGGCGTCATGTTCGCCTACGGCCGCGGCGACACCTTTTTCAGCTACATCCTCCCGCACGGGCTCATGGAACTGACCAGCATCTTCATCGCCTCCGCCGCCGGGCTGCGCATCTTCTGGGCCTGGGTGAGCCCCGGGCCGCGCAGCCGGCTCGACTCCCTGGCACTGGAGGGCCGCTCCCTGATGACCACCGCCGTCGGACTGGTCTTTGTCCTGTTCGTCTCCGGGCTCGTGGAAGCCTACGTCACCCCCAGCCCGCTGCCCGTCTGGGCCAAGATCACCATCGGCGCCCTGGTCCTGGCCGCGTATTGGACGTACACCCTGGTGTTGGGCCGGCGCGCCTGGCTGGCCGGGGAGCGCGGTGACCTTTCCGCGGACGACGCCGGGGCTGCCGCCCCTTCCACCTGAACCCCACCTGTGAGTGCGGCGCCAGTTTGGCGGCGCCCGGGGTGGCACCAGCACCGGGGCAGGATCCGCCGGTATCCTTGCGGGTGTGACAGAGAACCAGCCCCCAAAAGCCCCCGCCGTGCCCGCCGCCGACTCCACCCCCGCAACCCCTGCCAAGCCCGGGGTCGCACCTTCCGGGGCTGCCCCGTCAGGTGCTGCGCCCGCCGCATACCCCGGCGCCGGCTCCGGCACGCCCGCGGCGGATCCGGCGGTTTCTGCCGATTCCGCGGCTTCCACGGGTGCCGATGGGGCTCCGGTCACTGCCGGCAGCGGCGCAGCTGCACCTGCCGGCGCCCCGGGGCAACGTCCCGCCCCGGCACAGTCCTCCGCCAGCAGGATCAAGATCGACATGCCCGCCGACGGCATTCCCGAACCCATGCGCCCCGCCACACGCATGCCCAAGTTGCCCGCCGACTCCGATCCGGAATCGGCGGACAGTGCCCAGGCCGGGGCGGCTCGTGCATCCGGGCCGGGCGCGGCCACGGCGCCTTCCGCCTCGCAGGGCACTTACGCAACGGCACCGGCGTCGGCCGGCAATAACGCCGGGCCCGCCAAGGCCGAAGCGGTGGACGCCGGCACGGAGGACGTATACGTGGAGCAGTCGCCCACCAGCATGCTGCAGGTCCGCCCGCCGCAGGAGGAGGTGGACCGCCGCCTGGCCGCCCGGCAACAGGCCGCCAACACCAAGCCCGTGCTGCCCCGCGTGTTCCAGGTGCTGCTGGCCGTGTTTTACCCCGTGGTGCTGCTGGTGCTGGCCATCCGGCTCGTCACCACCAACGCGTTCCTCTGGATCGAGTACCACCGCCCGGGCTTCCCCGTGGATTCCTTTGGCTTCTCCACGGACGACCGCCTCACCTACGGCTCCTACACCGTGGACTACCTGCTGAACTTTGCCGGCCGCCGCTACCTTGGCGACCTGGTCAACCCGCAGGGCACCCCGCTGTTCCTGGAACGGGAGGTGGCACACATGGCGGATGTGAAGTCGTTGATCGACTTTGCGTTCCTGCTGGGCCTGGTGCTGGCCATCGTCATGGTCATCGGCATCATCTACCTGTCCCGGCGCAGTACGGGCGGGGTGCGGCGCGGGTTGTTCGCCGGGTCCATTGTGACACTGGTGCTGATCATTGGCCTGGGCGTCCTGGCGTTCATGGGCTGGGAGACGTTCTTCACCGACTTCCACCGGATCTTCTTCGCCAACGGCACCTGGACGTTCTACACGGACGACACCCTGATCCGCCTGTTTCCGAGCCAGTTCTGGTCCGACGCCGGCATCTTCATCGGTGCGTTCGTGCTGGTGGTCTCCTCCCTGACGCTGGCCTTCACCTGGCCCACGAAGGACCGCCGCCAGGCCGTGGTCCGTGCCAAACGCCCCGGACGCCGCGCCGCCGCCCAGTAACGCTCCACCCGCCCGCCGCCGTCGAGGTTAGGGCGCCTCGCGGCAGTGGGCGCCGGCAATCGTCTCAATGAGAACGCGCCCGGGCGTACGTGTGGACCCCTTGCCGGCAATAGCGATAACGGCATGCCAAATGCGGCCACTGTAGTTAAGTTTGTCCTGGTACCTGTCGAAGGACTGCCCTGATAGGACAGTCCTTTTCACCACGGTGTTCAGGGGCGCTGAACCGTGACGGGCTCCGCAAGGTAGTGGAGATCAGAGCCCTCACCTGAGAGTCCCTCCGCCAATGCAGCCGCCGTGGCTTCCCATGCTGTAATCGTGACAGCGGGTCGGCTGTAATGTCCGATGGCCGCACAGCCGCGGGCAACGCCCACCTCCTCTTCGGCAAACAACTTCTTCCCCTCAGCGGAGAGGAATGTGATCCCGGAAAGGGTTGGTGCAGGCGGGCGATGAAGTCTCCGTCACGGCGGGAAACGATGATGTCGCCCTCATCAATATGCGACAAGACATCCTTCGGTGACCGGAGAAGCTCTGTAAAAGTGGCCTTGGTATCCATGAGCCCATACTGTCTGACGTTTATCAGATTTGGTGATGTGCAGCTGAAAGGAAGCGCCCCGGGTCGGTCATGAAAATTCGCAAGGGGCGGTGGAACGTCGGGATTAGGACTTCTGCCGGCGCCCGGCTCGTTTGGCGAACCCATCGATGGCTTCCAAAATTTCGTCGCTGCGCCAGAACGGTCCGGGCTTGTGTTCGGCCTTGGATTTCAGGATTCCGGCGTCGACCAAGGTTTTCAGTGGAGGGTAAACATTGGGTTGCTTGACCCCCAGTTCCAGGGCAGTCGTGGCCGAGTCGATGACCGGGCGCCGAGCCACCAGCGCCAAAATCCGCCATGCGTTGCTGCCCTTGCGTGCAGTGAGACGATGCTTCCACGAGGCCTGGATGGCCTCAATCCCTTCGACCAGCTCGCTCGTGTTGGACACCGCCCGCAGGGCGGCGTTGGCGAACGCACGGACTATGGGGCTGACATCCCCGGCTCGGTATGCAGTGAGGGCCATGTGGTAGCCCCCGATGTCGGCCAGCAAGCCGGCTGATACCGGAATGGCCACGTTTGTGGTTACACCACGGAATCGGAGAATGGACTGGGCCAGGGCGCGCCCTGTTCGACCGTTGCCGTCCGTAAATGGGTGGATCGTCTCAAACTGGGCATGGCTCACCGCCACCGATACCAGCGCCGGCACGTCGAGGCGGGACGAGAAGGCGACAACATCGTCGACAATTCCGGGCACCCTGCTGTGGTGCGGAGCGACGAAATCGGCCCCAATGGGAGTGTCGCTTCGTGTGCCGATCCAGACTGGCTCATCACGCCGTCGACCGGCAGCGTGGATACTTTGGTTGTCCATGAGCACGCCGTGCATCTCCAAGATGGAGTTCGACGAGATGTTCCCCGCGAGTTGAAGCGCAGCCGTCATTGCCTTGGTGTTGGCGGCGATCAATTCGGCATTTCGGCTCTTCTTGAGTCCGAGCTCGGCGCTGAAGATGGCCTGGGCGCTGCCCGTCAGGTTCTCGATCTGTGAGGACGAGGCTGACTCGGAACGTAGCAATACAGGGGCAAACGTTGCCACCTTGTGTCCGATCTCCGCATCAAACCTGGTTAACTCGGAGGTGGCCCGCTCGGCAAGTTGGAGCGCCTCGTCGTCAGGACTGGGAGTCTGGGCGGCGATCATTGGCGGCACGGCCGACTTGTATCGGTTGACCTGGGATTGCCGGTACATCGCTTGGCCAGCGGTGGCCGGGACCCAAGTCTGCTGCTCCCGCTGATTGTTGGGCCACTGGCCCCCACCTTGGCCCAGGGCATCGGTACTCATAAAGCGCCGTGCTATTTTTATGACTAACAGGAGTTAGTCATAAAAATAAGTGGCGATCTTATGAGCAACCGCCCGCGGCCGCCGAACGCCTAGATCCAGGACGGCAGCCACATGTGCTGGCGCCAGTAGTCGAACGGGATCACCTCGGCGGACCACAAGGGGTAGAAGTAGGCGCTCAATGCCACCGCCAGCACCACGAAGATGCCGGCGAAGAGGGCGCCCTGCTGCCTGCGCCATGGGGGAGCCGACGCCTTGCCCATGACCGGAACGACCCTTGGTTTTCCATCAACAGGCATCCGCCCAAGTCCGATGGACACGGTTCCTGGGCCTGTGCGACACTTCGAAGCCAGAAAGAATGAAGGTATGATTGAATCAATAAGGATGAAAAGTGATTCAGTGAATTGGAAGGCATAATGTCATCGCACGTTCCGGGCCGCATCGTTGCCCTTAGAACTCAGGCGCGCATGTCCCAGCGGCAGCTGGCTGCGGCCTCAGGCGTGCCCCAGTCCACGCTTTCCCGCATCGAGAGCGCATCACGCCAGGCCCAATTGGGCGAGATCGCCCTGATCGCCCAAGCGCTCGGACGCAGCTTGGGCTCCATCCTCGACGAATGCCCGTTGGAGGACCGCGTTTTGGTCGCCACCAGAGCCAACAAGCCGTCGGCTGACGCCGAGTCGGTCAAAGACCGCCTGGTTTATTTCCTTGAGATGGACGAATTTCTCGACCATCAAGGGATACCTGCACGATGAGTGCGGCCAGCCTCCCGGCAATGAACCCAAGGGAACGAGCCGCCCACCGTGAGACAGCCGCACTCCGAGGCCATTATGGTCTGGGCGTCGCCCCCATCGCCGATATGCACGAGCTTGTCGAAACGATGGGTTCGGCGATACTGGTTGCCGTCCTCCCGATGCCAGAGGGCATGGATGCGATGGTCGTCAAGGACCCTAAACGACACCGCACCGTGGTGGGTGTTGCCACTACCAACGTACCCGGACGCCAAAGGCTGTCGCTGGCCCACGAACTGGCTCACATCGTCCATGACGATTATTTGGATGAGATCCCCCCCGACTGCTCCGCCAGGACGGACAGTGAGAAAGACGCGGACACCTTTGCCCGCCACCTCTTGGCTCCCTTGGAAGGCATTCGAGGCTTTGTAAGCAACATTGCCCGTGGCAGGCCACTGGAGTTGCGCGATTTGTCTTCACTGACACGTCACTTCAATGTCTCCCCATCCGTCATCCTCATCCAGCTTTCAATTCTGGGCCTCATTACACCAAGCCAAGCTGAAGACTTTCGGACTTATTCAGCCCGTACACTCAGCACCCGCTTCGGCTGGTTGGACGACTACAAAGCCAGTGCAACAGAATCAAGCACTCCACGGCCACCTCGGAGCCTCATGGAACGTGCGACCGAAGGCTACGAGAAGCACGTAATTCACCTCAATGCACTCGCGCGACTAGGCGGTGAAGACCCTCTTGCCTTTTTGGCAGAACTTAAGGACGCCGGAATCGTCCCCCAGCCACGGCCATCTGTCGAGGACAGCAGGGTAAGCGACGCCGACTTTTTCGGGCTGGACGCCGTGTGAGTCCAGATCCTCACATGTTCCCCCCAACAGCCCGCCATCATGGACGCGGGCCCTTGCATCACCTTTTGTGCTGTGTCCCGGCAAGGGCTGCTGTTGGAGGTATTGCGCCAGCGGTATGAGCTCATGGTTCCTGCCGAGGTGGACGTAGAGGTCGCCAGAATGAAGGGCAACCGCGGGCCACAAGCTGATTTCTCGAATGTATCGGCCAACTGGAAGAAGCTCACCGGGAATGGTCATGTTGCGATTCTGGACTCCTCCATGGGCACTCCGGGCTATGAAGTTCTGGATCGCGAGGTCCGCCGGCTGACGGGGCTGGCAATGGAGGAACGCAAGTTGAATCCTCGTGATCTGGGTGAAATTATGGCAGTCGCCCATGCCGTAGTCCTCCGTCGCCAAGGCCGGGAAGCGATCCTACTCATTGAGGATGGGATGGGGCAACAGTTGGCAGCCGACAACTCAATTAAGATCATCGATACCGTTCAGGTTCTTCGTCTTGCCGCTTACATGGGAAAAATCGGCAACCGGGCCGAGATGTCCAAACTCTATGCCCGGATGCAGCCATTGGACTCCGCACTCTTGCCCGTAGCTCAGACCGGGCTCCTCGACAAAGACCATTGGCGCAAGATCGAAGCCTTTAAATCAAGGAAGCAACCTTAGGCTGTTTGTATCCCGAGTAGCGAGGACCACGGTTGGGTGAACCACCGCCGAACGCCTAGATCCAGGACGGCAGCCACATGTGCTGGCGCCAGTAGTCGAACGGGACCACCTCGGCGGACCAGAGGGGGTAGAAGTAGGCGCTCAACGCCACCGCCAGCACCACGAAGATGCCGGCGAAGAGGGCGCCCTGCTGCCTGCGCCATGGGGGAGCGGACGCCTTGCCCATGATCATGCCCAGCACCAGCGTGACACCCAGGATCATGTACGGCTCGTACGCGATGGCATAAAAGAAGAAGATGGTCCGTTCCGGGTACAGCAGCCACGGGACGAATCCGGCCGCGAAGCCCACCAGGATGGCGGCCGCGCGCCAGTCGCGCCGGGCGGCCCAGACGCCCACCAGGAACAGCAGGGCCAGCGTGCCGCACCACCAGATCAGCGGGTTGCCCAGGCTGGTGACCATGGCCGCGCATTTGTCCGCCGTGCAGCCCGACTGGCCCTTGAGCGGATACTGCGCGTAAAACGACGTCGGGCGGCCCATCACCAGCCACGACCACGCGTTCGCCTTGTAGGGGTGGTCCGTCTCGAGGCCGGTGTGGAAGTTGTAGGCCGTCAGGTGGTAGTGCCACAGGGACCGGAGCGACGCCGGGACCCAGTCCCACGCCCCGCCCGGGTTGGTCGCGGCCCAGTTGCGGTCGTACCCGTTCGTGGAAAGGAACCAGCCCGTCCACGAGGCCAGGTAGGTGGCCGCGGCCACCGGGACCATGCTGACGAAGGCAAGCACGCCGTCCTTGACGATGGCACCGGTGGCCCAGTACCGGACCCCCGCGATGCGGCGGGCGCTCATGTCCCACACCACGGTCATCACGCCAAAGGCAGCCAGGAAGAACACCCCCGACCACTTGGTGCCCGTGCACAGGCCCAGCGAAATTCCGGCCGCCAGCCGCCACCACCTCATGCCCAGCCACGGGCCATACAGCAGATTCTTCGCCGGGACCCGGCCGTCCGGGGAGGCGAGATGGGAGAGCCGGGCGGCCAGCCGGCGTCGTCCGTCATCACGGTCCAGGAGCAGGGCGCCAAAGGCCACCAGCGCCCAAAACATGACAAAAATGTCCAGCAGCGAGGTGCGCGACTGCACGATTGCGTGCCCGTCGACGGCGAACAGCAGCCCGGCGACGGCGCCCAGGATGGTGGAGCGGAACATTTTTTGGGCGATCAGCGCGAGCAGGAAGATCGAAAGGGTGCCCACCAGGGCGGCCGAGAACCGCCAGCCGAACGAGCTGTCCGGGCCGAACAGCCACATGCCGAACGCGATCATCCACTTGCCGACGGGCGGATGCACCACGTACTCGGGCGTGCCCTGGAGGCCGGAGAAGTCCCCCTTGGTGAAGAGGTCGTTCGCCTTCTCGGCCCAATTGCGCTCGTAGCCGCTTTGCAGGAGGCTGTAGGCGTCCTTGACGTAATAGGTCTCGTCGAACACGAGGGAGTGCGGCTGGCCGAGGCGGACAAAGCGCAGCACGCCGCCGACCACCGCCGTCAGCACCGGTGCCAGCCAGAACCAGAGGCGCAGGCTGGCCGGGGTCTGGCGGAAACCGGCACGGACGCCGTTCAGCCTTTGCGCGAGGGCCGTCCGCGTGAACGCCTGGGCCGGGTCGACGAGCCAGCGCCGTGCGGCGGGCGCCTGAAGTACGGGCGTCGCCGCCGTTGCCGTGGATGGTGCTGTGGACGCTTCTGCGGGGAGGTCCGGGGTGGGGACGTCGGGTTCCGCGGCGTTGGTATGCACCTTGCCCATGCTACCTTTCTGGCGGCGATGGGCCTTGCGTGGCGCGTTCCCGCCACCCGGACTGATTGCGCTACTGGCGCTACTGGCGCTGCTGGCGCTACTCGCGCTTGAGCGAGATGCCCAGGCTGGGCACCACGAAGGACAGGAGGAAGACCGGCAGGATGCTCTTGCCGGTGCACCGGAAGCTGGCAACTTCGCCGTCGGCGACGTCGAAGGTCCTGATGCGGCTGGAGTTTCGGCCGCTGCGGACCTGGAGGGTGTGGTGTCCGGGTTCCACCGGAATGTCGATGGTCTCGTTCATAGTCAGGCTCCGGACAAATTGGCCGTCGACCACGGCGTCGTAGGGGCCGCGGCGGACCTCCACCCCGATGGCCCTGTGTGCCAGTTTCAGCGTTGCGGACATGGCCGATCTCCTTATGGTTGTTGCAGCGGTGCGAGCTGAATTTGCTTCGCCAGCCCATACGCGGCGGGAACGTCGTCGTCGTTCTCGATGATCACCCGGCCGATGGCGAGCAGGGAATTAGTGGGCGCGGAAATCCGAGCCATGCCAGCCGGCAGGGATCCCTTCCAGCCGGGCCCGGTGAGGACATAGTCGCCCGCCTGGGTTCCGGTGGTGCGCTTGCCCACGTAGGCAAAATTGGCGCCCGTCGACGGATCGGTGAACTGCAGGCTGTAGTAACGGCCGGCCATGTCCGGTACGTGCAGGACTTGCGGCCCGTTCTTCAGGTCGATCCAGCCGCCGATGTAGAGCAGGTCGTTGGTTCCGGTGGCTAGCAGGCTCCCGCTCGCCGTCGACGGGGAAAAAGTGCCGGGCACGGCGTACAGGCTGTTGACGGGGATGGGGCCGGCACCGAAACCATGCTTGAGGATCGCCCGCTTGTAGCCGCCGACCGTCAGGCGCGGCCAGAGGTAAATGAAGGCAGGCGCACCGATCACCCAGACGACGACGGCCGCGACGACGAGCGGGAGGATCGTGCTCCCGACTGCGATCCGCCGGTACACCACCCAGGCGAAGACGAGCAGTATGGCTGCCGTCAAGGGATACCCGTATTTCAGGATCAGGCGGTTCATGTCACTGCGTCCTGGCAACGTGCGGCACCTGGTAGCTGCCGTCAAGAATGGCCGCACCGGGCAGGTAGGCGCGCAGCATGAGCTTGAAGTTCCCGGACGGCGTCGGCAGCCAGTTCTCCGCGTGTCTGTCCGGCGCCTTCGACTGGAGATGGATATCGGTGGAACCGTCAGGGTTTTTTGCGAGGGTTGACCGGCTGCCGATGCCCAGGCGGTTGGCCGGATTGTTCACCATGTAGCCGACCATGTCGGTGGCCGTGAGCGTCCAGAAGGCGTCATTCGGCGGGAACTGCCCGGCCGGAAAATGCAGGACGTAGTCATGGCTGCTGGTCAACCGTTGTCCCGAGGCATCCGTGGTGCTGGTCCAATACGCCGCCTCTTCAAACACGTTCACGGCGGGCAGCGCCTTGGCGCAGGCGGCACGTACCAGGATCCCGTTGCCCGGCTGGCCGCATTGGCGGATGCTGCTCCAGCCGTTGACCGTGGTGGTGAGGGTCCTGCCCACCACGTTCATGATGACCACCGCTGATAGGAACGCCAGTGTGCCGCCGATGATGATGCCCTGCACCACACCGGAACCCGAGACCCACGCGAGGACGTTCGTCATGTCCACACAGTACCCGCTGGCCAGCCCTTTTAGCCGGTGGACGTCATCATCGAATCTGCCGGCCGGCAGCACCGCCGTGGTGCCGCGGGCATCCGGCCGGGCGGGGCCAACTACGCTTGAGTCATGGAAGAACACCTGGACCCCGAACCCGCCGGCAACGACTCAGGGCCTGGCCCGGTGCCGGGCGGGCCCGGGAGCCGCCCGGCTGAGGCGGATTTTGGTGACGAATCGGATGCGCCGGGCGCCGTGTCAGACGCCGTGCAGGATGCGTCGCTGGCGCCCGCAACGGCTCCCGGCGAAGGGTACATTGTCCTGGCCGCCACGCCCATCGGGAACATGGGCGACGCCTCCGCCCGGCTGGTTTCCTGGCTCGGGCACGCGGACATCGTGGCGGCCGAGGACACGCGGCGGCTGCACCGGCTCGTCACCTCGCTGGGCGTGACCGTCTCCGGCCGCATTGTCAGCTACCACGAGCACAACGAGGCCGCCAAGACCCCCGAACTGCTGGCCCAGGTGCAGTCCGGCAAGGTGCTGCTCATGGTGACCGACGCCGGCATGCCCTCCGTGTCCGATCCCGGCTACCGGCTGGTGGAAGCCGCCGTGGCCGCCGGCATCCGGGTGACGGTTGCCCCGGGGCCGTCCGCCGTGCTGACCGCGCTGGCCCTGTCCGGGCTGCCCACCGACCGCTTCTGCTTTGAAGGGTTCCTGCCACGGAAGTCCGGTGAGCGCGCCACGCGGCTACACGAGCTGGCCCTGGAACCACGCACCATGGTGTTCTTTGAGGCGCCGCACCGGCTCGAGGCCATGCTGCGGGCGCTGCACACCGCCTTTGGGCCGTCGCGCCAGGGCGCAGTGTGCCGGGAACTGACCAAGACCTACGAGGAAGTGATCCGCAAACCGCTCTCCGGCCTGCTCGAATGGGCCGAGGCAGCGGAGATCCGCGGCGAAATTGCCATCGTGGTGGCCGGAGCACCCGCCGCCGACCCCGGCACGCCCGAGGACCACGTGGCCGCCGTGAACGAACTGATGGGCCAGGGCATGCGCATGAAGGAGGCCGTGGCCGTCATTGCCCACGACGTCCACGTCAGCAAGCGCGAACTGTACAGCGCCGTGCTCGCCGCCCGGGGGTAGTCCCGGCGCGGCGCCCCGCGTGCGCCCGGCGCACGGTGACGGGGCAGGGGAGGGGGTGCCCGGCGTCGTGCTTCCCTTTATGCGCCAAACCCAGGTGTCAGTCCGGCGCATAAGGTACGGCGGGTTTTCTTATGCGCCGGACCCATTCCGGGTTTGGCGCTACAGGACAACGTGCGCCAAACCCGCGGCGAATCCGGCGCATAAAGCAAGGCCCCGCAGCGCGGACCGCCGGCGCACGGAAGCACGCAACCCCCGTTGGACAAATGCACAGCAAAACCCGTGCCAGTAGTGCGTGCATGCGTAGACACCCCCGGCGCCGGAGAACTAGCGTGGGACGCATAGCACCATGCTGCTGCCCAGTGCGCCACGCCCGGGCCCGCCGACAGACGAAGGAGTCATCATGACTGTGACCGCCACCGAACTGACCGAACGCGAAAGCGCCCTCCTGGCAGGCGTCCCCACCGGACTGCTGATCGACGGCCAGTGGCGCCCGGCGGCATCCGGCAAGACGTTCGACGTCGAGGACCCGTCAACAGGCAAGGCCCTGCTGACGCTGGCCGACGCCGGCGCCGCGGACGGGGCCGCCGCGCTCGACGCCGCCGTCGCCGCCCAGGACGCGTGGGCCGCCACGGCACCGCGCGAACGCGGCGAGATCCTGCGGCGCGCCTTCGACATCGTCACGGCCCGCGCCGACGACTTTGCCCTCCTGATGACCCTGGAAATGGGCAAGCCGCTGGCCGAGTCCATGGGCGAGGTCAAGTACGGCGCCGAATTCCTGCGCTGGTTCTCCGAGGAGGCGGTGCGCTCGTTCGGCCGCTACTCGGGCAACCCCGAAGGCACCGCGCAGATACTGGTCCAGAAGAAGCCCGTGGGCCCGTGCCTGCTGATCACCCCCTGGAACTTCCCGCTCGCCATGGCCACCCGCAAGATCGCCCCCGCCATCGCCGCCGGCTGCACCATGGTGCTCAAGCCCGCCAACCTCACCCCGCTCACCAGCCAGCTGTTCGCCAAGGTGCTGCTCGAGGCCGGGCTGCCGGCCGGGGTGCTTAACGTCGTCACGACGTCGACCGCCGGCGCCGTCACCGGACCGCTGATCCAGGACCCGCGCCTGCGCAAGCTGTCCTTCACCGGCTCCACCCCCGTGGGCCGCCGCCTGCTCGCCGACGCCTCCAACACCGTCCTGCGCACCTCCATGGAGCTTGGCGGCAACGCCCCGTTCCTGGTGTTCGACGACGCCGACCTCGACGCCGCGGTGGACGGCGCCATGGCGGCCAAGATGCGCAACATGGGCGAGGCCTGCACGGCCGCCAACCGCTTCCTGGTGCACGAATCGGTCGCGGAGGAATTCGCCGCCAAGTTCGCCGCGAAAATGGGCGGCGCCGCCGTGGGGCGCGGCACGGCACCGGAAACCAAGGTGGGCCCGCTGATCGACGCCAAGAGCCGGGACAAGGTGCACTCACTCGTCACCGACGCCGTGGCCGACGGCGCCCGTGCGGTGGTGGGCGGCGCCCTCGTGGACGGACCCGGCTACTTTTACCAGCCCACCGTGCTGCAGGGCGTGGAGCCCGGCGCCCGGATCCTGAGCGAGGAAATCTTTGGCCCGGTGGCGCCCATCGTCACGTTCAAGAACGAGGACGAGGCCGTGGCCCTGGCCAACGACACCGAATACGGCCTGGTCGCCTACGTCTTCACCAAGGACTACGCCCGCGGCCTGCGCATGGCCAACCGCATCGAGACCGGCATGATGGGCCTGAACGCAGGCGTCATCTCCAACGCCGCGGCACCGTTCGGCGGCGTCAAGCAGTCCGGCCTGGGCCGCGAAGGCAGTGTGGAAGGCATCGAGGAATACCAGTACACCCAGTACATCGGCTTCCCGAACCCGCAGAACGCCTGACCTGACGGGGGCGGGAATCAGCGGTTGCGGCTGAACAGCGACGGCGGCAACGCTGCCGCCCGGAGGCGCGCCCACGTTCCCGCCCGGCCCTTCAGCCGCCCGATGACGGTTTCGACGGCGTCGGCCAGGTCGTCGCGGGCGGCGGCAGGCTCCTCCGGCGGGGGACCGTAGACCGCGTTTTCGTAGGCATCGCGCAGCAGCTCCGCGGCGGATTTTGCCGCGGTCCTGGTGCCGGCCGGGGCGCTGCCCGCTGCCGGGGCAGATCCCGGGGTGCCGGCCGGGGTGCCCGCGAATTCCGCGGCGCCCCCGAGCCCGGCCAGCCGGGCAATGCCGGCGCCTGCGAATTCCGGGCCCCCGAGCCCGGCCAGCCGGGCAATGCCGGCCGCCTGCAGTGACGGCGTTTCGGATGGGTTGTAACGGTAGCCGTAGTCGATGGCCGAGTCGATGAACTCCCGCCACGCCAGCAGCTCCGGCGCTTCAGGCGGCCCGCCGGCAGGCCTGCGCCCGCCGGCAGGCCTGCGCCCGCCGGCACGCCCGCGCCCGCCGGACCCGGCGCCGCGCACCTGGGCCAGGCGCCGGCGTCGTAGCTGGCTGCGGGCAAAGGCCGGGGCGGCCAGCCCCAGCAGCACCAGCAGCACGCCCACCACCGAAGCGCTGATCCGTTCCGGGCGCGGGGTGGCCGCAACGGGGGCCGCCACGGCGGAGTGGGCTGCGGTGGACGCGGAAGCCGTGGGCGCCGGCGTGGGGATCGCGTTCGTGTTGCCGCCGTTGAGGAAGTCGTTCCGGCCGGCGCCGGGCGCCCCCGGAATGTTGTCGATGGCGTAGGACGGCACGGCCCCGCGGGAGGGGGTGGGCTCAAACGGCACCCAGCCCAGGCCCTCGAAGTACAGCTCCGGCCAGGCGTGGGCGTCGCGGCCGGTCGCTTCGTAGCCCTGCAGCGTCTTCCCGTCGGCCAGTGCCGTTTCGCCCGTCCGGTCGCCCGGCGCATACCCCACGGCAATGCGCGACGGGATGCCCACCTCGCGCGCCATGACGGCCATCGCAGCGGAAAAGTGCACGCAGTAGCCGGCCTTGACCTGCAGGAACTTGGCCAGCACCTTCATCCCCGCGCCGTCGTAGCCCTTCTCCACCGGCGTTTTCTCGCTGTAGGTGAAGAGGGGGGAGCGCAGGTAGTCCTGGATGGCCATGGCCCGGTCATAGGGGGTGGTCATGCCCTTCGTGACCGCCTTCGCCGTGTCCTTGATGATCGACGGGACGTTGTTGGGCAGCTCCGTGAAGATCGGATCCAGCTTGGAATCCGGCTTCTGCGTGGCCGCCTCCAGCAGCCCCGGCGTCAGCTCCGGCATGGCACTGGTGACCGTGTACACCTGGCCGCGCGTGTTGGCGGCGCCGTCGGCGTTGATGGTCTGGGTGGCCGGATTCCAGCTCCACCGCCCGTGCAAGTCCGCCACTTTGATGGCGCTCAGCGGCGCCGGCAGCCAGGTGCTGGCGAGGTTCACCACGTCCACTTGGGTCACGGTCTGCGCCACCGGGACGGCGGTGTTGGCGCCGAAGGCCGGTTTCAGCTCGGACAGCCCGGAGGACAGCCCGCGCGGCACGGGCGACGGCTTCCACACCCTGCCGGAGAAGTCCTCCAGCGTGCTCAGGCGCATGTAGAGCGGCATGTCCGAGCTGCTCAGGTACGTCATGTTCACCACGCCGGACTGCGCGCGCAGGTCGTTGCCGAGGGAAATCATAGGGTCCAGGCCGGCCACGTTGCCCGCCGAACCCAGCCGCGTGCCCTGCGGAAAGGCGCCGTTCTCGAAGCCCGGAACGGCCGCCGGCAGCACCGTTGCCACGAGGACGACGGCGGCCCCCAGCATTGCTGCCCGGGCCAGGGTCCCGCTGTTGGCCCGGTTGGCGGCGGGGCGCAGCTTCCCGTCCGGCGCATACCAGCGGCAGCATCCGAGCAGCAGCAGGTAGCCCGCCCCGGCGCCGAAGAAGCCGGGCGCCCCGACGCCGTCCTGGGTGGTGAGCGAGGCCGGCAGCAGCAGCAGGGCCAGGCCGATTGCGCTGGCCGCGGGTATGGCCACGGTGACAGCCAAAGTGTCCACCAGCAGCGCCGCGAAACCCACGCCGGCGCAGATGACAAACACCAGCCCGGGGTCCACCGGCACGGGGGTGTTGTTCACCATGATGCTGACGGAGGCCTGCGTGGCCAGGTCCACCGCCGCACCCACGGTCCGCGCCGACGGGAACAGCCCCAGGTAGGCCGTGCCGGCAAAAAACGTCAGGGTCAGGCCCATGATCCAGCCGGCCAGCGCGGCCAGCGGGGCCAAGGGGGCCAGGCGCGGCCAGCGGCGGACCACGGCCGGCAGGAACGCCGTCATGCCGGCCACCACAAAGGCCTGGGGCATCCAGCTGTAATCCAGCATGACGTTGCGGAAGCCCAGCGACGCGCCCATGACGGCGCCGAGCACGGCCACGGCCAGCACCCAGCGGGCGGGGCCGGTTTCCGGCGGGCCCAGGAAGAGGCGCAGCCGCGTCCCCCAGCCACGTCCGGGACCGCCGCCCGCCCCGGGGCCCGGCCCTCCGCCGTCGTGCGTTCCAAACGGCGGGCGCGTGCCCGCGATGGTCCCGGTCACGGCGGGCCTCCCGCGGTCGGGGCATGGACGCGGGGCAGGCTGCCGGTGGTCGGCGCGGGCAGGACGGCGGGCTCGTCAAGTTCCATCCAGGCCTGTAGCAGCGGGGTGTGCGGCGCCACGGCCAGGGCCTGCCAGCCGGCGCGGCGCAGGATGTTCAGCGGTTCGGCCACCTGTGCCGGGTCGGGGCACACGATGAAGGCGAAGGCGCCCTCGGCGGCCTCAATGGCGGCGGCGAGGATCATGGCGTCGGGCTCCGACAGGGCCCCGGTGACGGCGATGACCGGGCCGCGGCGGCGGGTCTGGATCAGGCGGTCGGCCAGGACGTCCGCCAGCGGGACCGCCGCCTCGGAGCCGCGCGGTGCCCCCAGTTCCCGCGCCCCCAGTTCCCGGGACCCCAGTTCCCGGGCCCCGAGTTCCCGGGCCCCCAGTTCCAGCGCCGCGAGCGACTGCGCCACGGCCAAGGCGCCGGACTGGCCGGCAAAATCCTCCCGGCCCGGCTCGGCGGCGGAGCGTGAGGACGCGAAGCCGGGGCGGCCCTGGTCGTCCAGCACGCGCAGCGTATAGGAGCGCTCCAGCAGGTGCGCGGCAATCGACACGGCGGCGGTCACGGCCCATTCAAAGGCCGGCGTCGTGGCCAGGGCGTCCGGCCGCCGTTGTGGTTTCGCCGCCCCGCCGTACGCCCACCTCCGCTGGTCCAGCACCAGTGCCGCCTCCGGGGTGGTCACGGATTCCTCGGCACGGACCATGAGCTTGCCCTGCCTCGCAGTGGCGGGCCAATGCACCCGCCGCAGCGGATCCCCGTGCCGGTATTCGCGCGTCATGACGTCGTCTTCGCTCGGGTTCGCCTGCTGGCGTGTCATCCGCGATCCGTCCTGCCCGCGCCCGCCCGTGAGCGAAATTTCCGGCAGCACCACGGCGGCCGGCGCCACCGTGAGCTGCTCGCCCGCGTCCAGGTCCCGGGCCAGCAGCGCCACGTCAAAGGGGTCGCCGAACTTGGCTGTCAGCGGGCCGATGGTGAAAACGCCGCGGCGGGAAGGGTGCAGGGTGTAGCTGTACCGGCTGATCAGGCTGCGCGGGGTGACCGGGTTGGGGTAGTCAAAGCGGGGTACGTCGATCAGGTGCGGGGGCAGCAGCTCGGTCAGGCGCGCACTGCCTCCGCCGGGGGTGCTGCCGTGCACCTCCAGGGTGACGGACGCCGCGGTGCCGGCCTCCACAAACGCGGGGGAGAAGCGGCGCTTGACGGTGAATCCCGGGGCCAGCAGCCGCAGGCCCGCACTGGCCAGCGGCGGCAGCGCGAGCAGGAACACGGCCAGCACCAACAGGTCGCGGCGGCCCAGGACCTGCGCAAACAACAGGGCGAGCAGGCCGGCGGCCATCATGACCCAGCCTCGGGGCCGGAAGATGCGGTCCGGAATCCAGCTCATCACGGGACTGCGCCTACCTCGTGTCCGGCTGGGCGGGGACGGGGAGCCGGGCCAGTGCCTCGGCGATGACATCCGCCGCCGTGGTGCCCAGGCTCGCGGCCCGGCGGTCCACCAGCAGCCGGTGCGCCAGGACGGGTTCTGCCAGCTTGCGGATGTCGTCCGGGAGCACAAAGCGCCGCCCGGCCAGCGCCGCCGACGCCTTGGAGGCGCGCAGCAGCTGCAGCAGCGCGCGCGGGCTGGCACCGAGGCGGAGCTTGTCGCTGGTGCGGGTGGCCTGGCCCAGCGCCACCGTATATTCCTTGACGGCGGCGGAAACGTGCGTGCCCGCCACGACGTCGAGCATGGCCGCAACGTCCGCCGTCGTCGCCACGGGCTGCACGGCATCGAGGGGGTTCACGGACTGGTGGGTCTCCAGCATGGCCAGCTCCGCCGACGTGTCCGGATAGCCCATGGAAATCCGGGCCATGAAGCGGTCGCGCTGGGCCTCGGGCAGGGGATAGGTGCCCTCCATCTCGATCGGGTTTTGCGTGGCGACCACCATGAACGGTTCCTGCAGCCGGTATGACGTCCCGTCCACCGTGACCTGGTGCTCCTCCATGGATTCCAGCAGCGCGGACTGGGTCTTGGCGGAGGCACGGTTGATCTCGTCGCCGATGACCAGGTTGGCGAAAATGGCGCCGGGGCGGAACTCGAAGGTCTGCGCCGACTGGTTGTAGATGGAGACACCGGTGATGTCGCTGGGCAGCAGGTCGGGGGTGAACTGGATGCGGCTGACCGAACAGTCCAGCGCCCGCGCCAGCGTCTTGGCCAGCAGTGTCTTGCCGACCCCGGGCACGTCCTCCAGCAGCAGGTGGCCACGCGCCAGCAGCACGGTCAGGGCCAGGTCCACGGCCTCTTCCTTGCCGTCGATCACCGTGTTCATGGCGGCCATGATGTCCCGGCTGAGCCCGGCGAACCGTTCGGCGTCCATGGGCTGCTGCCGCGGGCGCGTGGCGGGCTGCGCGGGCCGCCGGCCGTTGGGCTCCAAGCCGTCCGGTTCCGTGCCCGGACCTTGTGCCGCCGTCAATGTCTCGCGCGGATGCATGCCCAACCTTTCGGTCCGTTTGTGACCTACGCTACTAGTATCTCCGGTTTGCGTCGAAAGTGGCTGGGAAGCGGTGGATAATCCCGGCTAAAATTGGCAAACATGTGCTCCCCCGACGTACCCCGCCCCTACCGCCGTGATGAATCCCCGGAGGCCGGCCCCACGTCCGACGGCGGGAAGCGCCGCCCGGGCTTTGGGCCCGCCCCCGCGCCGCTGCCCGTGCCGGTGTACGACAACCACACGCACTTTGACTTTGGCGACTCTCCCGTCACCCTGAAGGACGCGCTCGATTCCGCCGGGGCCGTGGGCATTGCCGGCGCCGTGCAGGTGGGGTGCGATCTGGAATCCTCCCGCTTCACGGTGCAGGCAGTGGACCTGGACCCGCGCGTCCTGGGCGCCGTGGCCATCCACCCCAACGACGCGCCCGAACTGGCGGGGGAGGGGGCCCTGGAGGCCGCGCTGGCTGAAATTGAGGCGCTGGCCGCGCACCCGCGCATCCGTGCCATCGGCGAGACCGGCCTGGACTATTTCCGCACCGGCCCGGACGGCGTTGCGTCCCAGAAATACTCCTTCCGCCGGCACATTGACATAGCCAAAAGGCAGGGGCTCGCGCTGCAGATCCACGACCGTGACGCGCACAGCGACGTGGTGGATGTCCTGCGGGAGGAGGGGGCGCCGTCGTGCGTGGTTTTCCACTGCTTTTCCGGGGACGCCGAACTGGCCAGGATATGTAACGACAACGGCTGGTACATGTCATTTTCGGGCACCCTCACTTTTAAAAATGCGGGAAATTTGCGGGAGGCGCTCGCCGTCGCCGATCCGGCCCTGGTCATGGTGGAAACGGACGCCCCGTTTTTGACTCCGCATCCGCACCGGGGACGGCCGAACGCCAGTTATATGCTGCCGTACACGGTGCAAAGCATGGCACAGTTGACGGGCCGTCCGCTGGACGGGCTGGGAGAGCTTTTACGGGCAAATACGGAGTCGGTCTACGGTTCCTGGGACGCCTGAAACGGGGTGGCGGCCGTTATCAAATCTTGTCTATTTGATAACGGTTGGGTTACGCTGGGGGACTATTAGCCGGGGTCGGGGAAGGCCTACGGATGAAATGCCACGGAATCCACCGTTCAATTGGGCCCCGTGGCAACCGTTCGCGGCGGACATTTTTTGCAGTGATTTTGCCTTGGGGCAGGTCCGTGCCAAATTGCTCCGCCACTCCCCGTGCCCGGGTGCTCTAGTAGTTACGGGAACAAGTGACCAACCTCTTCGCCACCAACGGCAAACTGAACTTTTTGAAGATTTCAGGGCAGGCTGCGGTGCTCATCGCCCTCGTAGCCGGGCTCATGACCTTCATGGGAGCCAACAAATCCATCAGCCTCACGGTGGATGGCACGGCAAGTTCAGTTTCGACGTTTGGCGGATCCGTGGCGGACGTCCTGAACAAGGCCCACGTCACGGTTGGTCCCGAAGACCGCGTCACCCCCGCACTGGACACCCAAGTGGAAAGCGGCACGGCCATCACGGTAGACACGGCCAAGAACATCAAGGTGAACCTGGACGGCACCGAGCGCACCGTCACCACCACCTCGAACAAGATCAAGGGCCTCATCAGCCAGCTGGGAGTCGCAGCCAACGCCCGCGTCTCCGAACCGGCCGACGCACTCCTGGCCAGCGCGAGCGACATCAGCATCATCACCCCCAAGCCCGTCACCCTCATTGCCGACGGCAAGACGGCCGTGAAGACCACCACCGCGGCGACCGTGGCCGACGTCCTGACCGAGGCCGGCATCAAGCTCGGCGCCGCCGACCTCGTCTCCGTCCCGGCCGAGTCCGACGTCGTGGCCAACATGGTGGTCAAAGTCTCCCGCGTGAACAACTCCGGCACCGTCTCCGAGACTTCGCCCCTGGCCTTCAAGACCACCGAGACGGTCGACCCCACCATGTACAAGGACCAGTCGAAGACCGTCCGCGCCGGCGTGGCCGGAACCCTGCAGACCAACTTCCGCACCGTGGCGATTGACGGCCAGGTGGTCAGCCGCAGCGAAACGGGAACCAAGGTCCTCACCGCTCCGATCGACGCGCAGGTCACCGTCGGTTCCAAGGCACGCCCGGCTCCGAACCCCGCCCCCAAGCCCGCCAACACCGGCGCTGCAGCCCCGGCCATGGCCAACACGGCCATGTGGGACGCCATCGCCCAGTGCGAGTCCGGCGGCAACTGGGCCATCAACACCGGCAACGGCTACTACGGCGGCCTGCAGTTCGACAGCGGAACCTGGCTCAGCAACGGCGGCGGCGCGTATGCCCCCAACGCCAGCCTGGCCACGAAGGCCCAGCAGATTGCCATCGCCAACAAGGTTTACGCCCAGCGCGGCCTGGGCCCCTGGGGCTGCGCCGGCGCCGCTGGTTGAGCTTGTCGAAACCCCCGCTGGTTGAGCCTGTCAAAGCCCCCGCTCCCCGCAGCTGTCGAAGCTGCGGGGAGCCTCTGCGTTAAGCGCAGCCTTTGGGTCGAGTGCACACCTGTGGCGGGTTCGCGGCGTGCGGACCCGCCGTATCTATACACTCGGCGGGAACAGCGGGGGACCGAAGGGCGCCCCCGCAGGGTCGGCAGCCCGGAGCAGATACGATTGTCCAGTGACCTCGACCCAGCCCAGCCCCGCGACCCAGCCGCTCCTCGGCGCCACTGAGATCCGCCGCCTCGCGGAGGAGATCGGCGTCCGCCCCACCAAGACGCTGGGCCAGAACTTCGTCATCGACGGCAACACCATCCGCCGGATTGTGGCCGCAGCGAAGGTCGACCCGGAGGAGACCGTGCTGGAGGTGGGCCCCGGGCTGGGCTCCCTGACGCTGGGCCTGCTGGACGCCGCGGCCCGTGTGGTGGCCGTGGAGATCGACCCCGTCCTGGCCGCAAAGCTGCCCTCAACCGTCGCCGCGTTCCGCCCGGAGAAGGCGGGCAATCTCGACGTCGTGCTCTCAGACGCCATGCGCGTGACCGAACTTCCGGCGCAACCCACTGCCCTGGTGGCAAACCTGCCGTACAACGTGGCCGTGCCCGTGGTGCTGCACCTGCTGGAACACTTCCCGTCGCTGCAGCACGGGCTGGTCATGGTCCAGGACGAGGTGGCGGACAGGATGGTGGCGGGCCCCGGCTCCAAGACGTACGGGGTCCCCTCGGTCAAGGGCGCCTGGTATTCGCACATGCGCAAGGCCGGCGTGATCGGCATGAACGTGTTTTGGCCGGCGCCGAAGATTTCCTCCGGGCTCGTGGAGTTCACCCGCCGCGAGCCTCCCGTGACACGGGCCAGCCGCCAGCAGGTGTTTGCCGTGATCGACGCCGCCTTTGCCCAGCGCCGCAAGACCCTGCGGGCCGCCCTGGCAGGCTGGGCCGGCGGCGCAGCCGAGGCCGAACGCTGCCTGCGCGAGGCCGGCGTGGATCCCACGGCCCGCGGCGAAGTGATTGACGTGGCCGCCTTCGCCCGCATCGCCGAGGCCAAGATCCCGATGACGGCGTAAATGGAGTCCATGAACCCCGGCGATAACACGCCCGCGGACTTTCTCACCGACGCCCTGGGCGCCGACTACGACTGGACGGGCCAGCCCCGGCACGTCCGCGTCAAGGCGCCCGGCAAGATCAACGCCTCCTTCCGCGCAGGCCCGCTCCGCCCGGACGGCTACCACTCCGTGGCCAGCACCTACCTGGCCGTGTCCCTGTACGAGGAAATCCAGGCCACGGCCAAGCCCGGCACCCCGCCCACCGACGTCACCGTGAGCATCAGCCGGAACAGCACCCTGGCCCCCGAACTGCTCGCCGGCATCCCGCTGGACGGGAGCAACCTGGCCGTCCGGGCGGCCCTGCTCGTGGCGGACATCAGCGAAAACGCGTCCGGCGTGCACCTGGAAATCACCAAGCGCGTGCCCATCGCCGGCGGCATGGGCGGCGGATCCGCGGATGCCGCGGCGGCGCTCGTGGCGTGCGACGCCCTCTGGCACACGGGCCTGTCGCGGGAGGAACTGGCGCACCTCGCGGCCGAGCTGGGCGCGGACGTGCCGTTCGCACTCCTCGGTGGCGCCGCCGTCGGGCTTGGGGTGGGGGACCGGCTCACCTCCGCCCTGGCCCCGGAACCGCTGCACTGGGTCCTGGTGCAGTCGGACTTCGGGCTCTCGACGCCCGTGGTCTACGGCACCCTCGACACACTGCGCGCCGGGGCCGGCCCGGATGAACCCGGCCAGGTGGACCCGGCCATCCTCGCGGCCCTGCGCGCGGCGGACCCGGCGCGGCTGGCGCCCTGCCTGGCCAACGACCTGCAGGCCGCCGCCGTGCACCTGGCCCCCGGCCTGGCGGACGTGCTCGACGCCGGGACCCGGCTGGGTGCGCTGGCCGCCCTGGTCTCGGGGTCGGGGCCCACGGTCGCGATGCTCGCCAGGGACCAGGCGCACGCGCTGGACCTCGTGGCGCAGCTGGCCGGCGACGGGCTGGACGCGCAGGCCGTGGAAGGCCCCGTGCACGGTGCGCAACGAATATTTGACGCATGAATTCCTTAATGAAAGTGGTTTGACGTGGCACATCTCCTTGGCGGGGAAAATCTCAGCATCGCCTTTGCCACCCGCACTGTCCTGGACGGTGTCACGGTGGGGCTTGAAGAAGGCGACCGCATCGGCATTGTGGGCCGCAACGGCGACGGCAAGTCCACGCTGATGCGCCTGCTGGCCGGGCGGCAGACCGCGGATTCCGGCCGGGTCACGGTGCGCGGTGGCGTGCACGTGGGCTACCTGGACCAGTCGGACGTGCTCGACGGCGAGAGCACCGTGGGTTTCGCAATTGTGGGCGAGGCCGCGGACCACGAGTGGGCGTCCAACCCCAAGATCCGCGAAATCATGGGCGCACTGGTGGGCGAGGTGGACTGGCACGCCAACATCCATTCGCTCTCCGGCGGGCAGAAGCGGCGCGTGGCCCTGGCCAAGCTGCTCATCAGCAACGACGACGTCATCATGCTCGACGAGCCCACCAACCACCTCGACGTGGAGGGCGTCGCCTGGCTGGCCAAGCACCTCCAGGGGCGCTGGCGGGCCAACGAGGGCGCCTTCGTGGTGGTCACCCACGACCGCTGGTTCCTTGACGAGGTCTGCAACCGCACGTGGGAAGTGCACGACGCCATGATTGACCCGTTCGACGGCGGATACGCGGCGTACGTGCTGGCCCGCGCCGAACGTGACCGCATGGCATCCGTCATGGAAAACAAGCGCGTGCAGCTGGTCAAGAAGGAACTCGCGTGGCTCCGCCGCGGCGCCCCGGCCCGCACGGCCAAGCCGAAGTTCCGCATCGAGGCCGCCAACGCGATCATTGCCGACGTCCCGGAGCCGCGCGACACCGTGGCGCTGTCCCGCATGGCCACGGCCCGGCAGGGCAAGGACGTGCTGGACCTGGAAAACGTCTCGCTGACATACGGGGAGAAGGAGATCTTCAAGAACATCACGCTGCGGCTGGCACCCGGGGAACGGCTGGGGCTGGTCGGCGTGAACGGTGCGGGCAAGACCACCCTGCTGCGCCTGCTCAACGGCGAGGTCCCGCCGTCGTCCGGGCGGCTCAAGCGCGGCAAGACGGTGCAGACGGCCGTGCTGACGCAGGAGGTGCGCGAGCTGGACGACGTCCTGGACCTGCGCGTCCTGGAGGTCATTGAGCGGGAGAAACGCTCCTTTGAGGTGGGCGGGAAGGACATGACGGCCGGGCAGCTGGTGGAGCAGCTTGGCTTCACGAAGGACAAGCAGTGGACGCCCGTGCGGGACCTTTCCGGCGGCGAGCGGCGGCGTCTGCAACTGCTGCGGCTGCTCGTCGGGGAGCCGAACGTGCTCATGCTTGACGAGCCCACGAACGACCTGGACACCGACACGCTGGCGGCTGTGGAGGACGTGCTGGACGGGTGGCCGGGGACGCTGGTGGTGGTCTCGCACGACAGGTACCTGCTCGAGCGCGTCACCGACCACCAGATGGCGCTGCTGGGCGACGGCAAGCTGCGCGGGCTGCCCGGGGGAGTGGACCAGTATTTGGAACTGCGCGAGGAGGCGCTGTCCGCAGCGTCCCGCCCGGCTGCCTCCGGGGCTGCTGGCGGGGCGGCGCCGTCCGGGCCGTCCGAGGCGGAAAAGCGCGAGGCCCGCAAGAACCTGAACCGCGTGGAGCGCCAACTGTCCAAGATCGCCGCGGCGGAGGCCAAGGTGCACACGCAGATGGCAGACAAGGTGGGCGACTACGAGGCCCTCGGCGAACTGAACGCGAAGCTGGGCGAGCTGGCAGGGGAGAAGGAAACCCTGGAACTCGAGTGGCTCGAAGCCTCCGAGGTCCTCGAGTAGCGCTTCGCGCCGAGCCGGGCAAAACTTGCGACGGGTTGTGCCCCAAGTGCACCGGGGGCACAACCCGTCCGGAGTTTTCCTCCGGGCCCGATGCCTTATCCACAGTTCCACAAGTTGGGCCAGCCAGGACCTTTCCGGCGCGCAAGACTGGGGTAATGGCGGACCAGAGCAGAAAACGGACAGGCCCTACGTTGGAAGCTGTCATTTCCGGGTACGGCACTGTCGCCCGGCGCAAGGATCTGACCGCTGCCGGCTTCTCGGCATGGCAGTTGTCGCAGGCCCAGCTTGAGGGGCGGATCAAGATGGTGGCGCCGGGATACTTTGGGTTGCCGAATGCCGATCCCATGGACGTGTTGTTGGCGAAGAAGCGTGGGCGGCGAAGTTGCCTGAGCAAGGCCAGGCAGCTCGGCTTGTGGGTCATCAGCGAGCCCGAACGACTCCACATTGCCGTGTCACACGGCCATCCCGTGCCGGGCTGCATAGTTCACAGGGTTCGCGGCAGGCAGACCTTGATGGACATCCTCCACCAATGTGTGAAATGCGGTTCGGAAGTGGAAGCCTTGTGTGTCCTGGAATCCGCGATCGTTCTCAAGAAGTGCACCTTTGCCCAACTTCGGCAGTCGTTCTCCGGGCGTGAAGACGGGGCAGGCCGGGCAATCATCGGCATGATCGACCCGCAAGCACAGTCAATAGTCGAAACCATTGGCCGCTATTACCTTCGGAAGGCAGGCTTCAACGTCCAAGCGCAGTTCTTCGTCAGGGGCGTGGGGCACCTGGATTTACTGGTGGACGGCATCTTGGGCGTTGAGACGGACGGCGAAACCTACCACAACACCCAGGAGGGCTGGACAGAGGACCTGCGACGGGACAACCTGCTGGTGGTCAACGGGGTGTGGTGTTTGCGCATACCTGCCCGAATGGTGCTTGAAGAACCGGAACTCATGATGAAGTGGGTGCGGCAGGGGCTTGAAAAGATTGAGGGCAAGTGAAGCGGGGCAGGACCGGAGCCAAATTGTGCGCCTGGTACACCGGGGGCACAACTCCCACCGCGTCCAGCCCCTGACGGAAGTCGGCGGCAGCATATGAACTTTGCCACGCCGGAACGGCCAAACTTACCGCGTTGGCGGGCCCCGAGTCGCGAAACACGTCCCGGCCGTGGCACACTAGATTCTCGTGGGCCGCGCCGGTAAGGCAGCAGTGCTCATTCCGCCCTGGTGTAACGGCAGCACCCCAGCCTTTGGAGCTGTGGAGTATAGGTTCGAATCCTATGGGCGGAACATTCCGGCCCACCCCGGCACCCGCCCAACGCGGCTCCGGCACCCAGCCCAGACCCCCGCGCGATGAACGGGCACCGGCCGCGAGCGGGTAACATTGGATTGTTTCCCATTGCGTACGTTTTCTTCACGGACCTCTGTCCGGGCAGGAGTGCCACTTAGTGAGCCCCCAAAACACCAATTCGTCCAATCCCGCCGCCGTGATCGTGCTGGCAGCCGGCGCCGGTACCCGGATGAAATCCCGCCTCCCGAAGATCTTGCACCCCATTGGCGGAATCTCCATGGTGGGCCACGCACTCGCCGCGGCGCACGGGCTGAACCCGGAACGGCTCGCGGTCGTGGTCCGCTTTGAACGCGACCAGGTCGCAGCCCACATTGCGCAGCTGGACCCGAAGGCACTGATCGTCGACCAGGACGAAATCCCCGGCACCGGCCGCGCCGTGCAGGCCGCCCTCGAAGCCCTGGACGCCGAAAACGAAATTGAAGGCACCGTGGTGGTCACATACGGCGACGTTCCGCTGCTGACCACCGAACTCCTCGAAGAACTCACCGCCACGCACCAAAAGGACAACAATGCCGTCACCGTCCTCACCGCGGTCCTTGACGACGCCACCGGCTACGGCCGCATCCTCCGCGACGCCACTGACGGCACCGTGCTGGGCATCCGCGAGCACAAGGACGCCAGCGACGCAGAGCGCGGCATCAAGGAAATCAACTCCGGCATCTACGCCTTCGACGCCGCCGTCCTCCGCGAGGCGCTCAAGTCCGTCACCACGGACAACAACCAGGGCGAGATGTACCTCACCGATGTTTTGGGCCTGGCCAGGAACGACGGCGGACGCGTCGCCGCGGTGGCCACCGCGGACCGCTGGCAGGTGGAAGGCGCCAACGACCGCGTCCAGCTCGCCACGCTGGGCGCCGAGCACAACCGCCGGATCGTCGAGTCCTGGATGCGCCGCGGCGTCACCGTGATCGACCCGGCCACCACGTGGATTGACTCCACCGTGGAACTCGATGAGGACGTCACCATCCTGCCCGGCACCCAACTGCACGGGAAAACAACGGTGGCGAGGGACGCCGTCGTCGGCCCGGACTCCACGCTCACGGACGTCCAGATTGCCGAGCGCGCCGAGGTCACGCGCACGCACGGCTCCGGCGCCGTCATCGGCGAGGGCGCGCACGTCGGCCCGTTCACCTACCTGCGCCCCGGGACCGTGCTGGGCGCGGACGGCAAGATCGGCGCGTTCTACGAAACGAAGAACGTCACGATCGGCCGCGGCTCCAAGCTCAGCCACCTCGGGTACGCCGGCGACGCCGAAATAGGCGAGGACACCAACATCGGCTGCGGCAACATCACGGCCAACTACGACGGCGTGCACAAGCACCGCACCGTGATCGGCTCGGGCGTGCGCACCGGCTCCAACACCGTCTTCGTGGCCCCGGTGACCGTGGGGGACGGTGCCTTCACCGGGGCGGGCGCCATTGTGCGCAAGGATGTGCCCGCCGGCGCACTGACGCTGAGCGTGGCACCGCAGCGCAACGACGAAGGCTGGACCGAGACGCACCGGCCCGGCAGCATCTCCGCCGCCGCAGCCGGCAAGTCCAACTAAAGACCCCCACCACCCGCGAGAAAGCGATCCCATGAGCGAACTGAGCTACAACGGCGACAAAAAACTGGTGTTGGCGTCCGGCCGAGCACACCCCGAGCTGGCCGAGGAAGTGGCTCGCTGCCTGAAGACCGAACTGCTGCCAATGTCTGCCTACGACTTTGCCAACGGTGAGATCTACGTCCGCTCGGGGGAGAGCGTGCGCGGCAAGGAAGTGTTCGTCATCCAGGCCCACCCGGCCCCGCTGAACAACTGGCTCATGGAACAGCTCATCATGGTCGACTCCATGAAGCGCGCCTCCGCCCGCCGCATTACCGTGGTGGCCCCGTTCTACCCGTACGCCCGCCAGGACAAGAAGGGCCGCGGCCGCGAGCCGATCTCCGCCCGCCTGGTCGCGGACCTCTACAAGACCGCCGGCGCCGACCGCATCATGAGCGTGGACCTGCACACCGCCCAGATCCAGGGCTTCTTCGACGGCCCCGTGGACCACCTTTTCGCCATCCCGCTGCTGGCCGACCACATTCGTGAAATTGTGGGGGACGACGCCGTCACTGTTGTTTCGCCCGACACCGGACGTGTGCGTGTGGCTGAGCAGTGGGCGGAGCGGCTGGGCGGGGCGCCGCTGGCGTTCGTGCACAAGTCGCGCGACCTGACCGTGCCGAACCAGGCCGTGTCCAAGACCGTGGTGGGCCAGGTCGAAGGCCGCACCTGCGTGCTGATTGACGACATGATCGACACCGGCGGCACCATTGCCGGCGCCGTCCGCGTGCTCAAGGACGCCGGCGCCAAGGACGTCATCATCGCCGCCACCCACGCCGTGTTCTCCGATCCGGCCGCCGAACGCCTGGCCAACTGCGGCGCGCGCCAGGTGGTGGTCACAAACACGTTGCCCATCCCGGCCGAAAAGCGCTTCCCCACGCTGACCGTGCTCTCCATCGCCCCGCTGCTGGCCCGCGCCATCAAGGAAGTCTTCGAGGACGGCTCCGTCACGTCCCTGTTTGACGGCAACGCCTAACTGGCGGCGGCGGGTTCGGTTTCGGCCCTGCCTTTATGCTCCGGACTCGGGCCGGGTTTGGCGCAGCTTGTCCACTGGCGCCAAACCGGCCATGGGTCCGGAGCATAAGCCAACTGTCCGGCTTTTATGCTCCGGATTCGTGCCCGGGTTCTGCGCATAAGGTACGCCGTCCATGCCTCCACAGGCTGGGTGGACGCCATGCTCTTCCACAATTACGACGACGGGGCTGCCGCGGCCGCCGGCGTGTGGACACCATGGGTGGCATGGAGAATTCAAAGGCACTCAATTCCCGCTCGGTTGAAGAGGAAGTTGCCTGGTACGGGAAGGTTGCCCGGCGCAAGGACCTGCTGGTCCGGGGATGCACGCCCTGGGCCATGAAAAAGGCCGAGGACGCGGGGCAAATCCAACGGATCGGCCGGGGCTATTATGCGCTGCCGGACGCAGATCCCCTTGATGTCCGCCTTGCCCGGCACCAGGCGCGGCGGACATGTTTCACGAAGGCTGAACAACTGGGCCTGTGGATTATCAAGTCGCCGCCCGTGCCGCATGTGGCTGCGGCCCACGGGCGGCCCGTTCCCGGATGCGTGGTGCACAAGGTCAGCGGGCAGCAGACCCTGATGGACATTCTGCGCCAATGCGTCAAGTGCGGTTCCGAGGTCGAGGCGCTCGTGGTCCTGGAGTCCGCGGTGGTGCTGAAGGAATGCACCATTCCCCAGCTGCGTGCCGCATTTGCCGGACGGGAGGACACCCGGGGGCGGGCCGTCATTGACATGATCGATCCCCAGTCGATGTCCATCGTTGAAACCGTGGCCAGGTACTACGTGCGCAAGGCCGGGCTTAACGTCCAGGGCCAGTTTTACGTACCCGGCGTTGGACACCTCGACCTGCTGGTTGAGGGCATCCTGGGCGTGGAAACGGACGGCGCCGAGTACCACAACACGGCCAAGGGATGGGCTGAAGACCTGCGACGGGACAACCTGCTCGTCGTCAAGGGAATGTGGTGCCTTCGCATTCCTGCTGCCGTTGTGCTGGGCCGCCCCGACATCATGCTGGGCTGGGTGCAGCAGGCCCTGGCGATGATCAATGGCTCGCAAAAATAGGCGGCGTCCCGGTTTTTATGCGCCGGACCGGGGGTGGGTTTGGCGCAGCCCGTTCACTGGCGCCGAACCGGGCGTGGGTTTGGAGCATAAGAAAAGTTCCGTGCCGTTATGCTCAGGACTGTCCGGGCAGTCCGGCGCATAAGGTCCGGCCGCAGCCCCGCAGCCCCGCAGCCGCGCAGCCCCGCAGCCCCGCAGCCCAGCAGCCCAGCAGCCCCGGAGCCCCCGCCCGAGCCCGCGTCGCTCCCGCCGCTGCCGCTCTGCTAAACTTGCACGGTAAACCTTGGCGAGGGACGCCCACACAGCGTCCGTGATCGACTGGGTCCCACAGCTCCTTCACGTGTGTCGGATTGTGTTGACCTTTTTAGTCCACGCCTACACCACTGAAGGAGCATTTTCATGTCTGACTTGAACCTCACTGCCGAACTCCGCAGCGAATTCGGCAAGGGCGCTGCCCGCCGCATCCGCCGCGCAGCCCAGATCCCCGCAGTCATCTACGGCCACGGCGCCGAGCCGCTGCACATCGTCCTGCCGGAGCGCGCCACCGTCCGCGCCATCCGCGGCGCCAACGCCCTGCTGACCATCACGGTCGCCGGCGAAAAGCACCTGGCCCTCGTCAAGGACGTCCAGCGCGACCCCGTACTGCAGATCGTCGAGCACATCGACCTGCTGACCGTGAAGAAGGGCGAGAAGGTCATCGTTGACGTCCCCGTCATCATTGTTGGCGAGCCGGCCCCGTCCGTCGTCGTGAACCAGGAAGAAATGTCCGTCAGCCTCTCCGCGGACGCCACCGACCTGCCGGCCCACGTCGAGATCGACATCAACGGCCGCGCAGCCGGCGAGCACGTCCACGCCAGCGACCTGGTCCTGCCGGCCGGCGTTGAGCTGCTGACCGACGCGTCGCTGCTGATCGTGCACCTGGCCGAGCCCTCCGTTGTGGCCGAAGCCGAAGCCGCCGAGGAAGCCGCGGCAGCAGAGTAGCCTCCACACAATGGGCAACACCTGGCTGGTAGTCGGGCTCGGGAATCCCGGGCCCGGCTACAGCCGCAACCGGCACAATATTGGCTACATGGTGGTTGAGGAACTTGCCTCCCGCCTCGGCGCCACCTTCAAGACCCACAAGGCGCGCGCCCTCGTGGCCGAGGCCCGCCTGGGCATTGGCGGCCCCAAGCTCATCCTGGCCAAACCGGGCACCTTCATGAACCTGGCTGGAGGCCCGACGGCGGCACTCGCCAAATTCTTCGACGTCCCGGCCGACCATGTGGTCGCCATCCATGACGAAATTGACATCCCTTTTGACACGGTCAAGTTAAAACTGGGCGGCAGCGAAGGCGGCCACAACGGCCTGCGGGACATGTCCCGGGCCCTGGGCACCAAGGACTACTACCGCGTCCGTGCCGGCGTGGGACGCCCGCCCGGCCGGTCGGATGCCGCCAGCCACGTGTTGAAGGATTTTTCCTCCACGGAAAACAAGGACCTGCCGTTCCTCATCGGCGCCGCAGCCGACGCTGCCGAGCAACTCATCACTGACGGACTGGTTTCCGCCCAGCAAAAATTCCACGGCGCCGGGGGCTGAGCGGCCCCAAATGCGGTGCCCGGGGAGGCGGATGGTGCTTCACGGATTGTTATCTTGCCCACAGACGACGAAATATCGCTGTTATAATCGGCTTTAGTCACAGACGTGCGGATATTGGGGTTCGCACGGGTCCCTCGTGGCAAAGGGGTTGTTTGGGCATGACAAGCGTGTGGGGAGACGTAGCACCTCAACGTAACAACGGGCGGGAGCTGCGGTCTCAGCGAAGGGCCATGGGTGCCGAGGAACGGCGCCGTTGGTCTTCCTTGGTGCGGCAGGACGCCGTCAACGCAGTCATGGGCCACCTTCACAACGCACATCTTCAAGGCGTGGCCGTCATCGGTCCCGCCGGGGTGGGGAAAACCACCTTGTCGCGCCGGGTTGAGGAACGGATCCTGGCAACCACGCACGTCATCCGCCTTTTTGGCAGCGGTTCGGACACCGACATACCCTACGGCGCATTCAATGTCCTGATGGCCAGGCTGAGTGACCGCCAGCTGGAGACGCCCGCGGCCGTCCTGCAACTGCTGGTGGACCTAATCAGGGACGATGCCAGGGGCCGGCCTGTGGTCATCTTCCTGGACGAATTGCCCGGCATTGACACGGCGAGCATGGGCGTCCTGATGCAGCTGGTGCTCAGCGGCACGGCCAAGCTGCTGGTCACGGTGCGCAGCACGGCCGAACTGCCGGAGGACCTGGTCTGGATGGTCAAGGACGGGCTCATGGCCACCGAGCGCATCGACGTCTTCTCACGGGCGGAGGTGCGCATCTTGCTGTCAAGGGCCCTCGACGGCGCCGTGGCCGAGTCGGTCGTGTCCACCTTTTACACCTCCAGCGCCGGCAATCCGCTGGTGCTCGAGGCCCTGGTGCATGAGCACTACACCAGCGGGACGCTGCGGCAGCACGGCGGCGTCTGGGTGCTGGTGGGGCCGCGGCGCACCACATCGGGCAACATTCTGCCGGAGCTGGTCAGGTCCAGGCTGGCCCGCCTGCCGGAACCGGTGCGCGTCGGGCTGGAAAAATTCGCGCTGCTGCGCAAGGTGCCGCTGTCGGTGGCACTGCGCGCACTGGGCCCAGAAACCGTGTCCGAGCTCGAGGAACGGGGATTCCTGTCCATCAGCCCGGGGCTGAACAGCACGGTCACGCTGGCCGAGCCGTACATCGGCGAAACCCTGCGGAACCAGCTCACCGCGGATGAAAAGGCCGTGCGGTTCCAGGAAATGTCCGGGGTGCTGGGGCTGGACCCGGCCTCCATGGACAAGCAGCAGCTGCTGACGTTCGCCGCCTGGGTCCACGACGCCGGCATGGTCCTGAAACCAAAGGCCGCGCTGGCCGCGGCCCGCGCTGCGGTGAACTATTTTGACCCGCAGCTTGCCTTGGCCTGTTGTGCCCACATTCCGCGCGGACACGCCCGCGAAGTCCAGGCGGCGCAGGTCCGCAGCCAGGCGTATGGGCTCCTGGCGAACTACGCCAAGGCCGTGGAGGCGCTCGACGGCGTTTCCCCGGACGTTCTGTCGGGCCTGACCTTGAAGGAGTACGCGGCCTGGGCCGCGGAGCTGTCAAGTTCGCTGCTCTGGGTGCCGGATGGTTATTCGCGAATTGAAGAGCTCCTGGCCGACCTCGCCTGGCGCATTGAACAGGCAGACCCTGGCGATGAGGTGACCGTCCGGGCAGGGAAGCTCCTGAAGTTGGCCCGCTTTGAGTTCCAGGTGCATCGCGGGGAGTTTTCGCAGGCCGGACCCGAGCTTTTGGCCGGCAGCAAGGACCCGAGTGACCGGCAATACCGGCTTAACTGCACCAGCATGCTGGCCATGGTCCTGGTCACAACTGGCCGCGAGCTTGACGCGGTGGCCCTTTCGAAGGCCGTCCGCGCGGAAACTGCCGAACACGATGTTGTGCTGCGCCGCGGGGACTGGCACTTGAAGGCCCTGATCCTGGCCTTGACATGGACAGGGCAGTGGAGGGCCTGCGAATCAATCATGAAGGATGCCGTTGAGCAGACTTCCCACCTGGCACAGTACCGGGGCGGAGTCATGGAACTGGCACTGGGGCTGGCTTACGTCTACGCCGGGCGGGGGGCACAGGCAGCGGACGTGCTGCTTGTGGCAGCAGCCCAACTGGAAATCCGCGACACCTACAACAGCCTGGAATTGGTCTACTCCGCCCTGGCATTTGCCTTTGCGCAAATTAATGACGTGACAAGTGCCCTCCGCTACCTGTCGAAGGCCGGCAACACCGCACCGCAAACCATGTGGGTGAACCGCTCCATGGCCGAGTTCTTCCAATTGATGGCCCTGCGCTGGCTGGATGACCCGCATGCCGCGGCGAAACTCGTCGCCAGCGCGGAAATCGACATTGCCAAGGGCCGCTTCACCTCCGCCTCCATCAGCCTTTTCGGGGCCACCACCAACGGCACCAACGAGCAGTACCGGCTGTTGGAGGAAACCTCGCTCAAGCGGCAGGGGCCCATGGCCGCAGTGAACGTGGCGCTGGCCCGGGCCCACCGGAGGGGAAGCGCCGCCCTGGCGCTGGAAGCCGCTGAAGGGGCGCACGCCCTGGAGCTGGCCGCCGTCGAATCCCGGTGTGCCGTGGTGGCCCTGGACCTGGCCCGGAACGCCGGCGAAGCACGCCTGTCCCGAGAGGCCCAGCGCCGCCTCGACGCGCTGGCGCAGCAGGTCCCGGTGCTGCCCATCATGCCCCACCACGCGGCGGTCCCGCTGACCGCGCGCGAACGGCAGGTCGCCGCGCTGGCGGTCAAGGGCATGGCCAACCGCGAAATTGCCTCCCGGATCGGCGTCTCCATCCGCACCGTCGAGGGCCACCTGTACCAGGTTTTTGCCAAGGTGGGCATCACGTCGCGTTCGGAACTTGAGCAGGGGATGGATTTGTGACGGGACCCGGCACACCGGCAGGCAAACCGCGGACACTGCTGAAACCGCCGTTCTGCCGGGAGAGCGAACTGGCCGACATCGTCTCGGCCATCCGCTCCGAGGGATGCCGAGCCGTCTTCGTCACCTCCGAAAACGGCTTTGGCGCGTCCACGATCCTGCGCGAGCTGGCCGCCGTCGCGCGCGAGCACGTTCCGGTGCTGTCACTCCGCGGCTCACACTCGCTGGCGAAGGTCCCGTTTGGCGTCATGGCGCCTTATTTTTCCACGGTCGACGGCGGCTCGGCGAGCATCCGCATGGCCGTGCTGCGGGCGGTGCTGGCAGAACTGCGCCGGAGGCAGGAAGGGCTGGCGCCAGCCGCCCAGGCCCGCCCGGAAGCAGGCCCGGACGCCGCCCCGGCCAGCCAAGGTCCAGCCCCCGCCAGCCAGGACCTGCCCCTCATCCTGGTCGACGACGCCCATGCCATGGACCCGGCCACGGCCGAGCTGATCGTCAGCCTGGTCCGCTCCGGGACGGTGAACCTGGTGGCGACCCATTGGAGCCACCACAGGCTGCCGGATCCGCTGCCCAAACTATGGACCGCGGGGATGGCGGAGAACATTGTGCTGGGCCCGCTGGACCAGGAACAGGCGCACGCTTTCTGTGAGGCCATGCTGGGCGGGCGGGTGCTGCGGGCCACGGGCTGGCACTTTTGGTCGTTGTCCGGGGGCAACCCGCTCTTCCTGCGCCTGCTGGTGACACAGGCCGTGGAGCTCGGTTCGCTGGCCAGGCGCAGCGGCAGCTGGTCGGTTGACCCGAATGCGCCCATCCACAGCCCCGACCTGGAGGAGGCGGTGCGCCGCGAGCTCCGTGGCATTTCCAAGACGGCCTCGGAGGCCCTGAACCTGATAGCACTTTCCGAGCCGGTGGAGGATGCCGCCATTGAGGAGCTGGTGGGCCCCGCCGCGGTCCGGGAACTGCTGGACTGGCACCTGGTCCAGTACGGCGCCCCGCCCTCCCGCCTGCTGGGACTGGCCAACCCCATCTACGGCGAAGCGGTGCGGGACATGGTGCCCATGACGCAAAGCCGGCGGCTCCACGAACAGCTGATCGGCCGCCTGGACGACGATCCCGTCAACACCGAGGCAATGCTGCGCCGCGTGGTGTGGGCCCTGGAGATCGGCATTGAGGTCCCCGACGACAGGCTGCTGGCGGCCGCCGTGCTGGCCAGCAAGATCTACCAGTCCACCACGGCGCTGGAACTGGCGAACCAGATCCGCGGCCGGGACCACCGGCTCCGCGCCACCGTGGTGAGGGCGCGGGCGCACTACAACATGGGTGACTACCAGGGCGCCCTGGCCCTGATGGAATCGACGGTCCAGGAGTCGCGGAACCACCAGGAACTGCTGTTCGGCAGCCTGTTGCGCGCCTCCACCCGGTCTGCCCTGGGCATGCCCGTCGATGCGCTGGCCGGGGATGCCGCCGTCCTGCGCAGCAAGGGTGAAGAACTGGCGCAGGCGAACCCAGCGGAGGCCGAGGCCATCAGGGGCCTCAGCGAGTCCGGGGCGCTGCTGATCGAACTCATGATGCTTTCGCGCCAGGGCCACTATTCGGCCATGGAGGCGCCCATGGCGGGGGTTGTGGAAAGCGAAGGGATGAGCGAGTCAGCCGTCCGCCTGAACCGTGCCATGGTCCTGACCATGGACTCGGAGCGCCTGACCGCCCAGGGCTTCCCCGAGCAGGGCATGGCGCGGGCCGCCGAGGCCTATGCCATTGAGCACGAGGAGGACAACGACGTCTTCTTCCTCCCCGAGACCATCCTGCTGCGCCACCTGGCCGCGGCCATGTGCTGCGGGGACTGGCAGGGGGCGGCAAAGGTGCTGGAGGAGTTTTCCCTGGAAGACGGCCCCGTGGTGTTCTCCTTCGGCGGCGGCGCCAACGTGGTCCGCGGCATGGCATTCCTGCGCGGGGGCAAGGTTGCCGACGGCCTGGACCTGCTCCTGGCCGGTGTGGATGCCCTCAGGCTCAGCGACCCGCAGCAGCTGCTGGGCCTCTGCACTGCCATGGCGGCCTACGCCGCGGCCAGGCTGGGGCGGTGGGAGCTGGCGGAACAACTGGCCGGTGCCTACGTGGAAGGGACCGGGATGTTCGTGGTGCTCTCGCACGAGCGCGCCTACCTGGCTGCCGCGCGGTACTTGTTGAGGCACGACGCCGGGACCCCCGTTGGGCTGGTGGCCCTCGCCGACGCGGCGCTCGCCGAGGGCTCCACCACCCTGGAACTGAACGCACTGGCCCTTGCCCTGGAACTCGGCGATGAAAGCGTGGTGCCCCGGCTGGAGCGGGTGGCGTCCGGCGTCGAGGGCCAGTGGGCACGGGCCCTGTGCGGGTACGCCCGCGCACTGGGGGCCAGGGACGGACAGCTCCTGGCCGCGGCAGGTGAGGCCCTGGCTGCTGCGGGCCTGTTCGGTTTTGCCGAGCGGGCCCTGGCGTTGTCGGTCCCGCTGCTGGCAGGGGCCGGAAACGAGGAGGACCTGCGCCGTGCCCGCGAGGGCCTGCGCAAGGTGGCGGAGCGGCTGGGAATGCCGGAATCCGGCCGTGTCCGGGGCACCACCCCAAAAACACCGGCGGCAACGGCGGGACATGCAGCGGCGGGACATGCGGCGGCGGCCACGGCGCGGCATACGGCGGGGCAGACGGCCGTGAAACCGGCGGGGCACGCCGGAGGGCCGGAGTCGACCAGGCTGACACGGCGCGAACGCGAGGTGGCCACCTTGGCTGTGGACGGACGCACCGACCGTGAAATCGCGGCGCAGCTGAACCTCTCCATCCGCACCGTGGAGGGCCACCTGTACAGGGTCTACGCGAAATTGGGCGTGGGCGGCCGCGAAGACCTGCCCGGGATCCCGCTGGAATAGCGGCCGCGCAGGGGATGATGCGGGGCGGAAAGCTGCCCGGGTACGGGTGTGGCGGCCGCTCCACTTGGTCAAAAACAAGTACACTTGCGCGTCGCCGCCGGGCTGAGTACTTGGAAGTCGAGTAGCGACCACTCGTGTCAACGCGGCCGCGGCTTCATAGTCTATTCATTGGGCATTCAAATGACTCTTGTTAGTGAATAGAAGGTCTCACCCGTGGCACACATGACTACTGCATTATTTGCAGGCACCAGAAGTCAAAGGGCTGTTCCTGGCAGCGAAGTCGAAGGTGCCACGGCTGCGCTGGGCCGCGACGCCGTGGTCAACTCGGTCCTTGAAGAGCTCCGCAACGAGGAGAGCAACGGCGTCATCCTGGTGGGGGATTACGGGGTGGGCAAAACGTTCATTGCCCGCGAGATCATTGAGCACATTGGCCCGGACGTCCTGGTGCTGTCCCTCCGGTGCACTTCCGTCACCGCCAGGATGGAGTTCGGGGCCCTGAACCCCATCATGGCCGATCTGGGGGAGATGCCGCCCGACAACCCCTTGGTGGTCCTGCGCAGCGTGACGCAGCTTCTCAAGGACCGTGCCAAGGGACGCAGGATTGTCCTCTTTGTGGACAACATCCACCAGGCCGACGAACGCTCCGCCATGGTCATCACGCAGCTGGCCGCCACGGGGGTGGTGTTTTTGCTGGCCGCCAGCGAGTCGCTTCCCGCGGCGCCTTCCGAGATCGTGGGCCTGTGGCGGGACGGGCTCATCAAACGGGTGGACGTGGATGCGTTTACCGAGGTGGAAACGGGGCAATGGCTGGAGGCGCTGCTGGGGGCGAAGGTCTCCAAATCGGCAGTCCGGGCGTTGTGGGCCGGGGGAGGGGGCAACCCCCGGTTCCTGGAAGTCATCATCCACGAACAGGTCACCGCGGGCACGCTGGTCAAGCGGGAGGGGATCTGGATTGTCACGGGTGCCCCCTTTGCCTGCGGCCCCGGCAGCATTGACACCGTCATGGCGGCCTTCCGGTCCGTTTCCGCGGGGGAGCGCACGGTGGCCGAATTGCTGGCGCTGTCCGGGGGGCTGCCGCTGAACCAACTGATGGCCCTGTGCGACGGCGAGCACGTCGATTCATTGCAGCAGCGCGGCTATCTGGTGGTGGACCACCACGAGTCAGCCACGGTCAGGCTCGCCAACCGGCTCATGGAACAGGTGCTTCGCGCGCAGGTGCCCACGGGGCACAGCCGCGAACTCCTGGGCATGGTCCAGCGATCCATGGACAGCGCATCGGGGCCGGGCGGCATGAGCTTCGACCTGGCCGCGTGGGCGATCGACTGCGGCATCCCGCTCGACGACGAAGCCGCCATTGCGGCGGCACATGACGCCACCACGGCCGGCTTTCCCGGCGAAGCACTGCGGATTGCCAAGACCGTCTCCCGCCGTCCGCGGCAGGCCGGCAGGGTGACCGAGACAGTCCGGGCGCTGGTGGCCCTGGGCGAATATGCCAAGGCACGCAGTGTGGCGTTTGACCCCGACCTTGAGCTTGGCCACCTGCCGCTCGCGGAATGGACGGAGCTGATGCTGCTGCGGTGCGGCCTCTCCCGCGGGCAGGAACATGCCGGCTTCGATCCCTTTGACATCCTGGAGCAGGTCCGGCAGCGGCTCGACGCCGAGGAAGCAGTGGCGGGTCCGGCCGGCGGGGATGTGCCCGGGAACGCTGGGGACGGGACCGTCCCCAGCCTCCTGGGGGAAGAGCTGGCCATGGCGACGGTGAAGCAGTTGATGCACGCCGGCCGCTACTATGAGGCCGCCCTGGAGCTTGAACGGCTGTACCGCAACGGCAGCAGCGGGATGCGCACCCGGGCCGCGCATTGGCTGGTGGGAGCCTGGATCCTCACCGGGCGGGTCACCGACGCCTTCAACGTTGCGGAGGAAATTGGACTCCGCGAGCTGCCTCCGGACATGTCCGGGGACATTCCCAGGATTTCAGACTCCGCACTGATGTTCGCCGTGGTGGTCTCGCTGACGGCCGAGGGTCCCACCCCGGGACTGTCCCGCGCGCCGGCCTGTACTTTCGTAGGGGCACGCTTCACCGCCTATGAGGAACTGGCGGAAGGACTCGTGGACGCCTGCTGCGGCAGGGCGGACAAGGCCTTGGAACACCTGGTGCCCGTGGCCAGCCAACTGGCCCAGCTGGGCGAGTCGGGGACCCATGCGCTGGCGTGCGCAGCCATCGCGTATGCCTATGCGCTGAAGGGGGACACCGACATTGCCTGGCTCCACTTGAACGAGGTGCCCGCCGCCCCCGCATCGTCGCGGCTCGTGGGGGTGGGGTGCAGGTACTTCGTGGAGCTGGCCACGGCCGAGCTGTCCTCGGCGGACAAGGCAATCGTGAGGCTGCTGGCCATGGCCGACCAGGAACGGCAATTCCGTACGGCCACCGTGGAGATGATGTTGTGCCACGCCGCCGTGCGGCTGGGCAGTGCCGTGAGTGCGCAACGGCTGGTGGCTGTTGCCAGCCGGGTGAAAGGCCCGCTCTCACGGATTTGTGAAGCATTTGGCAAGGGCCTCATGGCCAGGAATGTCACCACGCTGTTGGAGGCCGCAGGGGCGGCCGCCAACCAGGGGGATGACCTTTTGGCCCGTGATGTGGCCCGCGCGGCATTGCGGATCGCCAATGAAAACGCAGACAGGGAAGGCGGCCGGCTGGCCCAGCAGCTCATCCGTGAGGGTGTGCTCAGGCTGGGCCGTGTCCGGGTCACGAGCGAAGACGGCCAGGTGCTGACCGTCCGGGAACAGGAGATTGCCGCCGAGGCTGCCTCCGGGGAAAGCAACAAGGCAATCGCGGCCAAGATGCACATTTCGGTCCGGACCGTGGAGGGCCACCTGTACCAGGTCTATTCGAAACTGCGGGTCACGTCCCGCAACGAGCTGCGGGCGGCCCTGGAGTAGCCTGACGGGCTGCGCCGGCCGGGCCCTGGAGCAGCCGCACGATCTGCTCCACCGCCTCCCCAACCGTGATCCGGCTCGTGTCCAGGTGAAGGTCGGCATCCTGCGGATGGTCGTACGGCGAATCAATCCCGGTGAAGTCCCGGACCTCGCCGCGCCGGGCCATGGCATACAGGCCCTTCCGGTCCCTGGCCTCGCATACCGGCAGGGGCGTTGAAATATGCACCAGCACAAACCGGCCCACGCCCTCCGCCATGGCCCGCACCTGCCTGCGCGTTTCGTCAAAAGGGGCAATCGGGGCGCAAATGGCCAGCCCGCCCGCGGCCGCGACCAGCGACGCCACCCAGCCGATCCGGTGGATGTTGGCCTCCCGCTCGCCCCGGGAGAAGCCGAGCCCCGGCGAAAGGATCCTGCGCACGTCGTCGCCGTCGAGCAGTATGGGCGGTGACGGTGCGTGCCGTTGCAGCCGCTCCGCCAAGGCGCGGGCCACGGTTGACTTGCCCGAACCGGAAAGGCCGGTCAGGAACACCACGGTGCCGGCCGGTGCCGGGGTGCCGCCGTCGTGCCGGTTCCCGACGCCGGTCCGGGACCGGCCGGGCGTCGAACCGGCAACCGTGCAGTCCAGGGTGTGGTCCGCCCCCAGGTTGGCCAACACCTGTTTCCTCAGCACCCGGTCCTGAGGGGAAGGGCCCACCGGGTCCGCGGGCAGCACCAGCAGGCCTGTCCGGGCCCCGTCGATGTGGGCTGCCGCGGATTCGAGTTCGTGCAGCAGCGGTGCAACGGTGTACCGGCCGTGCGGCTGCGGTCCGCAGAGGGCGATGAGCCAGAGAACGGACTTGGCGCGCAATGCCGTGGACATGGCCTCGGCCAGCTGCCACGGCCGGGGCGTCTCGGAGAACACGGCAGCGACGGTCCCGGGACGGCCAGGTCCCATGGCGTGCAGGGGCCCGGTCACGCGCAGCCTGCGGGCCGGCGGGTGCTCGGCGCTGCGCAGGCCCGCCAGGCGGCCGGCCAGGTACAGGGAGCTGCCGTCGGCGGAGGCCTGCGAACCCTCCACGCCCAGGCGGGCCAGCGGTGTCCCGTCGGGGTCGCCCACCAGCAGCCAGCCCCGGGCAACGGCGTCGCGCCCCAGGTCCGGCGGGACGGCGAGGGTGAGCGGTGCGGGCCAGTGGCCGGGGACGGCGTGCGGCAGGCAGTAGCCGTCGGCCGGGGCCAGGAGCCCGCCGGTGAGCAGTTCCAGTTCATCGAGCCGTGCGCCGGAGAGGGCCAGCACGGCAGCGGGGGCCCCGGATTGTTCAGTCGCCATGGTGGGCAGTGCCCCCTTCCGCCGGGCCGGTGCCGACAGCGGCCGCCCGGCGTCGTCGGTTCTCCGTGGTGGCCAGGGCCGGCAGGCCGTGCCGGCGGCGCACCGCCATCCACGCCAGCGGGGCCGCAAGCAGCAGCAGTGCCAGCGCGATCGCCGTGGCCTGGTCGGGAAAATCAAGCATTTTCAGCCCGGAGGCCAGCAGCACAAACGCCAGGGCCCGCCTGATGATCCCGCCGGACAGCCTGCTGGAGAGCTGGGCCCCCAGGTACACGCCCGGGATGCTGCCCAACAGCAGGGGAACGGTCAGGGCCAGGTCCAGGTCCCCGAACAGGGTGTGCCCCAGGGCGGCCGCAGCCACGAGCGGGACGGCCTGAAGCAGGTCCGTCCCCACCAGCTGGCTGGCCTTCATGGCCGGGTACAGCGCCATCAGGCCGATGATGATGATGGATCCGGAACCCACGGAGGTCATGCCCACCACCACGCCGCCAAGCATGCCCAGCAACACGGTGGGCACCGGCCGGGGACGAAGGCGCGGGGGCGCGTCCGACGCCGGCGGGCCCGGGCGTGCCGCGGACCGTTGGACCAGCTTGAGGTAGGAACGGACGGCCAACAGCGTCGCGGAAAGCAGCAAGGCGCCGCCCAGGGCGTTGCGCACACCGTCCTGCACGGCGTCGCCCGGACCCATCCACTTCAGGATGAGGACGCCGCCAAACGCCGCCGGCACGGAACCCGCCGCCAGCCACTTGACCAGCTCCAGGTTCACCGTCCTGCGGCGCAGGTGCACCAGCGAGCCCACGGGTTTCATCACGGCACTGGCCACCAGGTCGCTGGACACGGCAGCCAGCGGGGGCACGCCAAAAACCAGCACCAGGGCCGGCGTCATCAATGCCCCGCCTCCCATGCCGGTCAGGCCGACGACGATCCCCACACCGAAGGCGGCGGCTCCCATCCAGATGTCCATATCCGGAGATTGTGCCAGCCCGGCCGGGCACCGGAAATGCGTAATTTTTGCCGCTCCCGAGTGGTGGGCACGAGGGGCCCGGGCCCCTGCCGGGGGCACCCACGCGGCAATCGGTGGACGGCGGGAGCGAAGCAAGTAGTCCCGCATGCCGTCCGCGTAGCAGCCGGGCTGAAGTCGAGTGAAGGCTACGCGTGTGCAGCGCGGCAGGCCGCAATAGCGTTGAGCCATAGCAACTTTTCGATACGAATCGTCGGGTCTCAGGGGGTCTTGGGAATGCTGTCTGGCAACTGGAACCACAATTGGCAGACGCCCCAATCCATCCCCTTCGCGGCCCTGATTCGCGATCCCCGCACCCGAGCCGTTCATCCCGGGAAATACCTCCCGGTGGATGGATTGCTCCCCAGGTCGGGGCCGGCGGCGGAAAAGCCTTCTGAGACCAAGGCTTTCCCCCAGCCGTCGCCGGTCCCCCGTTTCACCGTCTCAGATCCCAGGGGACTGCCTTGAGCCCCCTGGACGGCCCCGCTGATGCGGCTGCCCAGGAAAAAACCGGTCGGGCACAACACCCGGCCGGCCTCCGATCCACTGCCCGCGAGTCCGGGGCCCCCTGGGCCGCACGCTACCGGTACCTGCTGTGGGCCTCAGACATCATTGTGCTGGCCGCCGTCCTGCTGCTGGCGTCATTCCTGCGGTTTGGCGCCGCCGGCGGCCACATGGTCCTCGGCCCGCTGAAGGTCGACTACGTGCACCTGTCCTTCGCCGTGGCCGTCCTGTGGCTGGCGATCCTCAGTGCCTACCGCAGCCGCGATGCCCGCGTGGTGGGGATCGGGCTGGATGAGTACCGGCGGGTCACCTCGGCCACGGTGTCCGTGCTGGGCACCATGGCCATGCTGGCGCTCGCGTTTGAGCTCGAAGTGGCCCGGGGCTACATTGGCCTGGCGCTTCCGCTGGGCATTGCCGGGCTCCTTGTCTCTCGCTGGGGCCTGCGGCAGTGGCTGACCCGGCAACGGCAGTTTGGCCACTTCCTCTCCCGCGTCATTGTCCTGGGCCGCCGCGGTGACGTGGAATATGTGATCGGGCAAATCCAGAAAAAGTCCGGGGCCGCCTACGAGGTCATCGGGGCCGCCCTGCCGGAGGGGAACCGAAAAAAATTCCTGGAGGTGGGCGGCCAGGGCATACCTGTCGTGGCCTCGATCCTGACCGCGGTCAAGGCCGTGGAGCGGCTCAACGCTGACGCCGTGATTGTGGCCGGGCCCGTGAACCGGGGCAGCAAGTTCCTCCAAAGGCTGGGCTGGGACCTGGAAGGATCCGCCACCGAGCTGGTCCTGGCCACGGGGCTGACCAGCGTGGCCGGCCCGCGGATCCATGCGCGCCCGGTGGAGGGCCTGCCGCTGATGCATGTGGAACTTCCCCAGTACACGGGACCCAAGCATGTACTCAAGCGCCTCCTGGACGTGGTGCTTTCCGCCGCTGCGCTGGTGGCGCTCCTGCCCCTTTTTGCCGTGTTGGCCATCCTGATCCGCCACGACAGCCCCGGCAGCGTGTTTTTCCGGCAGGAACGCATTGGGCGCACCGGCGGGAAATTCATCATCTACAAGTTCAGGTCGATGGTCCCGACGGCCGAGGCCGACCTGGCCGGGCTGCTGGCGGGCAATGAAGCTTCCGGCCCCATGTTCAAACTGCGCGACGATCCCCGGGTCACCCGGGTGGGCCGGTGGATGCGCAAATACTCCCTGGACGAGCTGCCGCAATTATGGAATGTGCTGATGGGGGACATGAGCCTTGTTGGCCCCCGCCCGGCCCTGGCCCGCGAGGTTGACACCTACGAGGCCACCGTGCGGCGCAAGCTCTACATCAAGCCGGGACTGACCGGCATGTGGCAGGTCAACGGCCGCTCTGAACTCAACTGGAAGGACAGCGTCCGGCTGGACCTTTACTACGTTGAAAACTGGTCATTGGCCGGGGACCTGCTGATCCTCCTCCGCACGGCCAGGATGCTCGTGAATCCGAAGGGGGCGTACTAATGGCTGTCCACCAGCTGGTGAAGGACCCTGGCACACGGGTCCCGGTGACGCTGCGCACCTGCCAGGACCAGGCGCTTGCCGTCAGCCTGGCGCGCGACGCCGGCGAGCTGCTGGTGCAGCTGCAGGAGCACGCTGCCGCCAGCCACTTGTCCGGCCGGGCGCTGAAGGACAAGGGCGACGCGATGTCCCAGGAATTCCTGGACTCCGCGCTGCGGCGGGAGCGCCCGGGTGACGCCATCTTCTCCGAGGAAGCGGCGGACAGCCCGGAGCGGCTCTCGGCCGGCCGGGTCTGGATCATCGACCCGCTGGACGGGACCAGGGAGTTCTCCGAAGGGAGGCCGGACTGGGCCGTCCACGTGGCCTTGTGGGAAAGCGGACAGCTCGTGGCGGGCGCCGTGGCCGTGCCCGGCGAAGGCTGCATGATTGGCGACGGCCACCGTCAGCCCATTCATGGCGGCGGCCGCAGGGACCGCCTGCGCATCGCGGTCTCCCGCACCAGGCCGCCGGACTGTGCCGAACGGCTTGCCGAATATCTCGATGCCGAGCTGCTGCCCATGGGCTCGGCCGGGTACAAGGCCTGGCTGGTCACCACGGGTGAAGCGGACGCGTACGTCCACGCCGGCGGGCAGTACGAATGGGATTCGGCAGCGCCGGTGTTTGCCGCACGCGAGGCCGGCATGCACGCCAGCAGGATGAACGGCTCGGCGCTGCTGTACAACCAGGCGGTGCCGTACCTGCCGGACCTGCTGCTCTGCCACCAGGACGTTGCCGCCCTGATGCTGCATGCCCTTGCCTGGACGAACCACGACACCGACTAGTGAAACCCTCCCCGGGGGACAGGAGCAAGACGTGAACCATGCTTTCGACGCGGGCCCGAGCCGGCACCAATCCCAGCTGCAGGTCTTGGAGGCGGAGGCCGTCTACATCATCCGGGAAGTGGTGGCGGAGGTGGAGCGCCCGGCCATGATGTTCTCCGGCGGCAAGGATTCGATTGTGATGCTCCACCTCGCGGCCAAGGCCTTCGCGCCGCAGGCCATTCCCTTCCCGGTCCTGCACATTGACACCGGGCACAATTTTCCCGAGGTCCTGCAGTTCCGTGACGTGTGCGTTGCCACGTACGGGGTCAACCTGGTGGTGGGCTCCGTGCAGGACGCCATCGACAGGAACGTTGTCCATGAGGACCGCAGCGGTTCCAGGAACCGGATCCAAACGCCCGTGCTGCTGGAAACGGCAGCCAAAAATGGCTTCAACGCGCTGATGGGCGGTGCGCGGCGAGATGAGGAAAAGGCCCGCGCCAAGGAACGGATCTTTTCCTTCCGGGATGAATTCGGCCAATGGGACCCCAAGGACCAGCGTCCCGAGCTGTGGAACCTCTTCAACGCGCAGGTGCACATCGGCGAGAGCATGCGTGTTTTCCCGTTGTCCAACTGGACCGAACTCGATGTCTGGGACTACATCGCCCAGGAGGACATTGCCGTCCCGCCCATCTACTATGCGCATCGGCGGGCGGTCTTCGAACGGAACGGCATGTGGTTTGCGGCCAACCGTTTCTGCCTGCCCGCCGAGGACGAGCCGACGTCGGTCAGGAACGTGCGGTACAGGACCGTGGGCGACGCCACGCTGACCGCAGCGGTGCTTTCCGACGCGGACACGGTGGAAAAAATCATTGCCGAAATCAGCGCCACCCGGATCACAGAACGCGGTGCCACCCGGGGGGACGACAGGTTCAGCGAGGCGGCCATGGAAGACCGGAAGAAAGAAGGGTATTTCTGATGGACATGCTCAGGTTTGCCACGGCCGGATCGGTGGACGACGGGAAGAGCACGCTCATTGGGCGGCTGCTGTACGATTCCAAGTCGATCTTCACCGACCAGCTCGACGCCGTCGAACGGGCCAGCGCCGGCATGGGGGCCGAGTACACCGAGCTGGCGCTGCTGACGGACGGCCTGCGGGCCGAGCGGGAACAAGGCATCACGATCGATGTGGCGTACCGGTATTTTGCCACCGCCCGGCGCAAGTTCATCGTGGCGGACACCCCCGGCCACATCCAGTACACCAGGAACATGGTCACCGGGGCGTCCACGGCGGACCTCGCCATAGTGTTGGTCGACGCGCGGAAGGGCCTCGTTGAGCAGAGCCGCCGGCACGCCTTCCTCGTCTCACTGCTGCGGGTGCCCCACCTGGTCCTGGCCATCAACAAGATGGACCTCGTGGGGTGGGACCGGGACGTGTATGAGGACATCCGCCGGGAGTTCATCGAGTTTGCGGCGAAGCTGGAAATCCCCGACCTGGCCACCATTCCCGTCTCGGCCCTGACCGGGGACAACGTGGTGGCCCGGTCTGAAAACATGCCGTGGTACCAAGGCGCGCCGCTGCTCAACCATCTGGAAAACGTGTACGTGGGCAGCGACAGGAACCTGGTGGACGGCAGGTTTCCCGTGCAATGCGTGATCCGGCCGCATTCCAACCGTTGCCACGACTACCGTGGGTATGCGGGCCGGATTGCCGGCGGCGTCATGAAGGTGGGCGACGACGTCGTTGTCCTGCCCAGCGGGCTGCCGTCCCGGATCGCCGCGATCGACTTCGGCGGCACATCGCTTCAGGAGGCGTTCGCGCCGATGTCGGTGACGGTCCGGCTGGAGGATGACATCGACATCTCCCGCGGGGACATGATCTGCCGGCCCCACAACCAGCCGGCCGTCACCCAGGACATCGACGCCATGGTGGCGTGGATGGGTGAGGAGCCGCTGCGGCCCGGACAAAAATATGCCGTGAAGCACACCACCCGCCGGACGCGCGCCTTCGTCAAGGAACTGTTCTATGAGCTGGACATCAATTCGCTGCACCGCAATGAAGCGGCCGGGGAGCTGGCGTTGAACATGATTGGCCGGATCAGGATGCGCACCACCACACCCCTGCTCGCTGACCCGTACGGCCGGAACCGGGAAACCGGCGGCTTTGTCCTGGTGGACGAGAGGACCAACAGGACCGTGGGTGCGGGCATGGTGGTGTAGTGGCCGGCGGACGGATGCTGGTCCTGGCCTTGTGGATGGTCGCCGCCGCACTACTCCCCGGGCACGCTGCACCCGCCGAAATTGTGGTCAACGGCGGCATGGAAAATGGCACCTCGGGCTGGCGGAGCCATGATGCGCCCAGCGCGTGGGTGCGCACCGACACCCCCGGTATCACCGGACAGCTCCGGGTTACGCAAAGCAACGGCGCCCGGACCATCACCGGCAGGTCCTTCCACCTGGCCGGCACGTCCTGGGCCCACGTGAAGTTCACTTATTCCAGCACCGTGGACGGCCCGGCCGTGGACGTGGGTGTGGTGTCCTGGGGACTGAAACCGGGGCAACATCTCATCGTCGACGAAGTTTCCATGAGGCAAATCCCCGGCGCCGCCCCTGCTCCCGTGGCCGCCAGCCGGACAGTTTTCGGATCGAGCCTGGGAATGTCCTCCTCGTGCGGATCGCTCCCCATGGCGCTGGCGCGTGAAGAGGCCCGCTTCGGCACTTTGGGTGCCGTGCGCAAGTTCGATGACCTGCTCCCGGCAAGCTGGGAGAGCATGGAGCCCTTGGCGGGAAGATCCCTCATCATCTCCTTCCAGCCCCCGCCGGCCGACGTCCTGGCGGGCACTTATGACGAGCAGCTTCTCGACTGGTTCAGGCAGGCACCCGCCACGACCGAGACGTACTGGTCCTATATTCATGAGCCGGAAGCGCGCGTCAGCCAAGGGCAGTTCACCACAGCGCAATACCGGGCTGCCTGGCGGCGGATCGCGGGCCTGTCAAGGCAGGCCAACAATCCGCGGCTGCACTCGACCCTGATCCTCATGGGATGGACTGCCAATCCCGACTCGAGGCTCTATTGGCTGGACTATTACCCGGGCGGGGACTATATCGACGTTACGGCCTGGGACGCCCATAACGACGCCGGCAGTGTGGCGGGCCCCTTAAGCTACCCTGACCCGGGTCTGGTCTTTGGCCCCTCGGTGGCTGCCTCGAAGTCGGTCAACAAGCCCTATGCCGTTGCGGAGACGGGCAGCCGGTTGATCCCGACTGATCCATCCGGAGTGGGCCGCGCCGCATGGCTGACAAAGGTTGGGGCGTTCGTGTTGGACAATGAAGCGGTATTTGTGACGTACTGGGACTCGGCAGTGGGCAGTGGCGACTACCGCCTGGTAGACGCACCCTCGGCCGCTGCGTGGAGGGCATTGGTCGCCCCAAGGGCTGATTGGGAAGGCAGTCGCTGGCTGATGTCGCAGGAAAGCGGGCGGTTCGTCGACCCGTACATCCATCCCGGAACAGATTTCTGGTCCCCGTCGTGCATGGCAGTATCCAGTGGCGGGGCCACCATTGAGACCATCCAGTAGTTCATCCGCAACCAGCGCAAACCCGGCCGAGTGCGGGGGCGGTCAGTAACCTGTACAACTCCATGCACCTTCTTATATAGTCATCTATATAAGCCAAAGGAGGCACCATGGCCATCACCTCAATTGACATCGACCGAGACGAACTCCAGCAGGCCAAACAGCTGACCGGGACCACCTCGAATCGTGAGACTGTTGATCTCGCCCTGCGGACCCTGATTGCGGTGCGCCGGCAGCCTGCCGCCATTGAACGCATCATTGCCCGACGGTTCGAGCCGAGCCAGATCGACGCGCCAACGATCACCCCTCCCGCTGAAGCGCTCTCTGAAGCAAAGTCGGCGCCGCCAGCTGGACAGAGCTCAGCTCCCGTTCAACGAGATTCATTGTGACGATCTACTTGGTCGACAACAGCGTGTGGCAAAAAGCCGCAGGTAGCACAGCCGTCGCCAAGCGGCTCAGGGAACTTTCCCCCCAGCACCTCATCATCACCTGCCCGCCCCAGGTGCTGGAGTACTGCCACTCTGCGCGATCCGCCGCGGAGTACCGCGAGCTCAGGGAAGACATGGACGAACTCCTGGCTGCCTGGAAGCACCCCAGCGAAAAATCTGTACTGGATATTCAGCAGGCCCTGTGGGACAACGGGCTGATGCGTGCTGCAGCTGCATTTGATTGTCTGATCGCCGCCTACGCCGTTGCCAACGACGCCGTTGTCCTGAATTCTGACCAGGATTTCGGCTACATCGAAAAAGCCACGGGCGGAATCGTCCGCCAGGAATACATCGCTGCATGAGTCCTGGTGGATCACGCCGGCAGATGCGGTTATGTCCGGTAGTAGGCGGCCAGGGTTGAGTTCGTCGACCCGTACCTTTACCCCGGTACCAAAGTGCTCCGCAATCTCAACGACGAACGGGACCCGGTCAGGGCGACCCAGCACGAGCGCCGCATGACCCTCCTGCGCCTCCGCGAGATCCACCGGCGCCCAACAGGCGAGGAATCACCAACCCCTACCGGGTTCGGCGGTAGCCGCGGTCCACCAGTCCGCCGACCATTCCCGCTACGGCACCCGGCAGGGCAATGAGTGCCGCTAGCTGACGCAGTCCGCCGGTTGGCGACAGCAACGAGCCACCACCGACTACTACCGCAGGTGCTGCCACGAACGCCGTGACCCAGTGTGGATGGCCGCGCAGGAATGACCAGATGGCCGCCGCCAGCGACGCCGCGGAGCCGCCCAGTATGTAGAGGCTGCCGACACGCAAGTCCTCCTGATAATCCGGCAGCGGCTGGTACCCGAGTATGAAGAGTGACCTCAACAGGCCGCTACCCATAAGGTAGATGGACACCACGACAAGCAACGACCAAACGATTGGGGTTCCCCGCAAGTAGTGGACACGTGATCTGCCTCACGCCGCTTGCGTAAGTGCTTCTTGGTTGTTGTTTTCCTCTTGCAGGGCCTGTTCGAATTCGACCGGCGCGACCATGCCCAGCGCCGTGTGCAGCCGGCGGCGGTTGTAGACGACCTCCATCCAGCGGGCGACTTCACGCCTGGCCTCGGCCCGCGTGTGCCAGACCCGTCGGTCGGAGAATTCAGCCTTGAGGGTTGACCAGAACGACTCGCTCATCGCGTTTTCCCAGCCATTGACCGGCTACGACAACGCCATGGCCGAAGCCCCCAACTCACTCTTCAACGCCGAACTGGTGAGAAACCAGGGGCCATGGACGGGCATCAACGACCTTGAAATCGCCGTCGCCGAATACATCGACTGATACAACCACCGACGGCTCCACGGGGAAATCGACTACATCCCGCCCGTGGAAGCAGAAGCCAACTACTACACAAACCTGCCCGCCATCAAAACGATGGAACGCGTCTAATTAACTCTCTGCCAAACCCGGGACTTGACACTGAATTCCTCAAGGCGATGCCATCCGGCCCTGCCGCGTCAGAACAATGAAGCGCCTTCAACAGGGAGGAAACCAGGAAGGCAAACCGGGAACGTCGTCTGACCGTCGTCCACCTCACTCAGCCTGCGATGCGCGGCTAAATTCCCCTGCCGCGCCTGTGGAGCGCCTGCATGACCCGTTCGGGGCCGACCAGGCGGCAGGCCACGGCCAGCACGGCACGCAGTTCAAAGGGGTTGCGCCGCGTGGCGGAGGCCGCCCACCGCAAGGACGTGTTCCATTGCCCCAAGGCCGCCTGGGCAAAGGCAATCTGGCCCCGGAGCCTGGCAGATCCGGCGGGGGACCGCTCAAATTCCGGGTACTGTTCCAGGATCCAGCTGAGGCCGTCGGACATGGTTTGCCAGCGTTGGAAGAAAAATGACTGCCCGCCCCACCGGACCACGGCCAGGGCGCTTTCGACATGGACCACGGCATTTCTGCGGGCAATGCGCAGCAGGAATTCATAGTCCTCACCGAAACCGCCCGGCACCACCTCGCTGACCAGTCCAAAGCCCTGCACCACCGAATCCCGCCGCATGAGAAAGGTGGAGGGATGAAGTTCGGTGTGCCGGTCCCGCAGCAGCTCGGCAAAGGTAACCAGGGACCTGCCCAGCCGGCGGCGGTGGGATTCACCGTCGTAGTGGACGCAGATGTCGCAGGACGCCAGCTCGGCCCCGGGGTGCGCCGCCAGGGCCTGGAGCTGTGCGGTGACCTTTTCCGGCAGCCAGTAGTCATCGTCATCGCAGAATGCCACAAAGTCGCCCGTGGCCGCTTCGATCCCGGTGTTGCGCGCCCCGGCCAGGCCCTGCTGCCGGGCGTTGGGCAGGACGCGCACGGAACGGGTGGCTGATTCAAAGGCCAGCGACGCATCCGGAACGGACTGGTCGTACACCACCAGGACCTCGATGAAGCCCACGAAGGATTGCCCCAGTACCGAAGCAATGGCTTCCCGCAGCATGTCCGGGCGGTTCCGCGTGGCGATGATGGCGCTTACGCGTGGCATGGCATCCCGTCTCACGAGCCGTGCGCGGAAATCATGTGCCGGCCGGGCAATCCGGCAACCTGCGGCCCGCCCCCGGAGACAGCGCCCCCGGAACCAGCGCCCCCGGAGACAGCGCCCCCGGAACCACCGCCCCCAGAAACACCGCCGGTAAGCCCCAGCCTGGACCAGACGGCATCCATCACGTCGGGCGTGCCGGGCTGGAACCGGCGCGGCAGGGCCGCCTCGGGAATGCCCCGCCGCCGCAGCATCCAGCGCTGCCACAGCGGGCCCGGCCCCCGGTGCGGGGGTGCGGCGCCGTCGGGCTGGACAGCGAGGGCGTCGAGGTAGCGCAGGTCAATTTCCCGGTTGTGGCTGAGCGCGAGGGCCAGGAACGCGTCGGTGTCGGTGTGCAGGACGACGTCGGCGCCGCTGACTTCCCTGACGGCCGAAAAGATCGCGTGGTAAGGCTCCGAGTAGTCGGCCAGGAGCAGCCGCAGCCCCCTGGACTCCGTCTTGAGGGTGCTGCGGGCCGTGACCGCACGGCCTTCCACCACTTTCCTGAGCGTGAACAGCAGCTCAACGTCAAGCTTGGACCAGCCGCCAAAGGCCATCTTCCCGGTTTCCTGCCAGAATTCGCAGGACTGGAACGGCACGCCGCAACTGCAATCGTTGTTCCGGAGGATTCCCTGTTCCCAGATGGCCCGCGTGTTGCCGATGGCTGCCACGTTGGTGCGTTGCACCAGCTCCCGGCACAGTTCCGCCACCAGTGCGGGCGCGGCGGCCGCGGCATAGAGGACCACGGGCGCCCCGGCGGATGATTTGTTGGCCTGTTCCCGGTTCCGGTCAAGCAGCCGGGTCAGCTGCATGGCCGTTTCCGCGGTTTCCGGGGCGTCCCCGCCGTCATCGATGCGGGTGCCGGCGCCGGTTTCGGCACTGGCGAAGACCCGGCCGGAGAGTTCCTCCTGGGAAGCCACACAGGTGACGAGCCCGCGGGCGCCGGCCCAGCGGGTAAACCGCTGCTGGTGGTCGTCCACATGTTCCCCCCGGGCCGGGTCCCGGGGGAGGACCAGCGGCAGGTGCCCGGCCGCACGGGCGTCGGCGATGGTGGCCGGCCCGCCGTGCGTGATGACGATGTCGCTGGAGTCCAGGAGCCCGCGCATCCGGTCCGGGGGCATGAAATCGAAGCCTGCCGCAATGGCGGGTGCCGTGCTGTGCCCGTATTGGATGGTGACGGTGTCCGCCGGGTTTGCCGCGGCCCAGGCGTCGGCCCAGTGGACCAGCCCGTCAAAGGGGTGGTGGTCGGTGCCGACGAAGAGGCTGATGGAGCGCCCCGGCCGCGGCGTCACAGCAGCCTGCCAACCAGTTGGGCATCCCGGTACAGGCCCAGCTGCTCCCGCCACTGGACCAGCATCAGGTCGGAAAAGGGCCGGCACAGCCTGCCGGTCAGCGTGGGGCTTTCCACCCGGTCAAAAACTTCAATGTAGACGGTGGAAATGCCCAGCGCCCGCCCCAGGACAAAGAAGGGAACCGCACTGCCGGCACCGGTGGAGACGATGACCGTGGGCTTGAAACGCCGGACCACGGAAAACGCCAGCCGGGTGTTGCGCAGCAGGTTGGGAATGTTCCGGGTGGTGGGGAAATAGGCCCAGGTGACGTCCCTTTCAGCCGCCAGGATTGCCTCTGCGTCAGGGGTGGGAAAGGTCACCCAGGCCCGTTCATTGGCGGACCACCACGGCTTCAGTGACACAAGCTGCGCTAGGTGGCCGCCGCTGGAACCGACGAACAATATGCGTTCATTCAGGCGGGACGGTTCCAGGATCTTGTCCTTGGACAGGTGGAGTGTCATGGGAATCGGGCTTCCTCTCAGTGGGGCTGGGGACGTGGGGCTAGGGACGGATGCTTGCTGTGGCATTGAGGTCAAAGCTGACGTCGGGCGTGGCCCGGTAGTTCAGGTGTGTTTCCGCCGCGATGGTGTTGCTGCCGTCCACCAACAGGGCCACGGGAACGTCGATCACCAGCGGGCTGGCGTTGGCCACGGACGCGCGGCGGGCGGTCAGGGCGTAGCTGCCGTCGGTAATGGTGCCGGTGGGCATGTTGGCGCGGCCCACCTCGGTTCCGTTGACGTACACCACCACGCCGTCGTCGCCGGCGGTGTTCAGGGTCAGCTGGACCACCTTCGCTGCCGAGGCGAGCGTGAACTGCTTGCGGAAGTAGGCCGTGAGCGGCCGTGCCGACGCGGGGCCGCTGATGTCGATGTTGGTGCCCAGGCCCGTGATGCCGAATCCGAGGATGCCGTTCCCTGCGGCCCAGGCGGATGCGTCAAAGCCGGGGGCCTTCCAGTTCGACGCCGGCGCCCCCGCCTCGTAGCGCCAGCTCCAGGCCGCCTTGGGTGCCACGACCACGGTGTCGACGGGCGCTGCCGGCGCCGTGGCGGTGACCTGGGCCGTCGCCTGGCCGGTGGCGCCCTTGTTGTCCGTGACCCGCAGCGTCACCGTGTATTGGCCCGCGCCCGCATACTGGTGCGTGGCCTTCATGGTGGACGCGGTTGCGCCGTCGCCAAAGTCCCAGGCGTAGGCGGCGATGGTCCCGTCGGCGTCGGTGGAGCCCGAGGCGTCGGCCGTGACTGTGAGGCTGTCCACGGCGGTCCGGATGGACGCCTCGGGCGGGATGTTGGGCGGGGGAGGCGTGCCCGAACCCGAGCGGTAGTGTTCGACGGCGGTGTCCGCACCGAGTGCCGCGCCGTACACCGCCACCTCGTCCAGGCTGCCGTTGAAGTAGCTGCTGCCGGCCCCGCCCCAGGTGCGGTCCCCGCCGATGCGCCAGTACCCGGTGTAGTCCTGGGCCCCGGCCTGCGGGTTGGTCCCGGCGCTGGCCCCGTCGAGGTAGAGCACCATGCCGGCCGCCGATTGGGTGGCCACCAGGTGGTGCCACGTGCCGTCGTTGTAGGCCGCGGTGGTGGTGATGGTGTTTTCCGCCCCGGTCCAGGTGCCGAAGGTGAGGGTGCCGTCGTTCCTCATGTACACGTGCCGGTCGTAGCTGTTGGACAGGCCGGCGGGCTGGTCGCCGAAGCCGATCAACTTCCCGCCCTGGGTGGTGGTGGTCTTGAACCACAGTTCCAGGGAATAGGTGGTCGGACCGGCGGTCGCCTTGTTGCCGGCCACCATGCCGGAGCTGCCGTCAAAGGCGACGGCGGCATCCTGGGTTCCGGCGATGGCGCCGGCCACGCCGCGGGTGGTGCTGCCGGAGTAGCTTCCCGGATTCGCGGAGGCGCTCGAATCCAGCGCCGTGGTGCCCCCTGGCTCATTCAGCCGCCAGTAGAGGTCCGGGGTTGCGCCGTAGACCGCGGCCCCGTAGGCGTCGGCGGGGGCCGGGATGGCGACGGTGACGTCCTTGGCCAGGCTGGTGACGTTGCCGGCGTTGTCCGTGACCCGCAGGCGCACTTCGTAGCTGCCGGACTGGGCGTACGTGTGGGTCACGGCGGCGCCGGTGCCCGTGCCGCCGTCGCCAAAGTCCCAGGCGTAGCCGGCGATGCTGCCGTCGTCCGTCGACGCGGAGGCGTCAACGGCCAAATCCAGTCCGGTGGGGGTGGCGGTGAAGGCTGCCACGGGGGCGGCGTCCCCTCCTCCGGCCTTGACCGCCGCGGAGCTGGCGGAAAGGTTGCCTGCCGGGTCCGTGGCCCGGACGAAGAAGCGGTTCTCCCCGCCCTTGGGCACTGTCAGGCTCGTGGTGGAGGTGGTCGCCACCACCCTGCTGTCGCGCAGGACCTGGTAGGAGACGCTGCCGCCGTTGTCCGTTGCTGCGTTCCAGGTCAGTTTGGCGGTGGCCGGCGCATCGGCGGACAGGGCGAGGTTGGCGGGGGTGGTGGGCGCCGTTGCATCGGTTTGCGCGAAGCGGGCAAAGCCGCCGGCCCACCGGCCGGCGGACGACGGGGTGGCCGCCGTCGTGATGTCGCCGCCGGCCCACAGGGTGCCGGAACTGTCAACGGACAGGGCCCACACGCCAGAGCCGCCCCGCGTGTTCATGGTGGGAGTGAAGCTGGGGACCACCGCGCCGGTGGCGGCGTCGTAGGCGGCAACCCAGTTGATGGAGTCCGCTTCCGTCCACGCCGTGCCAACGTTGGGCCAGGTGTAGGCGTTGGAGTAGTTCCAGTTGGTGCAGTGGCAGCCGCCGTAAACCATGCCGGCGGTTCCGGCGGCCATGGCCTGGTAGTCGCCGTGGGCCTTGCCGATGTTGCCGGAGAGCCGGGTGAAGGTGCCCTTGTCGAAGGAGAAGAAGCTGTGTTCCGAGCCGCCCACCCAGACGCGGCTGCCCACCTCGCCGATGGCCTGTTGGTAGTTGGCCGATGAACTCCACGTGGGTGTCCACGCGGGCGTGGCCAGGTTGGCGTTGGCGCTGGTCAGCACCGCCGCCGCCTTGTACGCCGGTGCGCCGGCGGAGGTGCTGAAGTAGCCGGCCGCATACAGCCGTCCTCCGTCGGCGGAGGCACCGACGGAGACCACGGAGCCGTTGAATTCGGGGTTCCAGCCGGTACCCGGCATCCCCGTGGTGGCATTGATGCGCGCGGCCCCGCGCGCATAGACGGAGCTGCCGGTGGCCCCGGTGAGGTGGGTGAAGGCACCGCCCAGGTACAGCCAGCCGTCCTTGACCGCCACGGCGCGGATGTCCAGGACGCCGGAGGAGAGCCGGTTTTCCACCTTGACGGCGAACCCGGGCGCGGTGGCTCCCGTGGCGGGATCGAGGGCCACGACGGCCGTGACGGCCTGCCCGTTGGCCTGGCTGAAACGCCCCGCCGCCAGCAGCTTGCCGTTCGGCAGTGCGGCAAGAGCCTCGACGGAGGCGTTGAGCTTGGGCGTGAAGGTCCTGACCAGCTCGCCGTCCGCCACGTTGAATGCTGCGAGGAAGGGCTGGTCCACCTTGTCGGCGCCGGTGGAGCCCGCCGTCTTTTGCACGTAGCGGAAATTGCCGCCCACGTACATGGTGGAGCCAATTTGGGTGAAGGCCTGGACTTCCACGTCGCCTTCCCTGGCCAGCGGGTTGGCGAGCCCGGTAACGCCCCACGGGCTGTTGAGCGCCAGCGACTGGGCCACCGGGACGTTGGTGGATGCCGCGGTGCCCGCATCGGGAATGCGGGTGAACCCGGCGTCAACGGAGTGCAGATGGGGGCGCAGGTACATCTCCGTGTAGGGGCGGGCCCCGCCGGTGCCGTTGCTGGCGGACCACAGGTACGTGCTGCTGCTGTTCGTGCCGGCCACCCCGGACCCGTAGGAAAAGCCGATCGTGTAGCCCTGGCTCTTGGGAGCGGACATGTCCACGCGCTGGTAGCCGTTGTCGCGGCCAAAACTGGACGTCAGGCCGCCGGAGCCGGCGGCGCCGTCGAACGAAAAAGAGGCCACGCGGTGTTCGGCACCGAACGTCCACACCCACCGGTCGCCCTTGTCCTTGGAGAAGCGCGCCTCCTGCCACGTGCTTCCGGCCGCATCCCTGGCCCGCTTGAGGCGGATCCCGTCGGCGAGCGCATCCACGCGCCCGTTGTTCAGCAGCCCGTTGATGGTCTGTGCCGAATATTGGCTGGTGGCCCCGGACATGGGGCTCAGCCCGGCCGTCCGCAGGGCCGCGGCGGACCCCTTGCCTTCGTTCTTGTCCGTCCACCCCTCGCGGCCCTTGCCGATGAGGACCCAGCCGCCGCCGTCGGTGGCCATGTCGCAATAAAACTGGGCCGGCGCGGACATCGCCGGCGTGAGCAGCCAGTAGCTGCCGTCCGTGGCACCGGGGTTGTCCTGCTTGATTTCCCAGCATGACGCCGCGGCGGTGCCGGCTGAGGCGCCGTCCGTCACCACCGCGGTGGCGGCCGACGCCGCGCCCTCGGGCACCGCCTGCAGCACGGCGGCCGCAACGGCGGTTGACGTCAGCAGCCCCCATGACCTCATTGTCCTTGCCACGGGATGCCCCCTTGGTAACTGGAATCGGTCGGGGACTTGTCAATCCGGGACCCGGTTCGGTGCCCTGGCGGGCGGACCGCTTCACGTCAGCCTAGGGGGCGGCGGCTGCCGTTTTAAGCGAGTTTTGCGGGCATTTATACCCGACTTTCGGGAGGAACTACCCGGACGGCACTGCACAGTACCCGGTTTTGGCACGCGCGTACCTGAACGCCGCCGCCAACCCTTGACCCAGGGCGCCGGATGGGGGACATTCAAGCCAACGGGCTGCCCCGGGCGGGGCCCGACCATGCCGTGGGAGGGACACGCAATGGCGCAGCAGGCAGCAGGAATGGCCGTCACGGGCCTGGGCAGTGCGCCGCTGGACCACCTGGTGCAGCAGTTGTGGCAGCGGCAGGTGGACCGGGGCACGGTGCGCGTGGTGGTGGATCCGGCACCCGATCCCACCTGGCGGGACGCCGAATCGTATTGGGTGCTGCCGGGACCTGCCACGGCCCGGCTGCTGGTGCCCGCAGCGGGCCGGAAACCGGCCGCCGCCAGCCTGCACAACTACGGGAGGCTGCGGCCGTGGAAGACGAGGGTGGCGCGCGAGTTTCTGGCGGCCGCCACGCTCGCCGGGCTGGTGCCGGGGCGGGGCCGCCTGTCGGTGCAGGTGCGGACCGGGGCGGAGGGCGACCGCGTTGCCGCCGGGCTGCCCCTTGCCGTCATCAGCAGCCAGCTGGGCCGCGGCCCGGGTCCGAGGGGCCGGTTGTACTGTTCCATGGGCATCCGGACGGGGGACAACCGCAAGCCGACCCTCCAGCTCATCGACGGGGCGGGGAACCCGGCCGGCTATGCGAAGCTGGCCTGGAACGCCGGCAGCAGCGAATTCATTGAGACGGAGACGGCGGTGCTCTCCAGCGTGGGACCCCGGCGGTCCGCGATGCGCGCACCCGAGCTGCTGTGTTCGGGAACGCAGGGCGGCTTCCCCTTTCTTGTCACGGCCCCGCTGCCGGCCGACGTCCGGGCGGTCCGCGGTGCCGTGGCGGCGCCAACGCCGGCAGAACTGTATTCCCTGTGCCCTGTCGAGCGGGTGGACACGGTTGCTTCCACCCGCCATTTCCAGGCCCTGCTGGACCGTTTGGCCACGCTGTCCGCCGCACCTGGCGGGGCGTCCGGCGGGGCATCCGGCGGGGCGCTCGCGGCCAGCACCGGCAGCCTGGCCGCCGCGGTCCGGGGCCGTGATGCCCGCCTGCCCGTCGGTGCCCGGTGGCATGGGGACCTTGTCCCGTGGAACACGGCGAGGGATTCGGCCGGACAGCTGTGGTGCTGGGACTGGGAGTCTGCCGAGGCGGACGCCGCGGCCGGGCTGGACGCCGTGCACTGGATGTTCAGTGTCCGCCGGGAAAACCGTTCCGGGGCCGTGGCACGGAATTTGCAGGCGGCGGTCAACGACGCCCACCTGCACCTGCACGCGGCCGGCGTCCGGCGTGACAACTGGCCGGACCTGGCCGGGATCTACGCCTTGGTGGTCGCAGAACGCGCCTGGACGCTGGCCGCGGCACAGGGCAGCTGGGCGAATGCCTGGATCAGCAAGGCGGAGCTGGTGGACCTGGTGGATTCGGCACGCAAGTGGATCGACGCCGTTTCCCACCGGTAGCCGCCGGGCGGCCGGCCGGGGAAGGGTCAGCGGGCCCAGAGCGGCTCCCGGCCCAGGTACGCCGCGAGCGCGGCGTTGTGTGGTTCGTAAAATTCGCCCAGTTCCCGCCTGGCCGCCTCCGGCATGGTGGAGCGGCTGCCGGCGTTGAACGTCCTGGTGCTGGGCAGCGTGAAGCGTGGCAGCCCCAGGAAGGTGCAGACCGCGTCGAAGGTGCCTTGGACGTCCCGGTACATGTCCTCGCTGCGCAGCACCAGCAGCTGCTCCCGTGGGAAGCACGCGTGCCAGTTTTCAATTTGGGGCAGGTAGACCCCCCGGGACCGGTAGGGGTAAAAGTCGTGGGCGGCGCTGTAGTAACCACGGTCTTCACGCATCTTTTCGAGCTCTCCGGCCAGCCGGATGTCCTCGGCGCGCAGGGCCTCCTCGAAACTGAGCGGCTCCACCCCGTTGTGCACCCGCTCCTGGTGGTGCGAATAGGCCCGCTCCACCGGGTCACGCAGCAGGGCAATGGCCTTGACCCCGGGGGCGAGTGCCGCCGCCTGCCCGGCAATCCGCGGGTCCCACAGATAGTAGGGGGACGCCTCGCCGCTGACAGGACGGTAGCCCAGCCTTCGTCCGAGGAGGGCGCGGTATTGCTCCGCATGGAAGTGGGAACGGTACCACGCCTGGCCGCGGTGCTGCTCCTTGAAAAAGTAGTCGGTGCTCTTTTTGCCCCGCAGCTGCGGGAACAGTCCCAACACACCGGGGTGCATGAGCAAATAGTTGAACAGGGAGGTGGTGCCGCCGCGTTTGGCGCCGATGATCAGGAAGTCCGGAGCAGGGCGTGCTGCCTGCGTGCCCAGGGCATAGGCCCTCGTGGCGGCGTCGCCGGCGTCCTTGACCCAGCGCGGCGACGCGTCCTTGAGCTTTTCCATTCGTGACACTGGCTTTCCTCGTTTCCCATCGGTCCACTTTCATGCCGTTGCGGACTTGTCCCGGCCAGCGGCCAGGAGCCTGATTTCCGTCAGGCCCAGGCGGCGCCTGTCCAGCCAGCAGCACAGCAGCAGGAGGATCAGTGACGCGGTGCCGGCCACAAAGACGCTGGCGGTGGTCCGGCCCATGAAATGGATCACGGACAGGCTGCCGGTTGCGACGCAGCCGCCGGACACTGCCAAGGCGTAAAAGATCCGTCCGGCTCTGAACTTGATGTCCAGAAAAATCCTGGACTCCACGGAGGCCAGTGCGGAATCCAGCACCAGGCTGAAGGCCCACGCTGCAGCCGCGCCCGTAATGCCCCACAGCGGCACCAGGACCAGGTTTCCGGCGACGTTCAACGCCAGGACCACCGTTTTGTTAAAGGCCATCCATCCGCTGCGCCCGCTCATGGTGAGCAGCGCATCCACGTTGCCGGCCACCAGGAACGCGATGGCTCCGATGCACAGGATCACCAGGGACAACGCGCCGGAGTCGAAGCCTTCGCCGAACCAGCCCATGATGGTGGCCGGGAAAAACATGAAAATTCCATAAATGGGCACGCCCAGCATGGTTATCCAGGTCACTGTGGTTGTGTACAGTTTTTGAACCTCGCGGGCCTTGTCCTCACTGAGCAGGGCGCTGAACCGTGGTGAAACCACCATGCGCATGGCCGTGGAAATGATCAGGCCAGCACTGACAAACCTGCTCGCCGCACCATACACGCCCGCGGCACCCGAACCGGCCATGAGACCCACCAGGACCACGTCAAACCAGATAATTGATTGTTCAACCCCTGCGGAATACCAGCGCGGCAGTGCGAACTTCCAGATCCTGGTGGTGAGTTCGCGGTCCGGCCGCCACGGACCCTGGACTTCGGCGCGCAGTTCGTGGGTCCTAATGCGCCGCCACAACACCAGCAATGACAGCACCATGGCGGCAGCCGCGGGAGCAGCCCAGGCCACGGAGGCCAGGACCGCCGTCCCGCCGGCGGCGGCGGCAACCAGGACAACCACAGGGCGGATGCCGGGCAGGCCGGCGCCGCCGATCAACGTGTACGGGATGATGTTCCCGAGTCCGCGCGTGGCAGCCAGGGCAACCATCATCACCGCCCCGCAGGGCAGCAGCCAGCTGGTGGCCTGCACGGCCTGGACCAGTTGGCGGCTGTAAACGTCGTGTGACGTGTCGAGAAAGGGAAACAGGAACGTGATGGCCGCTGCCACAAGCAGTCCCACCACCAGGGTCGGCAGGAGCAATGCAGTGCATGCCCCGCGAATCCTGGACGCCCCGGTGAGCGCGAGTCGCGGCAGCAACCAGACACCGGTGGTGTCCATGCCGGTTCGGGCCAGTCCAAGGGCAATGGTGAAAATGGCGATCGCCTGAAGCACCACGCCTGATCCGGACTGGCCAAACGTCCGGGTCAAAATGAATGTCAGTGCGAATCCTGAAATGGCACTTGTGGCGGCCCCTGCAACGCTGAACAGACCGCCGCGGGCTGCATGGCTTAGCTCCGGCTCATTATCGGTGGCGGGGGTGGAGGCCGGCCTGCTCATTCGACGCACCTCTCCATGCTCCCGCCAGCGCGAAACCTTGTGGCGGTTTCAAATCGAGGACACTCCGCGTACACTTCTTCTTCATCACGGCTGAGACCGTGAATTCCTTCGCCGGCCAAGTTGGGCACAAAGGGGTTTCCATGACAACACCGGTTCAGCCAGCCAAGCATCGTCGCCTTCTTGTGCTCGCCGGTTTGGGTGCCTTGCTTGTTGCAGGGGCAATCGTTGCGATCCTGATTGGCCAGCCGCCCTCCACGGAAGGCGCCGCGCCGGGGGTTGCTTCCGGCTTGGGGCCGAAGGGTGAACAGGTGCGGCCGCTGCCAACTCAGGCAGCAACCGCCGGTACCCTCCCGTCGCTGGCAGGGAGCCCCGTACCCACAGCCAGTGCGGAACCGTCCAGTGCCGTCGGGCAACAACAGTCCGCAGCCAGGCAGGCCGCAGGCTTCGTAAACCAATCCGCAACAACGTTCGGGACGGGTGAACTGCCCGTGCCTGGGGAGCTGGCTGCCGTCGCAACGGGGTCCGCCTATGAAGGCGTTTTTGCCAGTGCCTCGGAGTTTGAAACAAACGGCTGGCGCCAGGAAGGAAAACCGGTGATAGTTTCCACCCACGTTGTTGCCCATGACGAAGTCACGGCCCCGGATACCATGCTGCTTGGCGTCTGCGTGGATTCCTCCCAGGTCAGGGTGCTCACGGAGGAAGGCACGGTGGTCCGGGCCGGAGGCTCCGCCGACCGGTCCCTGAACCTGCTCACCCTGACGCGCACCAGTGCCGGGACCTGGCTGGTCAGCAAGCTGTCCTTCCCGGACAATCCGAATTGCTAGCCGGGCGGGGGACTGGACAGCGGGGGACTGGACAGCGGGGGACTGGACGGCGGGGGACTGGACAGGGGCCGGCCAGCTAGTAGCGAGCACCGACGGATTCCTTTTCATGATGAAGGCGGCCGGCCTTCTTTTGTCCACGGGATTCGACGGCGTTCCGGCCGGTGGGAACCAGGACCGTGCCGACAACCGTGGACTGGAGTTCGGCCATTTCCGAGGCATCCCGGGCCAGCTCGTCGATTTTGGTCCTGTGGCATTCGGCAACCAGCAGAACCGCGTCCGAGAGGCGGGCGGCGGCCAGGCGGCTTGCGTGCGGTGCATGGGGTGGCAGTGCCAAGAGGACCAGTGTCCCGGGCGCCTGTCCAATGATTTCCGAGCGCACCAGCTCGGTGACAAAGTCATCGGCCCCGAAGTCTTCCTTTGGCGCGTCCGGACGCAGCACGGTCAGGGACTTGAGACGCTCGGATCGCAGCGTCAATCCGTTGCAGTCGGACTTGAGGACTGCCAGCTGCAAGCCGCCGACCAGCGGGGCCATGGACTCCCCGGAAGCACCCATCAGGACCAGCACGACGGGGGTGCCCGATTGTGCAAAGGCCACGGCAAGATTGGCGGCGACGTCCGACGGCAGGGAAGGGGCCTCGTCGATCACCGTGAGCACGCGCATGCACTGCCCCATGTCCGCCAGCAACCGTTCCCGAATGACGCGGAAGTTGTCGAGGTCCGCACCGGAGGCCGGAATCGTGGCCTCGGCATTGCGCAGTCGGGCCAGGACGGGGCCGGCACCGGCACCACGGACGTCGTACCAGTCGCGTACGCGCCGGTCCAGGACATTGAAGACGAACGCAATCACGAGCCCCAGTGCAAGTCCGGAAAACAGTCCGGTGGCCACCACAATCGCAGGCCGGGGCTGGTAACTTACGGCGTTCTCCTCCGCCGGGTTGAGGATGGTCCCTCCTTCCGTGTCAATGAGGGACAGGACGTTCAGGTGTGACTGGACGCTGCCAATTTGCGTTAGGAGTGATGGCGCCTGGCTTGGCGTCGCTGACGCCAGGCGCTTGTCCAGGGCCGCCAGTTGCCCTTCGAGCTGGCCTTGGAGCTTCCGTTGCTTTGTCAAGGCCTGGGTGTGGCGGTAGTTGAGATACGCCGTGGCAATCGCGTCGGCGCCGGAGCGGGCCAGCTGGGGTGTGGATGACGTGTACGTGATTTTCAGGGTGGTCGCGTTCGCATCCGTGGTCACAGCCACGCCGCTCCGCAGGGCATCCACGCCGTCTCCATGGGGCATCGCGGCGGCGGCCGCCTTGGCAATGGCGTGCGACGTGGCCAGCTGTGTTTCCGTGGTTGCATCGAGTAGCGCGGAGCTCGCCTTGCTGGGGTTGAACGGGTCGGAAACGATGACGTTGACGTTGAGCAGGGTGGTGGCGGTCACTTGGGCCGGCGCGAGACTGAGATAACCCACGGCGGCGAGTATGCCAATGGTTGTCAGCGCCACGATGGTTTTCCATTGCCGCCGGATCACCACCCAATAGTGGTCCAATCCAACGGATGATTTCTGGTCCATTTATTCCTCAATTCGCTGCCCAGCCTGCAGTGGAAATTAGAATGTCCCCGGTAAAAATATTGGCCTGGATTTCAGGGAGACTGCCTGATTGGCCGAGCCTATATTTGGCATTGGGATCCGTACATAGGTATTTCCACCGGCAACTACCTATGCATCCACTTGGGCTTTCCACGGCCACTACGTGATTATCGTGAAGTGGTTGCTAGGGCTGATGCCGGTTGCCATACTGTGCTTGATGGGCGGACTACACGTGGGGATGGGTATGGCAACCGGGTTGTTTGTGGGGCAACGTGGACTTTATGGGCGGTCCCGTTTTCTGCCTGCGTCCAACACCCCGCGCTACGTGAGAGGTGCCGCGCACCTTCCGGCCTGGCCGTTCACCATGCTGTTCATTGCCTTCCCGCTCTGGTGGATACTGGGGCTCAGCGATTTCATCTGGTTGGCGGCCGGCGGAGTGATGTTGCTGTATCTGATTCGGTTCCGCGCTGTCCACGTTCCGCGGGGTTTTGGCCTGTGGCTGCTGTTTTTGATATGGGTCTCTTTTTCCGGAATCCAGATTGATTCCTCTGGCCGCCTGCTTGGATTCATGTATAGATTTCTTATCTATGTCTCGGTGACCGCAATATTTCTTTACGTTTATAATTCCATGGCATTGACGGGCCGGAAAGTCCTGGGAAATTTGGTGCTGCTGTGGGGGTTTGTGATCGTTGGCGGATACTTGGGGATATTCTTTCCAACTGCAGAAATCAAGACACCTCTGGCCCATTTTCTGCCGCCTTCAATGTTGCAAAACGAGCTGTTAAACCAGATGGCTGTCAGGAGGTTGACCCAGTACAACCCCGATGCTTGGTTTCAGATTGACCCCCGGCCCAGTGCACCCTTTCTGTACACCAATAATTGGGGTGCCGCCTTCTCGTTGCTGCTCCCGTTTGTGGCTGCCTATTTATGGCACGTCAGGGGCGAGAGGAAGTTCTGGCTGGTTCTTGCCGCCGTCCCCGTGTCCATTGTCCCGGCAGTCCTGACGCTGAATCGGGGCATGTTCCTGGGCTTGGGCGTCGCCCTGCTGTACGCGGGGGCCAGGTTTGCCATGGCTGGGAACAAGCGGGGCGTCGGAACGGTATTCGCCTTCGGCATGGTGTCGCTGGTCATCGTGCAACTGCTTCCTGTGGCTTCGCGGCTGCAAAATCGGCTGTCTGGGAGCAGTTCCACTGCCGACCGGGGAAATCTTTATTCTGAAGCGTTCACCCAAACCCTTTCATCGCCGTTGTTGGGCTTTGGGGCGCCCAGGCCTTCAGGGACGATTGGTGCGCCGTCCGTGGGTACACAGGGGCAATTTTGGATGGTCCTCTATTCGCACGGATTCGTAGGAGCGGTGCTGTTCACCCTGACGTTCTTTGTGTTGTTCCTTGAAACCCTCCGCCGCAGCAACCCCCTGGTGCTCGCCGCCAATACGGTTCTGCTCGTTTCCTTGGTGGAGATCTTTTATTACGGCATGTTGACCACCGGACTGGTGCTCATGTTTGTCGCTGCAGCCGTGGCGCTGAAGGGGCCGCCCTTGGGGGATGGTGTTGGAAGTGCTGCGAAACACCGAAATGGAGTGCTGCCATGAAACTCATGGATGATATCCGTGCCGATTTTGCGGCGAACCGGAGCCAAACGAAGGGCCGGCTGGTAGTCGTGGCGTACCGTCTGGCCAATGCCGCCCGCGGGCCACGGGGGAAGCGGCCAACCATGCCGGCCAAATGCGTGGGCGTGCTGTACCGCATTTGTGTGGAGTGGTTGCTGGGAGTGGAGATTCCGTGGGGTACTCAAATTGGTGTGCCCCTGCGGCTTTACCACGGGGTGGGCATCGTCATCAATGACCAGAGCGTGATCGGAAGGAATGTGGGCATCCGGCAGAATGTCACCATTGGCAACAAGGGAACGTCAGGACCCTGCCCCGTCTTCGGTGACAACGTGGAGATCGGGGCCGGTGCCATCATTCTGGGGGGAGTGCAGGTAGGTGATGGGGCCCGGATTGGTGCTGGTGCCGTGGTCACCAAGGACGTCCCCGCCGGGTTCACGGCCATGGGAAATCCGGCAAAACTTCGGGCGCCCCGGTAGCGCCACGATGAATCGGGGCGGCCGGCCGATGCACACGGAGGGTGCCCAGCCGGGGGGCCGACGACGGCGCCCACGCCGAAGAGCGGCGCCGCGCACCTTCGCGAGGTGCCGGGCGGCCACGACTCAAATGTGACTTTGTGTGCCCGCTATTTGGGCCGTGACCCGCTATGGTGACGCGCTCCTCCCGCCCAAAAACCCCTCCAACCGTTCGCGGGCCGGCGGCGGCGTGAATCCCGACGCCTTGAGCTTGGCCAGGTTGAGTGCTGAATGGGCGGGCCGCGGAGCGGAGCCGGGCCGGTCTGCGTAATAGTCCGCTGCAGGGACGCCTGTGACGGAGTCACGGGGGAGCCCCAGGATCGCAAACACGTCCGCTGCGACCTCCGCCCAGGACTGGACCGGCCCGGAGTTGGACATGTTGTAGACGCCGTAGCGGGCGCCGGTGCCGAGCAGGTGCGCGATGGCGGCGGCGAGGTCCTCGGCGAATGTCAGGCGGCCGTACTCGTCATTGACCACCGTAGGCCGGACGCCGCGCCGCGCCAGGGAGGCCATCGAGGTGACGAAGTTGCTGCCGTCGCCGGTGAGCCGGCTGGTGCGCAGGATGTAATGGCGGGGCGTGGTGGCTGCGGCGATGTCTCCGGCGGCCTGGGACTGGCCGTACACGCCCAGCGGGGAGACCGGCTCGTCCTCGTCGTGGATTTCCACGGTGCCGTCGAAGACGTGGTCGCTGGAGAGCTGGACCAGGGTCATCCGGTGCTCAGTGCAGGCGCGCGCAAGGGCGCCCACGGCCGTGGCGTTCACGGCCCACGCCGCGGCCCGCCCGGCGGGCGTCTCGGCGGCATCCACGGACGTGTAGGCGGCGGCATTGATGACTGTGGCGTACCGGGAGAAGTCAACGCCCAGGAAGGGCTCCGGGGCCGCAAGGTCCAGTTCCGTGCGGGTCAGGAAGTCGACGTCGGGGTCGCCAAGGTATCTGGCGCGCAGGGCGCGGCCCAGCTGGCCGTTGGCGCCCACCACGAGGGTCCTGGAAGCACGGCCGTCCCCGAAGCCCGCCCGGTGGGTCCGGCCTTGGACGGGGATGTCGGGCTGCAGCGGTGGAATGGGCCAGGAAATGCCTGCGGACTCGTTGAAATAGAACTCAGGGTGTTCCGGCCCGAACTCCGGCAGGTGCCGGGCGTGCACTTTCTCCAGCCGCCAGTGGCCAGTGGTTCCCGCCGGCGGCGGGGCAGTGCGGACCAGGCAACACACCCGCAAGCCTGCCACCGGAATTGGTTCCATGCCCCCAGCGTAGCGCCGCGCCGCACCTCTGACCGGTAGCCGCGGAATCAATGCAATAATTAAGCGAGCTGGATGTGACGTATTTGCCACCATCCAGCAGTCGGACCGGCACCGGCCCGGCAAGGCCTAGAAGGAGCATGCGTTTTGCTGTTGACATCCGCTGACCACGTACACACCGGACCGTTGACGGACGTGGAAGTGCGCCGCATCCGCAACGACTTCCCCATCCTTGGCCAAGAGGTCAACGGCAACACCCTGGTCTACCTGGATTCGGGCGCCACCTCGCAAAAGCCGGTCAGCGTCCTGGAAGCCGAGCAGGAGTTCTATGAGCAGCGCAACTCGGCCGTGCACCGCGGCGCCCACACGCTCGCCGTTGCGGCCACGGACGTCTTCGAGGACGCCCGCGCCACCGTGGCCGCGTTCATCGGGGCTGCGGAAAACGAGCTGGTCTGGACGGCCAACGCCACCGCCGGCCTGAACCTGATCGCGTACTCGTTCGGCAACGCCAGCGTCGGCGAGGTGGCAGCGGAAGCCCGGCAGTTCGCCGTCGGGCCCGGGGACGAGGTGCTGGTGACCGAGATGGAACACCACGCCAACCTCATCCCGTGGCAGGAGCTGTGCCGGCGCACCGGTGCCACGCTGAAATTCATCCCCATCATGGACGACGGCCAGCTGGACATGGAGGCCGCGGCCGCCGCATTCACCTCCCGCACCAAGGTGTTCTCCTTCACCCACGTCTCCAACGTCACCGGCGTCATCAACCCCGTGGTGGAGCTGGCCCGCATGGCGCACGACGTCGGCGCCCTGGTGGTGCTCGACGCCTGCCAGTCCGCCCCCCACCTGGGCCTGGACGTGAAGGCCCTGGACGTGGACTTTGCCGTGTTCTCCGGCCACAAGATGCTGGCCCCCACCGGGATCGGTGCCGTGTACGGGCGCGCCGAACTGCTGGATGCCATGCCGCCGTTCCTGACGGGCGGCTCCATGATCACCACCGTCACCATGGACCGTGCCGGCTACCTGCCCTCGCCGCAGCGCTTTGAGGCCGGCACCCAGGCCATCTCGCAGGCGGCCGCCTTTGCCGCCGCCGTGAACTACCTCAGCGAGACCGGCATGGACCGCATCCACGCCTGGGAGGCGGCCCTCGGCCAGCGCATGGTGGCCGGGCTGGAGGCCATCCCCGGCATCCGCGTGCTGGGCCCCTCCGCCGGCACCGCCCGGGCCGGCCTGGCCGCCTTTGAGGTGGACGGCGTGCACGCGCACGACGTCGGGCAGTTCCTTGACGCTGCCGGCGTCGCCGTCCGCGTGGGCCACCATTGCGCCCAGCCGCTGCACCGACGGCTGGGGCTGAGTGCCTCCACCCGCGCCAGCGCCTATCTATACAACACCACGGAGGAAGTGGATGCGTTCCTGGCCGCCGTGGCCGGCGTGCGCCCCTACTTCGGAATCACGGGAGCCTGACCATGAGTGCATTGGATTCGCTGTACCAGCAGATCATCCTTGAACAGTCCAAGGCCCGCACCGGCGCGGACCTGCCGAACGACCAGCTGGCGGGGGAGCACCTGCCGGCTGGCACGGGCCAGTGCCACCAGTTGAACCCCGTGTGCGGCGATGAGATCACCCTGCGGGTGGAAACGTCCGGGGAAGCGGGGGCGCGGACCATCTCCGGCATCCACTGGGCGGGGGACGGCTGCTCCATCTCCATGGCGTCCGCCTCCATCCTTAGCGAGCTGGTGGTGGGGCTGGGCGCCGGCGAGGTCCAGATAATGATCGACAGCTTCCGCGAGGTGATGCGCTCCCGCGGAAAACTGCAGGCGGACGAGGAAGTCCTCGGCGACGCGGCAGCGCTCTCCGGCGTCTCCAAGTTCCCGGCCCGCGTCAAGTGCGCCATGCTGGCCTGGGTGGCTGCGGAGGACGCCCTGCGGCAGACGGCGTAGCCCAGCCGGGCTGGTACGGCCCGGCAGACCTGCTTAAACCGTGAAGGCCCGGAACCATTGGTTCCGGGCCTTCCATGTCACCGGGCGGGCCCGGATCTTGGTGGTGCCTTATGCGTCCGCGGATGCGCGGCTGCGGCGGCGGGAGACCACTACCGTGCCCACACCCGCGGCCAGCGCGCCGGCGCCGACGAGCGACCAGACCAGGACGCTGGCGTCAACGCCGGTGCTGGCGAGGCCGCCCGGCTGGGTGCCCGCAACGTTGTTTCCACTGGGGTTGACGGCAGCGGCCACAACCTTGACCGTCTGGGTGACCGTCACGCCGGACGTCTTGCCCGTGGCAGTCAGCGTGTAGGTGCCGGTCTTGTCCAGCTCCACAGGAACGGAGAACGTGCCCGTGGAGCTGGCCGTGGTAGTAAATGATGAAGGCGTGGCCACGGGCTTGATAATGATCGGCACGGAAGCGGACACGCCGCCGCCCATGGAACCAATGGCCCCGCCGGCTACCGGGTTGGACAGCGTGATGGTGACAAAAATTGCCTCACCGGGCGTAAAGCCACTGCCGGAGAAAATAAAGGCTTGGCCCGGAGCAACAACGGCAACCGAGACGCTGCCGGAGGGCGGTCCGGCCGGGTAGTCGTTCGGAGCGGCCTGTGCGGCAACACTTCCGACGGAAAGAGTCAAAATACCTGCAAGCGCCAGGCTGGCGAGTGCTTTCTTCATAAGGGTTCCCCACTTCTAATTTTGGTTTTGGCAACGCGCCCCCGCTGAGACCAGAAGCCTTTTGAAGACTACCAGCATCCGGGGGCCGTACTCAACCAACGTTGGATTGTTATTGATTGTTAATGTTCACGTTCACGGAAACTCGCGCAAAAGCCGCCCTTACGTTGGTGTAAAAATTGTCAGGGTACGGCCGGCGTGCACCCCGCATCCTTGTGCAGTGGCAAAATGACGTCGCTGGTCTTTTGGATCGTTGGAGTGACCTCGAGCTGGGCCGCGCTGGTCTGGACCACCTTGGAGAAGTCGATTTCCACCGTGGTGGTCTGCCCCGGCGCCAGCTCAACCCGGACCACCCCCACGGGACGTTCGTCCTGGGAAAAAGAGCCGAAGCCGGTGGTCTTGCCGTCCACGCGGACAGCCTGGGCGCGGGCCTGGGAGGGTCCGTAGGCAATGACGTTGGTGGCTACGTGCCCGGGGGAAATACCGTAAACGCCGCCACCGGTGACATATTCGGGCAGGGCCGTGGCGGCGCTCCCGGGAGCCGTGTTGGTCAGGGAAATTTTCGCCGTGTATTCGCCGTAGCCGCCAGCCGTGCACTTTTGGACCAGCTGGACCGTCCTTTTGACGTAGTAATCCATCTTGGCGCCCGTGCCGTCGTTGAAATACACCCCAAAGGCCGCCGCCGGGACAGCCGGACCGGAGATGGTGCCGCCAATGCGCTGTGTTTCCAGAATTGTCTGGTCGTCACTGTGCGTTGACCACAGGAGAATCCTGTTTTCGGCAACACCGGTTCCCAAGGCCTGAACCAATTTTTCACCGGAGGTATTTCCGGCGGAAAGTTTTTCGAAGACCTGCTTGGCCACCGCGGCGAAATAGACGTCCTGGAGCGCCGGTTCCTTCACTTTGGCGTAAACATCGGAAAGCAAAACTGGCACCAAGTTCTCACTGGTCAAGTGAGTAGGCAGGGCTCCAAGGCCTGATTCCTGCGCAACATCGGCGGACACCGGCAATTTTATGTCGACGGGCCCGGTTGCCTTCAACACATATGAAAGAGCCACCGGGTCAATGGACACCACGCCGTCGATTTTCTGCCCCGGGTGGCGCTGCACCCACATGGCGCGGGCCGTGGAAGCTGCCGTGGGGAAATCCGGCGTCATGTTCACGTCCTGCATGTAGCTGCCCATGCGGTTGGAGTAGATGGCTTCCTGCGCCGCGTCCACCTTTATAGCCGGATCGAACAGGCCCAAGGCGCTGGCGGAGTCCTGTTGGGTGAGCTGCATCTTGCCCTTGTCAACGTGGATGACTGCCAGCGCGCCGGGAATCCCGCCGCTGGCACGCACCTCAGCATTGTTCTGGATGAGCAACAAATAATTGCGCGGACCGTCTGCGCCCATCATTGCGGGAACCAATTGGACGGCTCCCGAAGCCACGGAAAGCGCGCCCCGAAGCTCGTTCAGCTGCTTCTTGGCAGTGCCCAAGGGACCTGCAACCTGGGGCATCAGCGGACCGGCATCAATGGCGGCCAAGCGTTCGTAGGAAAGTTCCACGGAATTTGCTGCCGCAACAACGTTCGGTGCCGCCTTTTGCAGACGTGCCAACTGCACCGCACCCTTTACGGGGGTCAGCGCCTTCCAGTCCAGGGATTCGAAGGCGCCCACCAGCGGCTGGGCGGCCAGGCGCACCACGTCGTCCGCGGTGGTCGCGGCCTCGGATGCAGCGGCGAGGTTGGGGCCTATCCATGGCAGTCCGCTGGCGAGTTTCCAGACCGGATCCGTCGCGGCCCTTTTCGCGGCGGAGGTGCGTTCCGCCAACGAGGCCACTGTAGCGGCGGCGAGCTTCGGATCATTGGCCAGAATCTGCGACTTCAACTGTGGCAGGAGGTGCGTGGTGGCCGCCAAGTTGTCCTTGATTTGCCCGGCACGGAAACCGAGCCATGCGGTTGTGCCTCCTGCTATGACCACCAGGGCCAGCAGCGCCACGCCGATCTGGAGATTGCGCTTGCGGCGCCGTCGGCCAGCCGATGGCTGGACGGACCTCCGAACGCGACTTGAGGACTCAGCGGGATGCTTCAAGGGTTTCCTTGCACCATGCGTCGCGGCCATGTCTAAGGACGGCCCATCTCGGGGTAGGACCCGCCTGCACTTGGTTTTCCGGTAGGCCAGGCACGAACGCTTCGGAGATCTACATGATTTGTACTCGCGCCAGAAGCTATGGATGTGGTCACTTTATGAAGTGCCCTGAGGTATCCACAGTCAATTACAAATATATGCATTGCCTTGCCTTCTTCAGTACTAGCTGATTCGGAGGGGTTAGTAAGCGCCATCGCGCTTGAGTACGGCCCTGAGGGTTTTGAAAAGAATGACAAAGTCGGCCGTCATCGACCAATTTTCCACGTAGTAGAGATCCAGTCGGACTGAGTCCTGCCAGGAAAGGTTGGATCTGCCGCTCACTTGCCACAGACCAGTCAGGCCAGGCTTGACGAGGAGGCGGCGCCGGACGTGGTCTTCATAGGCATCAACCTCCGCCGTCAGTGGAGGCCGCGGGCCAACCAGGCTCATCGAACCCAAAAGGGCGTTAATAAGCTGCGGCAGCTCGTCCAGGCTGTAGCGTCGGATTATCGCCCCAACACGAGTGACACGGGGGTCGGCCTTCATTTTGAACAACAGCCCATGGCCTTCATTCTGGGCTTGGAGTTCTGCGAGACGCTTTTCGGCATTGACACCCATGGATCGGAACTTCAACATGGTGAACGGCTTCCCTCGAATTCCGATGCGTTCCTGTGTGAAAAAGATGGGACCCTCGCTGTCCAACTTGACCACGAGCGCAATAAACAGAAACAGGGGTGAAAGGCACAGCAGGAGTAGCCCAGAGAACACAATGTCGAAAAAGCGCTTGGCCACCTTCTTGCCGCCTTCAAGCTTCGGCGTCGTTACGTGGATGAGGGGTAGCCCGGCGACCTGCTGGGTGTGGATTCGCGGACCGGCAATGTCGGTCAGGGCGGGGGCAACGATGAGTCCGATATTGGCAGCGGCCAGTTCCCAACCCAATTGCCGAATGATCGTGGGCGGAAGGTGGACGCCGGCTGTAAGGGCCACAGCGTCCGCGCCAGACTCGCGGACCGCATGGAGAATATGAGTTGCGTTGGCGGCGCCTTCGAATAGGGGAAGGTCGGGTGCCTCATTCAGTACATGGTCTGCCCTGCCCTGAAGATAAGCGCCAACTGGGGTGTAGCCGGACTGCGGGAAGCTGCGGAGTGCTGCCACCAGATGGCCTACAGCATGGGGACCTCCTACCAGCAGAAGGCTGTAAGTGCTTCCACCTTTCGCGCGGGCCATGGCAAGGTGTTGGCGCAGCACCCAACGGCCGGCGATCAGGCCAACGACTCCCACCGGGAAAGCGATACCCACATATCCACGGGCCAAATCCATCTGGAAGGCGTAGGACACTATGGCCAGGGCGCCGAAAAGCCACAGGCTGCCCGCGAAAACCCGTTTATATTCTTCCGGTCCGGAGCCCATGATGCGCGGCTGGCGGCTGCCCCAGGCATCCAACATCAGCCACCAGATGATGGGAAGCAATACAGTAATGAGAATGTACGGGGCGCCGGCTACCTGATTGTCGCCATCCAGGCCGAACCGGATTAGGTGTGCTCCAACCACGGCCCAAATCACGACCACAGCGTCGACGATCTTCATCCGGCGTACATAGTTTTGCCGCCAGTCATGGCCTTTCAAATGTTGCCCCCCGCTAGTAAAAAAGTTGCCGTGCTTTCTGCCAGTGATGTCTCGACAGATAGTCAGGTTTCGCTCTATCCGCGCCGAGTAGTCCGACCCTGCAAAATGTCATCAAAGGCGTCCGCTACCCTATCAATGTGGACAGGGGCCGCGGCAGACCTTCTGGCCGGTTGCGGGGATTGCTCAACCTTGGGGGCATATCCGTAGTAGCTATAGGCGTATGCATCGGGGCCCTTGACCGGCAGCCGGTTGAGAACTACGCCAAGAAGATCGGCGTCAACCAGCTCGAGGGTTGCGATTGCCTTCTCAACTTGCGGTTGCTTTGTGGCGTGGCAGCCAATCACTAAAACGACGCCTCCCACCTGCTGTGCCAGGACGGCGGCGTCGGTAACCGGGAGAAGTGGGGGCGCGTCGATTACCACTGCGTCAAATGCTTGTTCGAGCCTCAAAATGAGCTGTTTCATTTCCGCCGAGCCAAGAAGTTCGCTGGGATTGGGTGGGATACGTCCGGATGTCAGCACGTGGAGTTCATTGCGGCCCCAAGGCTGCATGAGGTCCTTTACGTCAGCCTGGCCGATGAGCGCAGTGGTGAGCCCTGCCCGGCTTTCCAAGCCCAAGTAAGTGGCGACCATGGGTCGGCGCAAGTCTGCATCAACCAGTGCGACCGTTTGCCCGGATTCGGCCATCGCGATGGCAAGATTGGTGGCGGTGGTGCTTTTGCCTTCGCCCGGCAGCGAGGAGGTAACCAGGACTGTTTTGCTCTTGTGGCTGACATGGGCGAACTGCAAGTTGGTGCGGAGCTGCCGGAATGATTCAGCCCGCTGGCTGTGTGTTGAACCTTCAGTGACCAGCGGGCTCTTGCTGGCTTCTGTGTCAAAGGCGATTCCGCCCAGAACGGGTGCCTGAGTGATTTGCTGCAAGTCCCGTTCACTTCGGACCCTCGTGTCCAACGTTGTACGCAGCAAGGCAGCCCCAATGCCGAGGGCCAAACCTACGATCAAGCCCAATGCAAGGTTGATCTTCAGGTTGGGCGACGATGGCGCTGCGGGTGCCGTTGCTGGGGTGACCACGGACAATTTGACCGGTGACGGTCCGCCGTCCGCCGGTTTTTCCAATTTGTCCACAGCTGTGATGAGGCTGCTGGCAACTGCATGAGCGATTGCGGCGGCCTGCACCGGTGAACCGTCGTTGACGGAAATGGTGATGAGGACGGTCTTAAGGTCAGAGGTGGCCTTGATCTTATTGGCAAGCTGCTGTGGCGAAAGATCGAGGCCCAAAGTGTCGATGACAGGCTGAAGCACCGTGGGAGTGGTGGCAGTCACCACGTAAGACGACACTCGAGCCTGGATGAACGAGTTGCCTGTCTGCAAATCCTGCACAGAGCCCGAGTTTTGCGTCGCCACGAAGAGTTGTGTCTCCGCGGTATAGATTGGTTTGCTGAGCACCGAAAATGCGCCGCCAGCCAGAAGCCCAATCAAGCTCAGCGCGACGATGAGGATCCAGTTGCGACGCAGAATGCGTATGTAGTCCTGTAATTCCAAAAGTGGCTTCCCCTAGGTCAAGGATAAATCTGCCCAAATCCGTTGCATGTTCACAAGTACGGGAACGGCCTTTGGATATTGGTCTTCAAATGTTATTGCCAGTCTATTCGCGGATGTGACTGATGTTGTTGCGATACCAGCCCACGGTGTTGCCAATGCCCTCTTCCAGCGAAATGGACGACCGCCATCCGGCATCGGACAGCTTGGAGACATCCAGCAGTTTCTGGGGCGTGCCATCTGGCTTGGAAATATCCCATTCCATCTCGCCCCTATAGCCAACTGCGTCCGCTATGATTCCGGCAAGCTCCTTGATGGTGACGTCGGTCCCGGTTCCCACATTGACTTGCTCAGGACCATCGTAATTTTCCATGAGGTGCAGACACGCCGCAGCCATGTCGTCGACGTGCAGGAACTCGCGGCGTGGGTCACCGGTGCCCCAGTTGGTTACTGAACTTGCCCCGTTCTTGACGGCCTCGTCGTAACGGCGAATTAACGCTGGCAGGACGTGAGAACCGGCAGGGGAGAAGTTGTCTCCGGGTCCGTAGAGATTGGTTGGCATTGCGGAGATCCAAGGCAGGCCGTATTGCCGGCGGACTGCCTGGACCTGCATTATGCCAGCGATTTTTGCAATGGCGTAGGCATCATTGGTGGGTTCAAGGTGGCCCGTCAGGAGAGAATCTTCGCCGATCGGCTGCTCGGCAAGCCGGGGATAGATGCAGGACGATCCCAGGAACAGGAGTCGCTCCACGCCGTGCTCCCTGGCCGCATCCATAACGTTGACCTGGATGCGCAAGTTGTCGCTGAGGAAATCAACGGGGTAGCTGTTGTTGGCTAGGATGCCGCCGACTTTTGCGGCAGCCAAAGCGACGTACCGCGGTTTGGTTTCAGCAAAGAAGGCGAAGGTGGCATCGCGGTCCTTAAGGTCCAGCTCATCGGACTTTCGGCCCACGACGTTTGAGAAGCCCTCGGCTTTGAGCTTGCGCCAGATCGCAGAGCCAACGAGCCCTCGATGGCCAGCGACATAGAATGTTGACTCCCTGTCCAGCGAATCTGGTGTGTAGTCGAGGTCCATTTCTAAGCCTTCCAGCTTGGCAGGTCCACGTCGTCTACCCAGTGTTTGCCGGCATGTTCCAGTGTTTGGATGTCTGCGTCGACCATGATGCGTGCAAGTTCGGGCGTTTCAACGGTTGTTTTCCAACCCAATTTCGCGTTGGCTTTAGACGGATCCCCGATGAGTGCATCTACTTCGGTGGGGCGCAGGTACCGTTCGTCGAATTTGACGTGCTGTTCCCAGTTCAGCCCGGCATGCGTGAAGGCTTCAGCCAGGAAGTCCTTCACGGTATAGCCGGTGCCCGTTGCCAGAACAAAGTCCTCCGGCTCATCCACCTGAAGCATGCGCCACATGCCTTCAACGTACTCTGCGGCGTACCCCCAGTCGCGAATCGCATCCAGGTTGCCCATGTATAGCTCATCCTGTTTGCCTGCCTTGATGGCAGCGACCGCCCTAGTAATTTTCCTAGTAACGAACGTCTCGCCACGGCGAGGCGATTCATGGTTGAAGAGGATGCCATTCACGGCAAACATGCCGTAGGCTTCGCGATAGTTTTTGGTGATCCAGTAGCTATAAACCTTGGCGGCGCCATAAGGGGACCGTGGGTAGAACGGCGTGTCTTCGCCCTGGGGCGGGGGCGTGGCGCCAAACATTTCCGAGGTGGAAGCCTGGTAGAAGCGTGTTTGGATTCCAGACAGTCGCACAGCTTCCAGTAGACGGACTGTTCCCACACCAGTGGTGTCGGCGGTGTGCTCTGGTTCGTCAAAGGAAACGCGCACGTGGGATTGTGCCGCCAGGTTGTAGACCTCGTCCGGGTTAATCTGTGCCAGCAACGTCACCAGCCGAGCACCGTCGCTCAGGTCTCCATAATGCAGGAAGAGCATGGCCGCGGGGTCGTGGGCATCGACGTAGAGATGGTCAATACGTGCCGTGTTGAAAGTGGAGGCTCGTCGGATGAGTCCGTGGACCTCATATCCCTTTTTGAGTAAAAGCTCCGCCAGATAGGAGCCGTCCTGGCCTGTGATCCCCGTGATTAGAGCGCGCTTTGGCAACGCAATTCCCCCTGCTTAGACGTTGTGTGAGTGACTTTGGCGGCCGGTGCGAGCAGTTGTTGCGCGCTTAGCGGCCGCGAGCTTGGTCAACCAAGCACTGTACTCAACTATAGCTGCATGTTCGGACAGCTTATTCTTGGCGTAATCACGGCCCGCGGCCCCAAGGCTTGCACACTGCGGGGGGTCGTCTGACAGTCGTTCTGCAGCTCGAAGGAGATCCTCGGGAGCCGACGGGTCAACACGGATGCCGGCGCCCGAAGCGGTGATTTCGCCGGCGGTGGTGCTGTCCGGCTCCGTAGCTGCGATTACCGGTAGGCCCGAAGCGAAGTAGGACGTAAGTTTGCTTGGGACAGCCATCTCGCGGAGGCCGCTCAACTCGTTGACAAGGAGGATATCTGCCGATTGCAGGGCTTCTTGGAACCAAGCATCAGGGAGCGGATCGATAAACTGAATGTGCTTAATGCCCTCGGCTTGCTGCATGACGGTGGCTTTCTGGTTACCATCACCGAGAAGAACAAAGCGAACGCTAGATTCACGCAAATCGGCTAGGCGAGCAGCTTCAACCACGTTGCCGAGTCCTTGCTTAACTCCGATGTTGCCTGCGTGGAGGACTATGACTTCGTCGTCAGCCCAACCGAAGCGGCGGCGTGAAACGTTGCGATCAATAGAGACAATTTGCGGCAGATGTGTCCAGTTACGAATCGTGCTGATTGCACCTCGTGGAACGCCAAGCGCAGACTCAAGATAATCGCCGAACCTGTCGTGGATGACTGTCACCTTCGTAGCAGATCTCAGGACGAAAGCCTCGACAATTTTCATGAGTTTCCCCGAAAGGGCTCCTGCCCCACCAGTTTCTTCGAGGCCGCGGCTGTAGATGTCCTGGACCCAGATACCGGTCGGTGGCTTCCGCCATCCGAATCTGGCGCGGACTATCGCAATGGCCGCAGCAAACAGTGCAGGACTAACGATCAACACAGCATCTGGGGAGTCCCACTTGGCGAAAAGTAGGCGAAAACCAAAGCTCAGCTCTAAGTGCATGCGTTGTAAGTTGCTGACCCGACGAGGAATGAAATGTCGCAATCGGTGCACTTGAACACCGTTGATCGTCTCTCGCCTGGACCAGCCACCAAACCCATCAGCTAGCTTCCACTCAGGGTAGTGCGGGTAACCGGTCAGGACACTCACGTCATGCCCGTCGGCGGCCAGCAACTCCGCCAGACGTGTTGTATAGGGGGCGATGCCGGTGGGTTCAGGGAGGTAGTTGAGTCCGAGAATCGTGATGCGAAGTTTTGAGGAGGCCACACATGTAAGAATAGACGAAACAACATCGACGTAGTCATCACACTCCGGGGGAGAGCATGCCCGAAAAGAGTGGCGACCGGCAGCCTACCAAAAAACAAGTGCCGGTAATTGATCTTTCTAAAGCTCCAGGGGAAGGAGCCGCATGGGGCAGACCAAGAATAGTTGTCTATTTGTGGGCGATTATTGAGCTTATTTTCGTAACTAATCCATGGCAAATCAGTTCCAACTTGCGTGTTAAAGCCCTCCGACTTTTCGGGGCAAAAATTGGACAGGGTGTTGTTTTCAGGCCACGCACTCGAGTCAAATTCCCTTGGAATCTGAGTGTGGGTGATCGCTGTTGGATAGGTGAGGGCGTTTGGATCCATAACCAAGCCCAAGTGGTTATTGGGCACGACGTGGTTATTTCACAAGAATCAATGATTACTACCGGGAGCCATGCGCATCGTGCGGATATGGCACTACTTACGAAATCACTGGAAATAGATTCGGGGGCATGGATTACTTCCAGATGTATGATTCTCGGTGGAAGTCATATAGGGCGATCGGCGTTAATAACACCCATGTCAGTGGTCGCAGGTGTCATACCGGCTAATTCAATTGCACAAGGGAATTATGCGACGAAGATTGGGGAAAGGTTTGCCTAAATCCACTAAACGCATCGAACAGCAGCCTATAAAACACGTCGTCACCTATGTTTCTACGGACGGTTCTTTCGGCGGACCGCTCGCTGTTGCAATCGCTCAAGTTACCGAACTAGCGCGTCAAGGCCAAAAGGTAGACTTAGTCGCCGGATGGGACGGCAAACAGAAGTTAACAATTCCTGGAGTCACTGTGCGCTTGTTTCGAGCCAAGCGTTTGTGGCCAGGTTTTACGGGACTGGTGAGTCCCGCTCTGTGGTGGCACTTGATATCTTCTAATAGAAGAACAAAATTCCTGCATATTCACATGGGCAGGGACCTGATGTCCCTTGGATCCGCTTTGATAGCGATGGTATTTAGACGGTCCTACTTAGTACAAACACACGGCATGGTCCAAGTTCGGCGAAGGACCAACATAAAAGCACTCGATTTTTTGGTAACGAGCCATATATTAAGAAATGCTGTGAGGGTGCTCACCTTGACGCGTGCGGAGTCGATGGATATCCGTAAAATATCGAAAGATCGCGCTCATATTGATCAGATTTCCAATGGCGTTAGGAATATAAATCTTTCCGACGTCACTCGGAACAAAAGCAAGATTATTTTTTTGGCGAGGCTCCACCCTAGAAAGCGGGTCATGGCCTTCGCGGAAATGTGCAAAATCCTTTTGGACCACGAGATCATATTTCATGCTAGTGTCATCGGCCCCGACGAAGGTGACCTAGATCCGCTCCTGGCATATATTAGAGACTATAATTTGGCCGAAGTTCTCGATTATCAAGGTTCCATCAAACCAGGTGAGTCTATAGCCACCTTAGCTAGCGCAGGTGTTTTTGTACTGCCGAGTTACGGTGAGATATTTCCAATGACGGTCTTGGAAGCTCTGGTCGCACGTACACTAGTTGTGACCACACATGATTCTGGCTTGGCTCCGATTCTTGATTCCTTTGAAGCCGCGATCATTACGGATGGAAGCCCTGCCAGCCTTGCATCCGGAGTCATGATGGCGTTGTCAGATGAAAAATTTCGAAAAAATATGATAAACAGAGGATCTGAGGCAGTTAGGGACGTCTTCGGCATCGAGAACGTCGTGGAACAGCTCAAGCAGATTTACGATTTGTCTGAGTAACGTACTTGTTGGAGCGTCCTGACTTTCTTTGAACACGATGACTTGGTACCGAACTGCTGAGTATCGTCGCTTTTTTACAAATCTATTGTTGAACTCTACAGTTGTCTAATATTGCCTTCATATTGAAGATTCATCTCAGCGATGATTGTTGGTTTCAATTTATGGGCAACCAATAATGGTCTATTTATGCCATAAATTATAATCAAGGAAGCCTAGCGGTAATGGAAGTATCCGAGAAAAACAAAACTTTGATTCGAAAGCCGTTGTTGAACGACAAGTCACCGCTTTTGTGTCCCTTTCTGGGCCTCGTAACGGCGGTTGTCCTGAGCGGTGTTTTCCCCTTGATGCTAATTGCTGAAATAACCAACACGTTTCGTAGTCACGCGTGGACTCTCACGATGATAATCATGGTCTGTTCCGGTCTCAGGTTGAGCTTTCTGATAGGAAGCGGTCGACCACGTCTTTTCGAATTTATTGTTTGGCTATTCGCTTACGTCTTCTTTGGTCTTGCAGCGACTGTTCAATTTCGTAGTGGAAATATTGCGGGAACTACTCCGGGTTTAGATCCAAACCTCGATTTTCCGTCAGCAGTCATGGTGGCCGTTGGCCTTGCCTCATTCTACGTCGGCATAAAGATATATCGTCCTAGAAAGACACGGCATTTAAATGGTTCCTTCGTCTTCGAGATTAACGTAACAAGAGCAAATATCTTGCTCTTAGTTGGTGCGGGATTTGCCATCTACTATATTTCAAAAATTGGATTTGGCAATCTCTTTCAGTCTAGGGAGAGTCTAAATATAATATTGGCACAAGTTTGGCCTAATATTTCTACCATGGCTACATTCAAGGCTGCTGCAATTTTCCCATTATTGGTAGCCAGTCAGGCGCTAATCCAGGCCAAACACAACCAAAATGTTTCGTCCAAATACACGAAATCCAACCGTAGGAAGGCTGTCCTCGCAGCGATTGGCGTAATGAGTATTACCAATCCAATAAGTACGGCGCGGTACGTTTTTGGTTCAGTTTGGGGCGGGTTCCTTCTCTCTCTCGGGGCGTATGCCAATAGGATCCGGACGTCATTGTCCATGCTTGGAATAATTTTAGGTCTGCTTTTAGTTTTCCCATTGGCGGACATGTTTCGATATAATAAAACTCTGGGTGTATTTCGGAATAGTTTTTTTGGAGAATATGCCGGAAATGGCGATTATGACGCTATTGGTCAGATATCCAACACCTTGGCATATATCCATGACAAGGGTATTACGTGGGGTGATCAATTCGTTGGAGTAATATTCTTTTGGGTCCCGAGAATATTTTGGCCTGATAAAGCTCAAGATACAGGCGTTCTCTTGGCGGAATATCGTGGTTATGGATTTACAAATCTTTCTGCACCGTTGTGGTCGGAAGCTCTTATTAATTTTGGCCTAGTTGGACTCGTCGCAACCTTCGTTTTATTGGGTGTACTAGTTGCAGGATTAGACGTAGCTGGTGCTCGCGCATTGAAAGATGGTGGTTTTATTCTGATACCATTGGCGATTCTCCCGTTTTACCTGCTAATAGTCTTGCGTGGTTCATTGTTGCAGGCTACGGGTTCCTTTGTAGTTATGATTCTTTGTATATTATTCGTTCGGGGGCGAAGCAGGCCCTTAAACGTAGCTGGAAAGCTAACCAATTGACCCGCTTTAGTAGTTATAGAGAAATTTCGCCACATTGGGAACATACGAGACATGAATGCGATTTTCTCCTGTTAATAGTCGTTGTTTAAAGTAGGAGATGCCGAATAATCCTGGCTCTGACGATGTTAGTACTATTCGGTGTTTATGCGTTACTTTTTAGCTAACATGTCTGGATTTAGAGAAGGGGTTTTATGCGAGATCTAATAGACAACATACTGCCTTCCGACCATCGTTATTGGGGCCTGAGTATTGGACGTGTTTGTGGTGCCAAGATCCGTATTTTATTGAAGTTTATTGTTCAAGCGTCAAGTCATCCTGTCCGGCGTATGACCCGGTTGCGACGTTTGCGGGGCCAACGAGGCGCATATTCCGGCCAAACGGTCCTAGTTTTGGGTCTGGGTCCGTCGGTGAGCCGGCTCTCACCAGATGTCGTTGCCGCCAAACAGAGCGAGGGGTCGTTATCAGTTGTCTGTGTAAATAATTTCTTTCGCAGTGACTACGCGCGGGTTATATCACCGGATATATACGTATTAGCAGATCCACATTTTTTTGGTCGGGATAGGTCTGACGTGGACTTTTCTTGGAAGGAAGTCTGGGATTACCTTGAAAAACATCCTGAAATATCTGTCTTTATTCCTGATAGATATAGCGTTCCTGCAGGTTACGTTATCGATAATCTCAATTATTTCAATAGCCTTGGTTTGGAGGGTTTCTCGACCTCAGTTGCCCCGACCCGTCCAAGAGGCTTTCTGAGTATGACTGCTTATCATGCAATATCGATTGTAGGTTATTTAGGTTACTCACGTATTCTGATGGCGGGTATCGATAACACCCAGTTTCGTTCCGTTGCACTTACTCCACAACAGAAACCTGGAATGGGGCGGAACCATTTTTATGAAGCGGAAGATTTTCCTGTCGAGCCCTTGCCTCATTTCAATGTCGATGGTATGGCTGCATTCTTTGAAGACGTGGCGCGTCTTTTCGCTGATTTGAGATTGTTCAAGCATCTTCCTATTGAAAATCTTGATCCTGCAACACTGGTTGACGTTTTCCCCATTGCGTCTGACTGGCTGAAATTTTCGAAGTAGTAGTTATTTATTGAGTGACGTTTTACTCTTATTGGTACTTTTAATTGGGTTCGATCCGTTTTATAAATGATAATTATATTAGCACCTAAAAATGATGTTTTTTCGCATCAAGAGAGGAGAGATTATTAAGCGGCGAGTTTTTGGTGACGCCCCGGTATATCTTCTGACTGCTGCTCTCCAATCTATTTCTCCATTGATATTGCTCCCGATGCAGCGGGTCAGCCTTGGATTGGACAGCCTGGGGATGGTGATCCTCGCGTCAACTGTGTCCGGATTTACCGGATTGCTGGCAACAATGGGAGTAGCCGATTCTGTTCTTCGGAGAAGGCTTGCTGGGGACGTGCACGTCAGTGAGGCCATGCGCATTGTTAGGACCATCCCTTTCGCAGCTATCCCAACCAGTATTCTGGTTGCGGTCTGTTTGGGTTTTAGTGGACTTAATACTTCTATGTCGAGTCAATGGGCTATTATCGTTGGCGCGTTGTCGGGAATCTCTATTTGTACGCTGTTAGTTTGCCAACAATCTGTCAGGGCAGATGGTAGACCATGGTCTTACTTATTGAATATAGTGGTGTGGCAATTTATTAGTCCTTTGGTCGGGCTTGGTTTAGTTCTATTCGGGTTTGGAATTAAGGGTTATCTGCTTGGCTGGGGCGGTGCTTTGGTGCTTGGCGCTTGTTGGGCGGTCCAGTCGTCGATTTTTCCACATAGGCCTCTGCCCAAGGCCGAAAATAGCCTTTTTAACTCTTATAGGGATTCGATTGCATTGGGTTTCCCTATACTTCTTCATTCTCTCGCTGGTGCAGCCGTATTGTTGGTCGATAGATCAGTTCTGGCTTCGTCGCATGGCGGAAAGGATGTTGCGATTTATCAGGCCATATTTCTGCTTGGACAGGCGACAGGGATGGTGCTGTCTGCGTTCAATAATTCTTGGGCAGTCAGGATATTCAAGAGTAAAGTAGAAGAACGTTGGCGTGGACAACGTATTGAAATTGGAGTCTTGGCATTTGCGGTCTTAGGTCTCGTTGGTGGGTTAATGATAGTTGTTCAGGTCGTATTTCGGTTCATGATGGGGAGCCAGGTGGATCCCAGATGGCCAACAATAATTATAGTTTGCATGGCGTCCCTTGGAATGACTCAGATTCTTTATTTGGGAGGAATGAACGCTCTGTATCTGACCGGAAAGACGCGTGACTTGGCCAAGATTACGCTGCCATGTGCGTTAGCTCAGTCCCTGTTGAGCGTAGTTCTGATACAGCCATTGGGTTATCTTGGACCGTGTATAGCAATTATAGTTGTCCAGAGTCTTCAGTCTATTTTGGTGTGGTGTCATGCAAGGCGAGGAAGTCAGGTCGAACCTATATCTGGTTACTGGTGGTTTTCTGCTATCTTATTGTGGCTCGTTCTTATATTTACCGCGGGTCTCAATTCTTCGTTGTATCCCGTTTCTGGAGCGTTGTTAGTCGTTTTTTCATTACTTGGTGTAGGCAGGATTGTCCGTAGGCGTGATCGTGCCTTGATATAATGTTGAGTGTTTTATGATCTTTAATTTAGATATTTATTGAATTATTTGGTCTGGTTTTGTTGGCTTCGCGATACCGTCTACCTATTTGTCTTCTGCCGCTCAGACTAGTTGGTCGGTGTGTTCGTCATCGATTTCAATCGTATAATCTCTGGTTTTTTTGCTTAACAACTCGGGGTTAGGATTATAGTGTTGGCGTTCTGTTTGTTTTTAATGATTGCCTATAGTCTTGAAATGGATTATAACTATTGTCAATTTTATAAGAGAGAAAGTTGTGGATATGAGGATTGCAGACTATAAAATTGAAAACTTCACGATTGGACAGTCCGCTCGCCCCTTCATCATTGCTGAGGTATCGGGAAACCACAATGGCGATTTGCAGCGGGCTCTTGATATTGTCGATATGGTCGCGGAAAGTGGGGCTCAGGCTGTCAAATTGCAGACCTACACTGCAGATACCATCACCATAGATTCGAAGCGGCCGGCGTTTATGATCTCGGCAGGTCACCCGCTGTGGGGCGGGAAGAATCTGTACCAACTTTATGAAGAGGCCCATACTCCTTGGGAGTGGCACGAGGCGATCTTCTCAAGGGCCCGATCCATGGGTCTTGTTCCTTTCTCCAGTCCCTTTGACTCCACAGCAATTGATCTGCTCGAGTCATTGGATGCGCCCTTGTACAAGGTAGCTTCGCTGGAAATTGGAGACCTTCCCTTGCTTCGCCGGATCGCACAAACGGGCAAGCCCGTCATCTTGTCCAACGGCGCTGCCAGCATGACTGACATGGACAGGGCAATCCGTACTATCCGTGCGGAAGGGAACGACCAGATCGTGCTCCTTGCGTGCACTTCGTCCTATCCGGCGTCGCCAACGGAATCCAATCTTCGCACCCTCCCTGTGCTGGCAAGCGCTTTCGATATACAAGTGGGGCTGTCCGACCACACCATGGGAATCGGGGCCGCCATTGCGGCTGTGGCATTAGGCGCGACCGTTGTTGAAAAACACGTTACGCTGAGCCGTGCCGATGGCGGTGTCGACGCCGATTTCTCATTGGAACCACACGAGTTGAAGGCCCTCGTCACGGAAAGCGAAGTTGCATGGCAGTCACTCGGGTCGCCTAGCCTGAAAGTAACGGCGGGCGAATCCGAAAGTCTTCGTCTACGCAGGTCTCTGTACGTTGTTGAACCTGCCAGAAAGGGCGATCTTGTCACGGAAGCGAACGTTCGTTCCATCCGTCCGGCGGGTGGCTTGGAGCCGGACATGTTCCGTACCGTAGTGGGCAGGCCCTTCACTGCTGACTGTGAACCGGGCACTCCGCTGACTTGGGACGTCATTTAGCACTTCGTTTCATCCGCTGAATGGTGGACTGTCAGGGTTGCTTAATTCTCTGGCAGTCCACCACGCATATGTTCAACCCTAGGTTGAGTTTACGGAAGCCGTTGGACCCTCGTCCATCCTGCTGGTGCCGTAGAACGTGTCTATAGAACGCCTTCATTTCTTATCCAAGGAGTGCCAACGGTGCCCTTTCGCAACGACTATTGAACCGCTGTATCCTGCCGTAGTGAAGAGGCGGTAGGAAGCTTCGTTCGATTCCAACATTTCAGCGAAAAGCCGTGCCTCCGGCTGCAATGTGAACAGGAAAGCCTCGCCCGAGGCAAGGACCGCGTTGCCCAGTCCCCGTCCGCGTAGAGACGGGGCGATGGTGATGGAGACCTCCCATCGTTGAGCATCAGTGTCATGCGCGTCGAATCGTACGGTGCCGATCGGCTTCCGGCCGCTTTCGACAATAAAGAGCAGCCGCAATGGACTGGCCAGAACCTTCTGCAACCAAGCAATATGACCTTCCCAGGTCAGTTCACGCGCATTCCGGGAAACGCCGCGAACGGTAGGGTCATTGCGCCATTCAAAAAGGATCGAAGCATCGTCCACAGTAGCGAGGCGTGCCACGGGCCCCACCGGTGGTGCGGCCACTTGTGACCACTGCGCGATAATATTTCGACTCCCTAAGCCGTCAACCAAACTCTGTGCTTGCCTAGCGAGGGTGCCCCGCACGGACATCGACGTCCCAACGTGGCGCAACCGTTGGATGACATCCTGCCGTGGCGGCAATCCGGCAACTACAGAACCGAGTCCGATGGCCATACCTTGGGATGTTGCAAACTGATAATTTTCGTTCTGGTTGTCAACCACTTGAAGGACTGCCATGGGCGTTCCCAGGTATGCCAACTCCCAGATGGTGGTCCCCGATGCCGTGACGATGAGGTCCATTTCCGGGAAGAAGCGAGGAATGTCTGGTCCGGGGTCGTGGACCGTCAGTACGCGACGAATGTTCGCATCCAACGATCTGAACGCCTCAGGCTGCGCCACGACATGACATTCGGCGTCGAGACCCGTGTCAAGCCAACACTGGACCATGTAGTTTGTGAGGTTTTTCGCGTCAGTCCCTCCCATGACAATCATGACGCGCAACCTACGACCCTCGGAAGGATCCGTTGATGCAGTACCCAGATTGAGAATCGAGCGCCGCAACGGAATGGCTTTGAGGCCGCGAAAAAGGCGCATGCTTCCGTCGTCAGGACGAAATGACAGTTCGCTGGCCGGAGACGGATCCACTATCAAATCAGCGGCACGCCGCCCGTTCGTAGCGTCTTCCATCGACGACAACGGTATTCCGGATGCGTTCAGTATTTCGCGCAGACCGACATGCTCCTTGTAGGTGTCAATGTGCACGAGGTTCGCCTTACGGCATAAGGCAAGACTGGCAAGTTCGTCGGAATTTCTTGGTGCAGGATGCACAATTTCTGTCCTGGCAGCAATCATCTCCAACCCAGTAGGGTTGTCGATGTCCCCGCAAACCTCAATGCTCCAGCCGCTGGCAAGGGCTTCATCAGCCAGCGCCATCGACCGGACCAAATGTCCCAGTCCCTGATCCTTGGACGCGTCAAATCTCAGGAGTACAAGCATTTCAGCCCTCAGTTAGCGCTTTCTGTTCGACATGAGAGTTCAGGAGAGCAATTTCTGGGAATTCCTCCAGCACCGAAACTACCTCCTGCCACGACGGCGGGACCGCCTGCAAATGTGGAGCCAACGCATCAAGGAGGGCTGCGTCAGCTTCAGTGTCCAAAGTCACGCGATACTGCGCACTGCCCGGGTTGAACTGCAGCGAGGCGAGCTTGAACCCGGCGCCAGCCTCATATACCGCGCTCGTGACATGGGCACGGTGGTGGGCTTCAGTCCGATTCCCCACCGCCCGCAACGCACTGGAGGTCACCAGTTCGACATCCAATCCGCGCGGAAGTGAACGGTTTTGAGTCGTCGAGACATAATCCAGCAGCTGCGGATCATTTCGCCAAATCGACACAACTTGCGATATCACCCGAGGGTCCAGCAACGGGCAGTCGGCAGTCAGCCGAACGACCGCGTCCGCATTGGTCTCCTCAATAGCCATCAGGAAACGCCCAAGTACATCCATTTCGCTCCCTCGGACAACACGAACGCCTTGGGTGAGGGCAAAGTCAGCTACTGGATCATCCTGGGCAGATGTGGAAGTGGCAACAACAATTTCATCGATCCCCGACGATTGGCTGGCTGCACGGACGACCCAGCCTAAAACGGGCGTTCCCGCCAGGTCCCGTAATACCTTGCCAGGAAGCCGATTGGATCCCATCCTGGCCTGAACGACGGCGACAACCCTTGAAGACATGGCCATGTTCCTAGTCCCCAATGATTTCGAGCACATGGTCAATGACCAAATGAACTTGATCGTCCTGCAACCCCGGAAATACTGGCAGGGACAACTCCTGGGCATAGTAGATTTCAGCGTTCGGGCACATCCCGCGTTTGTAGCCCAAATCCTCAAAAACCGGGTGCCAGTATGCCGGAATATAATTAACTTGGACGCCAATGCCGCGCTGGCGAAGCTGCAGGAAAATATCCTTCCGCCGGTCCGCCGGCACGCGAAGAGGGTACAGGTGCCATGCAGGATCGGCACCTTCAACAACGCCAGGAATTGTCAATTGCTCATTCCCCGCAAATGCCTGGTTATAGATGTTGTGGATTTCTTGCCGACGCGCACGAAATGCACCAAGCCGCGCAATTTGGCTCAAGCCAAGCGCACACAAGACGTCAGGAAGCCGGTAGTTAAGGCCAAACTCATGAACTTCCTGATGCCACGGCCCCTCATCCGGATACCGCAGAGAAGCCCGTTCACGGATAAGACCCTGGCCCTTGAAACGCCGAGCACGCAGCTCGAGATCGGGGTTAGCTGTGACTACAGCACCACCTTCTGCCGTCGTCATATTCTTAGTCGGAAAAAATGAGAAGGTCGTCAGATCGGCATTCAGGCCAACCGGTTCACCATTCAAAGACGAGCCGATGGCATGCGCGGCGTCCTCTAGGAACAATGCACCGTGGGTGTGGGCCAACGACTTAAATCCGCGACCATCAACAGGAAGCCCGGCATAATCGACAGCCGCGATAACCGTCGTCCGCGCGGTAATGGCCGCTTCCGCCGCCGGCAAGGAAAGATTGCCCGTGGATTCATCGATGTCCGCAAAAACGATCTTGGCGCCCATCACTGCTGCCGCTGCAGCCGTCGCCACAAACGTCAGCGGTGTTGTGATTACCTCATCACCGGCCTTGACTCCGGCGGCCGCGTAGGCCACGTGAAGAGCAGCGGTCCCGGACGTTACAGTGACCGCCGGCGTGCCGCCTGCGACGTCCGCGATGGCAGCCTCAAAACTGTCAACGAGTGGACCCGTTGTCAGCCAGTCGCTGCTGAGGGAAGCAGCGACGGCCGCGATGTCTGATTCGCTAATAGACTGACGTCCGTACGGCAACACTGGCTTAAAACCCTTCAGCAGAAATCATGTCTTGAAGTTTAGGTACGGTAAGAAACACTTCATTCCCGTCCGATTGGTAGCTCCATCCGTCTTTAACGGCCTCGGCGTTCTTGGGTTTTTCATACCCCCACCCGGCCACATGCGGCATGACGATATAGCGATCTCCGACAGACACCGTTCGCCTAGAATCGTCAGCAGCAATCATCTCTTCATGTAACTTTTCCCCGGGCCGGATGCCAATTTCATGAGTCTTGGCATTGGGATCCACGGCCTGTGCCAACTCAGAAATCCGAACGGACGGGATCTTGGGAACATAAAGCTCGCCACCCTGCATCATCTCAAAGGAATCCAAGACGAATTTCGCGGCTTGGTCAATTGTAATCCAGAAGCGGGTCATGCGATTGTCAGTGATCGGCAGCGACTCGCCTGCCTCCGCCAATTTCGCCCAAATCGGCACGATCGACCCCCGCGATCCCATCACATTGCCATAGCGCACCACACAGAACCGTGTGTCATAGGCGGCGGCATAATGATTTCCGGAAATAAATAGGCGGTCCGCACACAGCTTCGTTGCACCATACAGATTTACAGGGCTGGATGCCTTATCCGTCGAAAGTGCAACGACCTTTTTCACTCCGGAGTCAATGGCAGCGTCGATGACGTTCTGTGACCCTTGCACATTCGTCTTGACGAACTCGAAAGGGTTGTATTCCGCAGTATCAACCTGCTTCAATGCTGCGGCGTGAATCACGTAGTCAACTTTGTGGAAGGCCCGCTGCAAACGGTCCTTGTCCCGCACGTCACCAATAAACCATCGTAGACGCGAATCATCGTTAAACATTCGCCGGCATTCCAGCTGCTTTAATTCATCGCGACTGAAGATGATCAGCCGATTGACGCCATGATGTTCCAAAAGCTCTTTCGTGAGAGCCTTACCTAGGGAGCCGGTACCGCCCGTAATGAGGATAGAGGAACCGCTTAACAAAGACATTTTTATAACCACCTAAAATTTCGTTTTAGCTCGTATGCACAATTGACGGGACCGACTCGATCAGGCTTGCACCATGCCCAGCTTACTGGGACAGGTCAACTTTACATCCTTAGGCGTACCTATGCTAAAGTGGCGTATTGGTACTTCTGAAGAAAAAGGGCGTCATGCGGCCCACTTTTTGCTCAGAGTCGGATGGACAGTAACGTCAGCCATAGAATTTAACGGCTTCTCATTTTGCGTTCATACTTGCCTCGTCGACTCCGTGCGCAGCATTGTCGACGCCTTTACGGTCTAGGGCGTGTGCAAAATTGATTAGCTGATATTTAGGCTGGCGAGTTTGAGGGCGCCGCACGCGCTGTTGAGTCTCGCTGAGAAGTTCGGTCTGAGGCGCTGAACACGCGCGGCACCAGTCGGCTCACTGGAGGTGACATGACAGAACTTGAAGTACGAATGGAGCTTTTCGTTGCCCACCAGACCGGTGCCGCCTGCCACTCCAGGCATGTTAACGAATGCCTCACTTACCAGCCTAAGAGGCGCTATTCGAACACCAGAGTCGTTCCGTTACCTCTTACGCGGACGGAGCGCCCCACCGTTTGCCCGCTCCCACTTGATTAGATCCTGAACCGCAGGGGTGAGCTCGCGGCGCATCCGTTCATAGACTTCGTCCTTGCGGCGGAATGGGTCCACAACATCGTCGTCTTCTGGGTGTTGACCATGCAGGCTGCGAGCACGCAATGCAAAGGGAATGACGTGCGACCAGCGTTCAGCCGCGTCCAGATCCTTCGGTGTATGTAATTGCGGAAGTATCCTGGCCAACTCGCGCAGCGTAAAGGTTTTCTTCAACAGGGCCGGGGCCATTTCTACAATGCGGCTACGATGTTCCCGCGTCATGGCCAAGACTAGGTCCTGGGCGGCCAGGATGTCCGGAGTAAGCTGGCGGGAGGAGAAGTTATCCGCCGAGGCGCCCATAACCCGGACGTATCCTTCAATGTGAGGTTCCATGGCCGATCCGACCAAGGCTCCGGTGCCTGCACTTTCCACCTTGTACGCACCCGGGGTGACTAAGTTCAAGCCTTGCTGGAGAAGCCGCTCCGCCATGGGGGAGCGGCATATGTTTCCAGTGCAGACTGTCAGGATCCTGAAGGGGGGAGGGGTGGTCATGGGATTAGGCTACAGTTTTTCTACTTGTGGTTTTGACGGGGCAACGTTTTCGGCGAGCCCAACGGTTTCGACAAGGTCAACCGCAGGAGTTTCGACGAGGCCTCTGCGCGACTGTACGCGCCGTTCCGTTGTGAAATATATGGCCGCGCCGACCCCTGCGCCTATGGTGTTAGCGAGGACATCCAAGCCGGAGCCGACCCTGTGCGGCAGAAAGAGGGTTTGACTCAGTTCGACGCAACAGGAAATGAGGCATCCCGTGAGCAGGCCGACCCAGCTGTTGCGCCACCAGACCGAGGCGAGGTAGCCCATCGGGACGAACAGGGCAATGTTGGAGGTGAATTCGACTTGGTGATATCCAATCGCCCTCGGAACCCCGTGCCTGTGGGCCCAGCGGATCACCTCGTTGAGGGTGCCGTCGACGGGACGGTCTACCGGAGTGGGCCAAAACAGGATCAGGGCCAAGGCAAGGACATATGCGGCGGCCAGCGCAACGGCAATGCGGTGGCTGTGGGTATTCACGGTTTCCATTCTAGGCGGGGTTGGCTTGGTGTCGGCGCGCGTTGGTCTCGACGCGCTCGCAGAGCTCGCTGCTCGACCAGCGGCTCACGGTTCGACCACCGGGGCTTTGGCGAGTTGCTTGTAGTGCTTGTTGCGGCTGCGCAGCACCACGGACGCTAGGAGAGCAGCAACGACGGAGCCTGCCAGGATGGCCACCTTTGCGTGGCTGTAGTGCGGGCTTCCGTCGCCAAAACTGAGTTCGCTGATCAGCAGTGCCACGGTGAATCCCACGCCCGCCAACAGTGCCAGGCCGGCAACGTCGATCCAGGCCAGACCGTCGTCCAGCGTAGCCCGTGTTGTCTTGGTGACCAGCCAGGTGGAGCCAAGGACGCCCACGAACTTGCCGCCCACCAGGGCCACCACAATCCCCAGGGCCACCGTGTCGGTGAATGCAGCCTTCAGCCCGGCTGCTCCGCCTAGGGCAACCCCCGCTGAGAAGAAGGCAAACAGCGGCACAGCCACGCCGGCGGACAGCGGGCGGAAACGGTGCTCGAAGTGCTCGGCAAGGCCGGGCCCTGCGTCGGGTCCGCCGCGCTTGGCGGAACGGACCACCGGAACGGCAAAGCCGAGCAGCACGCCGGCCACCGTTGCATGGATGCCGGAGGCGTGCACGAGTGTCCAGGCGGCGAATGCCAGCGGCAGCAGCAGGTACCAGGACCGGATACGTTTCTGCACCAGCCAGGTGAATGCCAGCAGCGGCAGGACGGCCAAAGCGAGGAACTGCAGGTGCATCTCGCCCGGGTAAAACACGGCAATGATGGCGATGGCGATGAGGTCGTCCACCACCGCCAGCGTCAGCAGAAAGGTGCGCAGGGCGCTGGGCAGGTGCGTGCTGATGACGGCCAGCACGGCCAGGGCAAAGGCGATGTCCGTGGCAGTGGGGATGGCCCAGCCCTTCAGCACGGCCGGACCCTGGGTGAGGTTCACGAGCGTGAACAGCAGCGCCGGGAGGGCCACGCCGCCAGCCGCTGCCGCAATGGGCACGACGGCACGGGCAGGGTTGCGGAGGTCGCCCGCCACAAATTCACGCTTGAGTTCCAGTCCGGCCACGAAGAAGAAGATGGCGAGCAGGCCGTCGGACGCCCAGCCGCCCAGGCTCAAGTGCAGGTGCCAGGCCGCGGGGCCGATCTGGAAGTCTCGGAGCGCGAAGTAGCCGGCGGCGAGCGGTGAATTGGCCCAGACCAACGCGAGCACGGTGGCGGCGAGCAGCAGGGCACCGCCCACGGTTTCCGAGCGGAGGATCTGGCTGATGCGCTGCAGTTCGGGATAGCTGCTGCGTGTGAGGATGCGGCGGGGGAGCGGCAGGTTCATGGGCAGGTCGGCACTCTCTACGGGGTCAAGGTTCCAGCCAATTGCCAGCGGAACTTTGGGAACGGCTATGACATTGCCGACCAGACTTCCCGGCGCACCTATGTATGAGTTTACCCGGTCCCCACGTACCGCGGCCGCCGGTTCACCTCTGAAGGTAGGCGTACAGCGTCATTGCACCGGCTGCCACGGCCAGCAAGCCCAGGAGCAGGTACTCCCACAGCCGGGAGCGCTCCTTGTAGTAAACGCCACGCTGTGACGTCCGCCGGCGCCGCCTCATTCCCATGTGCCTGATGTCCCCTCCACCCCACCAAGCCCGGCGGTTACCCGACGGGTGCGGACTGGAACTGACGGACATGCTCTCCCAGCCAGTCGCGCAGGTCCGGGCCGAGGTCCTCGCTTTCGCAGGCCAGGGTCACCACGGCCTTGAGGTAGCTGAGCTTGTCCCCGGTGTCATAGCGCCGGCCCCGGAACACCACACCGTACACGC
>NZ_JAKZGX010000006.1:0-179706 GCF_024539665.1 Arthrobacter sp. STN4
GTGGGACAAGGAGGCGGAACGTTCCATACGGAATGGCCAACAAAATTGAGACAGTTCCTACCCCATCCGTCTCAATTTATCTGGCCTCTTCCCACGTCAACATGGCCAACTAAATTGAGACAGGACACAAGTAGGCAGCCGTGGGACGATGGCAGCATGGAAATCACCGGCCCGCTCGAATCCCAACAGTTTTCCCCACAGGAACCGAGCCAGGACGACATCGACGAATACCGCCGTCTCAGTGCCGAGCAGGCAGCGGGCGTGGCGGTGGTGAGCACTGTATGGAAGGGCCGCGACTATGCCGCAACCGTAAGCGCCTACCTGTCAGTGTCCTACGACCCACCGACAATGTTGGTCAGCCTCTACGAGGGCTCAAGGATTGCGCAGGCCGTGGCAGCGTCGGGCCAATGGGCGCTGACGATTCTCACCACGGACCAGCGCCGGCAGGCCAATTGGCTGGCCAGTCCGGGAACGCCCGTTGAAGGCCTGCTGGCACAGGTGCCCTTCCGGCGCGGCCCGGCCACGGGCTGTGCCGTCCTGGACGGCGGACTGGCGTATTTTGAGGCCGCCACCACGGCCGTGCATGAGGCGGCAACGCACCTGTTGGTGGTGGGGGAGGTGGTGTCCATGGGCAGCGACGCCCAATGGCATCCGGGCATCTCGCCCCTGCTTCACTATGCCGGCGACTACCGAAGCCTCAAGGCACAGTAGGCGGGCCAAGGGCCCTGCCGGCGTGGCCGGAGAGCTAGGAAATGATAAAGGAGGGGAACGTCGACACCTTGTACACGGTCAGCACCGCCATGAGCAGCACAACGGCGGCCATGCCGCCCCATTGGATGAGCGAACGGTTCCTGGCCGGTGCGTAGGAAACGACGGCGGCGCACAGGGCCCCGGCGATGAGGCCGCCCAGATGGGCCTGCCAGGCGATGCCGGGGATGAAAAACCCCAGGGCCGCGTTGATGACCAGCAGGACAACGATGGACCGCAGGTCCCCGCCCCGCTTCCGCTGCACCACAAACAAGGCACCAAACAGGCCAAAAATGGCACCGGAGGCACCCACCACGGTGGTGTCCACGGGAGTCATCAACAACACGCCGACGGAACCTGCCAGCGCGCTGATGACGTAGATGGCCAGGAAACGTGCCCGCCCAAACGCCGGCTCCAGCGCCTGGCCCAAAATCCACAGCGCATACATGTTGAAGGCGATGTGCATGATGTTGGTGGAGTGCAGGAACGCCGACGTGAGCATGCGCCAGGGCTCGCTCTCCGTCAGAAACGGTGCGTAGGCGAAGGTCTGGAACACGAAGCTGTTGGGCAGGACCAGGTCCAGCACATAGGCCACAACGCAGATGGCCATCATGGTCAGCGTCACCACGGGGCGTCCGGTCCGCACGGCCCCGCCAAAGATCGTCCGGCGGACCGGCATGGCCTTGGCCGTTTCCCGTACGCAGTCCACGCACTGGATGCCGACGGCGGCACTGCGCTGGCAGTCGGGGCAGGTGGGCCGCCCGCACCGTTGGCAGCTCACATAGGAGACCCGCTCGGGGTGCCGGGGGCACACTGGTGCACCGGCAGGGGCGCCCGGGTGCTGCTGGCTCATGGCTGGATCCTTATACGCGGGAAGAAAAATCTGTGGCCGCCGGCGCAGCGGCCGGGAGGGGCCCAACGGGTCCTCCCAGCCCAACCGCCGGCGGCCGGATGATGCGGGTGCCTAGACGTTTTCCACCGTGATGGAGTTGATGACAACGTCTTCGCGCGGCTTGTCGCCGGGGCCCGTTGCCACGCCTTCGATGGCGTCGACCACGGCCTTGGACTCGGCGTCGACCACTTCACCGAAGATGGTGTGCTTGCCCTGGAGCCAGCCGGTGGGAATGGTGGTGATGAAGAATTGTGAACCGTTGGTTCCGCGCCCGCCCTGGATGCCCGCGTTGGCCATGGCCAGCTTGTAGGGCTCGTTGAAGTTCAGCTCGGGGTGGATTTCGTCGTCGAACTGGTAGCCGGGTCCGCCCACGCCACGGCCCAGGGGATCGCCGCCCTGGATCATGAAGTCCTTGATGATGCGGTGGAAGATGGTCCCGTTGTACAAGGGGGCGTTCGACTTTTCGTTGGTGGCGGGGTGCGTCCACTCGATTTCCCCCGTGGCCAGGCCAACGAAGTTCTTGACAGTCTTGGGGGCGTGGTTTCCGAAGAGGTTCACCACGATGTCGCCCAGGCTGGTGCTGATAGTTGCTTTTGCGGTTGGGGTAGCAGTCATGGCGTCATTCTGCCATGCGAAACTGTCAATTATCCCCATGCACCGGTGCATTCCGCGCCGGGCGAACTGTCCGGGGATAGCACGCGGGGTCTCCCCGACGTAGGCTAACAAATGAAGACGGACGACACCTGGAGGAAAAACGTGAAGACAGTGGACCGCTTGACCCAGGGCCTGGAAGGCTCGCTGAACGCCGGAGTGGACAGTGCCCGTGACTGGGCCGGCCCGCGGGTGGAAAGTGCCAAGGAGTGGACCGCCCCCCGTGTTGAGGCCGCGTGGGGATGGGCGGCACCCCGCATCGAAAAAGGCTTTGAGAACGCCTCTCCGAAGGTGCAGGGCGGCATCCGCAAGGCAGCCCGTTACACGGCCGACGGCGTGGCCACCGTGACGCCCAGGATCCAGGAAGGCCTGGAGAAGCTGGCCCCGAAGATCTCGGACGTCGTTGACGAAGCCGCCCCGCGCATGCACGAAGCCCTTGACAACGCCGCCCCCGCCATCTCTGCAGCCCGGGACAAGGTGGTGGGCGAATTCATTCCGAAGTTCTCCGAGAAACTCGGGGAAGCGGCGGAGTCCCTGTCCGCGGCGCTGGAAAATGCCAGGACCCCGGAGCAGGTCGGCGTCGTGGTGGCGAAGCTGGGCGGCAGCAAGAAAGCCATCAAGAACGCTGAAAAGGCCGCGGCAAAGGCCGCCAAGGTTGCCGCGGCGGAACTGAAGAAGAACCGGAAAAAGGGCGGCAAGGGCTGGATTGTGCTCGGCATCGTCGCTGCGGCCACCGCTGCCGGCGTCGCCGCATGGAAAGCGTCCAAGCCGGTGCCGGACCCGTGGAAGACCCCCGTCACCGTGGCGCCCACGGCCCCGGTGGCGCCCGCCGTCGTGCCTGCACAGGAGACCGAAGTGCCGGCTCCCGTGCCCGCGGACGACGCCGTTGCCAAGGACGCGTCGACGCCCGCCACTGCCGAAGGGGCACAGGCCGGGGAGGCGCAGGGCGACTCGGCCCCCGCAACCGGCAAGCACCAGGCCGCGGACGAGGCCAAGGACACCACTCCCAAGCCCAAGGCACCCAACAAGTAACGCACCGCGTCCGGCCGTCCCCTGGCCGGGGCCCGGACAAAGGGGTCCGCTGCCGTTTCGGCGCGGGCCCCTTTACTTGTTGGCGCCCTTGGTGGTTCTAAACCCGCCCCGGCCCTGCTGCAGGACCACCACGGCCAGACCGGCAATGATCAGCGCCAGCCCGGCATAGGTCCCGCCCGGAAGCGTTTCACCCAGGAACCAGCCCGCCAACAGTGCGGCACCGGGAATCTCCAAGAGGATCATCATCGAAACCACCAAGGGCGAAATGGTGGCCAGCAGGTGGTTGAAAATCGTGTGGCCGATGATCTGGGCCGCAACGGTCACCCCGAGGATCCCCCACCAGGCTTTCGGCTGCAGGCTCACCAGGGGCTGCCCGGCCACCAGGCACAGGGCAAGCAGCAAGAGCGACGCGATGGAATAGCACAGCCCCGCATACAGGGTGGTCGACATGCTTTTCCGCGCCTTCGAGCCGGCAAGGGTGTAGATGGCGGCCAATGCTCCCCCTGCCAGGGCCAGAAGGTCACCGGCCAGTGCCGTTCCGGACACCCCGATGTCAAAGCCGGTGATGGCCACCACCCCGAGCAGGGAGATGCCCAGGCCAAGGATGATGCCCCGTGCCGGGCGGCGCCCCCGAACCCATTGAAACAGGGCAATCCACGCCGCCTGCAGGCACACGAGCGCCGTGGCCCCGGCAACGCTGGTGAGCTTGACCGAGGTGACGAAGCAGGCGAAGTGCAGGGCCAGGGCAATGGCCGCGGTGGCCGTCCATTTCAATTCCTGGCCCGTGAGGTTCCGCACGGCACTGCGGTTGCGCAGGAGAACCGGGGCGGCCATGGTGGCTGCACCCAGGGCATTGCGCCAAAAGGCGATGGTGAGGGCCGGCGCGTCCGTGGCGGCCATGATGGGACCTGACGCTGAAACGCCGAGGATGCCGAGAACGGCCAGGAGCAAAATCACTTCTCAACAGTAGGCCACGCACGGGGGCCGGGGCACGCACCAGGCCACGCCGGAGGCACGCGCCGGGGACAGGGACAAAAACACCCCGGCCGCCAGGGCCGGGGTGTTTTTTCATGGTGGAGGCACGGGGACTCGAACCCCGAACCCCCTGCTTGCAAAGCAGGTGCGCTACCAATTGCGCCATGCCCCCATGGGGTGGTCCAACACTTTGAAGCTTAGTTGACGGTGTCCGTCGCCTTGCTCCAGGTTGCCTTGGCAACCTTGGTTTCATGCCATTTCTTGTTCAGGAGGGCGGCAGCGCCGAGAGCTGCGGCAATGACCAACAACTTCTTCACAACACACCTGCCTTTTGCAAGAACCGGAATGGTTCCGTGGGCGCACCAGGACTTGAACCTGGGACCTCTTCGTTATCAGCGAAGCGCTCTAACCGCCTGAGCTATGCGCCCTCATCGGCCCTCACCGGGCCGAGACAAAACTTTACCCCACACCTTCCCAAAGTCCCAAATCGGCGGGTCCGGCCTGCTGCCGGGCCCGCCAATTCAAGGAATTCCAGGGGTTTTTGACGCTTCCTAGTCGTCGGTCAGCGTGACGCCGATGCCGCCAACCAGGGTTGCCGAGATGTTGTAGAGCACGGCCGAAAGCATGGACAGTGCGGTCAAAAGCACCACATTGACGACGGCGATGATGGTCGCGTAGGAGGCGACCTGCCCCAGTGACGCAAACTTCATCAGGTCGAAAGCGGAACCGCCCTCAGAGCCCTGGATGTCCGTCATGAGGGAATTGACCTTGTCGAACAGGCCAATCACGTCCAGGACGGACCAAAGCACGATGGACGCAACCACGGTGATGATGCCCAGCGCCACCGACAGCAGGAATGCCATCTTCAGCACGGACCACGGCTCGACCTTGCTGACCAGCAGGCGTGCGCGGCGGGCCTTGGCCTTGGGTGCGGGCTTGACGAGTGGCGGCCGTGCCGGTGCCGGCCGCTTGGCAACGGGCGGCGCGGCCTTGGTTGCCGTTGACGCAGACTTGGTGGCCCCGACACTTCCGGGACGCTGCGTTGGGCGGGCCGGTGCACTTACCCTGGGGGCGGTACCTGGCCGCTGATTCGGGTTATTCGTGCTCAATCGGTACCTCCATTTGATGCGTCATGGTCGCTTAACGGTACTTCATCAGTCTGGACGTTTGCTTCAAAAGCTCCGCCGGCAGCCGCATCCACGGCCTTTTCGACGTCCGCGCCGCCTTCTTCGACATCATCCTCAAGATCGTCTTCGTGGTCCAGTCCGCGTTCGCTGTTGCGCGCCACCTCGATGATCCGGTCGTTCTTGTCCGGCTTGGCAAAAATGACGCCCATGGTGTCGCGGCCCTTGGCCGGCACCTCGGAGACATTGGAGCGCACCACCTTGCCGCCGCCCATGACCACCAGGACTTCATCATCTTCCTGGACAATCAGGGCCCCCACGAGGTCGCCGCGGTCCTCAACCAGCTTGGCGACCTTGATGCCGAGCCCGCCACGGCCCTGAAGGCGGTATTCATCCACGGCGGTGCGCTTGGCGTAGCCGCCCTCGGTGACGATGAACACGAATGAATCGTCCGTGACCACATTGGCGGCCAGCAGTTCGTCCCGGTCGCGGAACTTCATGCCGGTGACACCGGAGGTGGCCCGGCCCATGGGGCGCAGGGCCTCGTCGGTGGCCGTGAAACGGATGGACTGGCCCTTTCGGGACACCAGGAGCAGGTCATCGGTGTCGGAGACCAGCTGGGCGGAGACCAGTTCGTCGTCGTCGCGCAGGTTGATGGCGATGACGCCGGCGGAACGGTTCGTGTCGTAGTCCTCCAGCCGCGTCTTCTTGACCAGGCCGTTGCGGGTTGCCAGCACCAGGTACGGCGACTGCTGGTAGTCCTTGAGTTCCATGACCTGGGCGATCTTCTCGTCCGGCTGGAACGCCAGCAGGTTCGCCACATGCTGGCCCTTGGCGTCGCGTCCGGCCTCGGCCAGCTCGTATGCCTTCGCGCGGTAGACGCGGCCCAGGTTGGTGAAGAACAGCAGCCAGTGGTGGGTGGTGGTCACAAAGAAGTGCTCGACGACGTCGTCGCCGCGGAGCTGTGCACCCTTGATTCCCTTGCCGCCGCGGTGCTGTGTGCGGTAGTTGTCGCTGCGGGTGCGCTTGACGTAGCCGCCGCGCGTGATGGTGACCACCATTTCCTCTTCGGGAATGAGGTCCTCCATGCTCATGTTGGGGTCATAGCCCATCATGATCTCGGTGCGGCGGTCGTCGCCGTACCGGGCGGTGATGTCGGCGAGTTCATCGCTGACGATGCCGCGCTGAACCTCGGGGTCGGCCAGGATCCGGTTGAATTCGGTGATCATGGTTTCAAGCACGTCGGCTCGGTCCTGGATCTTTTGGTGCTCCAGGGCTGCCAGCTTGCGCAGCTGCATGTCCAGAATGGCCTTGGCCTGGATCTCGTCGATCTCCAGTAGTGCCATCAGGCCGTCGCGGGCTTCCTCCGAGGTGGAGGAACGGCGGATCAACGCGATGACCTCGTCGAGGGCGTTGAGTGCCTTGAGCAGCGCACGTTGGATGTGGGCCTCTTCTTCGGCCTTGCGCAGGCGGAAGCGGGTGCGGCGGACAATGACGTCCATCTGGTGGGTGACCCAGTGGCGGATGAACGCGTCCAGGGGAAGGGTGCGCGGCACCCCGTCGACAATGGCCAGCATGTTGGCGCCGAAATTTTCCTGCAGTTGCGTGTGCTTGTAGAGGTTGTTCAGCACCACCTTGGCGACGGCGTCGCGCTTGAGGACAATGACCAGGCGCTGGCCCGTGCGTCCGGACGTTTCATCGCGAAGGTCGGCGATGCCGGAGATCTTCCCGTCCTTGACGAGTTCGGCGATCTTGATGGCCAGGTTGTCCGGGTTGGCCTGGTACGGCAGTTCGGTGACGACCAGGCAGGTGCGTCCCTGGATTTCCTCGACGTTGACCACGGCACGCATCGTGATGGACCCGCGTCCGGTCCGGTAGGCATCCTCGATGCCCTTGCGTCCCAGGATCTGGGCACCGGTGGGAAAGTCGGGGCCCTTGATGCGGGCGATCAGCGCTTCCAGAAGTTCCTCGCGGCCCACCGTGGGGTTGGCCAGGTACCACTGGACGCCGTCCGCGACTTCGCGCAGGTTGTGCGGCGGGATGTTGGTTGCCATGCCCACGGCGATGCCGGAGGAGCCGTTGACCAGCAGGTTCGGGAACCGGGACGGCAGAATGGTCGGTTCCTGGTTCTTGCCGTCGTAGTTGTCCATGAAATCAACGGTTTCCTCGTCGATGTCACGGACCATCTCCATGGCCAGCGGCGCCATCTTGGTTTCCGTGTAACGGGGCGCGGCCGCGCCGTCGTTGCCCGGCGAGCCGAAGTTTCCCTGGCCCAGTGCCAGCGGGTAGCGCATGGTCCAGTCCTGGATCAGTCGCACCAGGGCGTCGTAGATGGCCGAGTCGCCGTGCGGGTGGTACTGGCCCATGACCTCGCCCACCACGCGGGCGCACTTGTTGAAGGAGCGCTCGGGACGGTAGCCGCCGTCGAACATGGCATAGAGCACGCGGCGGTGGACGGGCTTGAGCCCGTCGCGGACGTCGGGGAGCGCCCGGCCCACGATGACCGCCATGGCGTAGTCCAGGTAGGACCGCTTCATCTCTTCCTGCAGGTCGATCTGCTCGACCTTGTCGTGGCTGTCCAGGACTTCGCCCGTCAGGACGGCCTCGGAGGAGCTGTCGTTGTTCCCTGCACCCGGATTTTCGGGGGTTTCGTCACTCATAGTCTGTTATATTCCATTCGCAATATATGTCTGATTCGTAATATTCAAGTGCGGGAACATGTTGGTTCCCGAAGGCTCAAATATCGAGGAACCGGACGTCCTTGGCGTTTTGCTGAATAAAGTTTCGCCGCGACTCAACGTCTTCGCCCATAAGGATGGAGAAGATCTGGTCCGCCTCGGCCGCGTCGTCCATGGTGACCTGAAGCAGGGTGCGGTGGGCCGGGTCCATGGTGGTGTCCCACAGCTCCGTGTAGTCCATCTCGCCCAGGCCCTTGTAACGCTGGATGCCGTTGTCCTTGGGAATGCGGCGCCCGGCAGCGGCACCGGCAGCCAGTGCCGCGTCCCGCTCCTTGTCGCTGTAGACATAGTCGTGGGGGGCGTTGGACCACTTGATGCGGTACAGGGGCGGCTGCGCCAGGTACACATAGCCGCTCTCGATCAGGGGCCGCATGTAGCGGAACAGCAGGGTCAGCAGCAGCGTGGTGATGTGCTGGCCGTCCACGTCGGCATCGGCCATGAGCACAATCTTGTGGTACCGGGCCTTGTCGATGTCAAAGTCCTCACCGATCCCGGCGCCAAACGCCGTGATCATGGCCTGGACCTCGGCATTGCCCAACGCGCGGTCAAGGCGTGCCCGCTCCACGTTCAGGATCTTGCCGCGGAGGGGAAGGATGGCCTGCGTTGTTGGGTTCCGTCCGCGGACGGCCGAGCCGCCGGCGGAGTCACCCTCGACGATGTAGATCTCGGACAGGGCGGGGTCCTTCGACTGGCAGTCCTTGAGCTTGCCGGGCATTCCGCCGGATTCCAGCAGCCCCTTGCGGCGGGTGTTTTCGCGCGCCTTGCGGGCCGCCATGCGGGCCTGCGAAGCCTGGATGGCCTTGCGGATGATGTCACGGGCAGGGCCGGGGTTGCGTTCGAGCCAGTCGCCCAGGCCGTCGGTGACCACGCGCTGGACGAATCCCTTGACCTCGGAGTTGCCGAGCTTGGTCTTGGTCTGCCCTTCAAACTGCGGCTCCGAAAGCTTGACGGAGATGACCGCAGTCAGGCCCTCACGGATGTCGTCGCCGGTCAGGTTGTCATCCTTTTCCTTGATGATGCTTTTTTCCCGCGCGTAGCGGTTCATCAGGGACGTCATGGCGGCGCGGAAACCTTCTTCATGGGTTCCGCCCTCGTGGGTGTTGATGGTGTTGGCGTAGGTATGGACGCTTTCGGAGAAGGAGGTGGTCCACTGCAGAGCCAGTTCCACCGCCATGTGCCGGGCGATGTCCTCGGTTTCAAAGGCGATGACGTCCTCATGCACGGGTTCGTACTTTTTGGAGGAGTTGAGGTACTTCACGTAGTCCAGCAGACCGTCAACGTATCGGTACACCACCTCGCGCTTGCCGGTGGCAACGTCCTTCCCTTCGGGAATCGCGTCCAGGTCCGGGTCCTCGTCGACAACATCCGCCACCCGCTCATCGGTGAGCGTGATCTTCAAGCCCTTGTTGAGGAAGGCCATCTGCTGGAAGCGGGCACGCAGGGTTTCAAAGTCAAACTCGACGGATTCGAAGATTTCCGGATCCGGGTAGAACGTCTGGGTGGTGCCGGTCTCGGTGGTGGCCTCGCCCATCACCAAAGTGCCCTGCGGCTTGCCGCCGTCGGCAAAGCTCATGCGCCACACATGTCCCTGGCGGCGGATTTCCGTCTCCACCCGGCGGGAGAGCGCGTTGACCACGGAGATGCCCACACCGTGCAGGCCGCCGGAAACGGCATAGCCGCCGCCGCCAAACTTGCCCCCGGCGTGCAGGATCGTCATGACCACCTCAACAGTGGGCTTGTGTTCGGTCGGGTGCATGTCCACCGGAATGCCGCGGCCGTTGTCCACCACCCGGACGCCGCCGTCGGCGGTCAACGTGATTTCAATGTGGTCGCAGTAGCCGGCCAGGGCCTCGTCCACCGAGTTGTCCACCACCTCGTACACCAGGTGGTGGAGGCCGCGCAGCCCCGTGGACCCGATGTACATGCCAGGACGCTTCCGGACTGCTTCAAGGCCTTCGAGCACCGTGATGTCGCTGGCATCGTAATGGGGCTTGTTGTTATCCGGGGATGCCTGGACTTCGACGGGTGCCACGGTTGCGGGCGCCTCCACGGCAACAGTCTCCACGGTGCCCGGGTTCTCCGGATTGTTCTCAGTCACAGGCGCGTTCGACCCCTTTAGATAGTTCGCTGGATTGCCGCCGAGGGATGTGGCACGGAAGACGGATGGCCCGTGCACCCAATTGCCCTCGGAAAGCTGGTCTTTACCGCTCCAACGGGTGCCACAAAACGTACCGTGGCGCCGCGGAGAGGCGGTCCTTGTTCCGATTCTACCTTGTGGGAGCGCCCAACCCGGCACAAACCTGCCCTGGGACGCACGAAATACGCCCTGGAATCGAATGATTCCTCCGTGGATGAGGGGATATACGCCCGAAGGGGTTTCAATCGCCCTGCAGGGCCACTGGCAATTCCGGGACAATCCCGGAACCGGAGTGCCTGCGGCTATCCGTACGTGTCCCGCGGGCCCCGGCCCTTGACGTTGCGGTACCCCTTGCGCCAGCTGGGCGCCGCCGGGCCCAGGACAAGCAGCTTCGTAACGACGCCGGTGCCGAGTTCGGCATCAAACTTGGCCAGGAGTGAGGAGGAAAGCAGCCGCAGCTGCGTCGCCCAGCTGGTCGAGTCGCAGCGCACGTGCAGTGTCGTGACCTCAAAGCTTTCCGGCTGGCAGTGCGCGGCAATGTCAGGCCCGACCAGCGTGTCCCACTGCGCCATGACGGATCCCACCGCCAGCGGCGAGCTCCACCCGCGGTCTGAGACCAGCCGCCTGACCACCCGCCCCAGTCCCTGCGGGTCGCGGCCGCCGTCGAGCGAGTCCAGGAACGGTGCACGCTTGGACCGGGGCACGGATTTGGCTCCCAGGCGGCTGCGCGGGATCCTCAGTTCGCCGCGGGCCTTGGCGATGGTGCGCATCCTGTTCAGGGCCGCCTGCGCAGCATCCACCTCGGTGACATGGTCATTGGCTTGCTCCTCCAAGCGGCTTTTGCGTCCCGTTGCGTCGTCGCTGCCGCGGCTTTTTCCGGAACCCTCATTCACCATGGGGCACGGCGTCCCGGTTCGGGATGACTCCGCCGGGGATGACCTGGACCTGGGCCCCGGCCAGCTCCGCCGGAATGTCACCGGCGACGGCGGCGGTGACCAACACCTGTTCGGCACCGCCCACCATGGATGCCAGCTTGCGCCGGCGTTGGGCGTCAAGTTCGGCAAAGACGTCGTCAAGGATCAGGATGGGCTGGTTTCCGGGGATGGGCGAGTCTGCGTCCAGGACGTAAAAGGAGGCCAGCCGCAGGGAAAGCGCCACGGACCACGATTCCCCGTGCGACGCATAGCCGCGGGCCGGTGCCTGCCCCAGCAGCAATTCCAGCTCATCGCGGTGCGGACCCACGAGGGACATTCCCCGTTCCAGTTCCCGGGTGCGCGAGGCCGCCAGGGCCTGGATGTACCGGGCCGTGAGTTCCTCCACCGTACACAGGGAAAGGTCCTCCTCCCCGCCGGCATCGTACGGCGCTTCATCGTCGCCGGACGGATCCAGGCTGCTGCGGTAAACGGCGCGCAGCAGCTTCGAGCCGTCGGTCAGCCGGGCGTAGGACTCGGCCAGGTGCGGGCGCAGCAGGTCGACCAGTTCAAGCCGTGCCGCGAGCAGCTTCGCGGCAGCGGAGGCCAGGTGCGCATCCCACACGTCGAGGGTGGCCAGGTGTCCTTCGGTGACGCCGCTGCGGGAAAAATGCGCCGCCCGGGCGGACTTCAGGAGTGCATTGCGCTGCTTGAGGACCTTGTCGTAGTCCTGCCTGGTGGCGGCGTGCCGTGGCCTGAGGACCACCAGGAGTTCATCCAAAAAACGACGCCGGTTGGCCGGGTCCCCCTTGACCAGGGCCAGGTCCTCGGGGGCGAAGAGGACACTGCGGCAAATGCCTAACACGTCCCGGGCCCTGATGGGGTTGGCCCGGTTGATGCGTGCGCGGTTGGCCCGGGCGGCATTGATTTCCACCTCGATAACGACCTTTTGGGCACCCCGGACCAGCTGGGCGCGGACCAATGCCTGCTCGGCGCCGAAGCGCAGGAGCGGTCCGTCCGAGCTGACCCGGTGCGATGACAGGGTCGAGAGGTAGCCGATGGCCTCCACGAGATTGGTTTTGCCCAATCCGTTGGAACCGACCAGGACCGTCACCCCGGGCGCAAGCGCGAGGTCCACCTGGGCATAGCTGCGGAAATCGGTCAGTGAAAGTTGTTCAAGAAACACGCGTGCGGCTTGGGTGGTTCAGGAACCCGCCGGCTTGGTGGCGTGGCCGCCAAACTGGTGTCGCAGGGCCGAGACCATCTTCATGGCAGGGGAATTGTCTTCGCGGGAGGAGAACCGTGCAAACAGTGCGGCGGTGATGGCAGGCGCGGGCACTGCGTTGGCGATGGCTTCCTCCACAGTCCACCGGCCTTCGCCGGAATCCTCAACGTAGTCACCGATTGATTCCAGGCCGGGATCCTCATCCAGCGCCTTGACCATCAGGTCCAGCAGCCACGACCGGACCACTGTGCCTTTTTGCCAAGCGCGGAACGTGCCGGGAAGGTCGGTGATGATTTCCTTCTTGGCCAGCAGCTCATACCCTTCGGCATAGGCCTGCATGAGGCCGTATTCAATGCCGTTGTGCACCATTTTCGCGTAGTGTCCCGCACCCACGGCGCCCACGTGGACAAAGCTGTCCGCCCGGTCGCCTTCCGGCCGGAGGGCATCGAGCAGGGGCATCGCCCATTCCACGTGTTCGGCGGAACCGCCGGCCATCAGGCCGTAGCCATTTTTCAGTCCCCAGACGCCGCCGGACACGCCCACGTCCATGAAGCCGATGTTTTTTTCGTCCAGTTGGGTGTGGTGGCGTTGGTCCTCGGTGAACCGGGAGTTGCCGCCGTCGACGATCAGGTCGCCGGGCTCCATGTGCGAGGCGAGCTCGCGAATGACCGAATCCGTGATGTCGCCGGAGGGGACCATGACCCAGATCAGTCGCGGTGCCGGTACGGCCGCCACCAGGGCGGCCAGGTCCGCCACGTCCGTGACGTCGGCGTTGCGGTCGTATCCGGTGACCTCAATCCCCGCCCCACGCAGGCGTTCCCGCATGTTGAAGCCCATTTTTCCAAGTCCGACAAGTCCGACGTGCACGGCATTTCTCATTTCTGCTTGGGTGGCGTCCCGGTGTGGGTGGCGCGGGCGGGAGGGGAACTGGTTACTGGTTGGGCAGCCTCACGGGCATGACCAGGTAGCGGTAGTCGTCGCGGTTTTCGCCGTCGATGTCGTCCTGGGCGGTGAGCATGGCAGGTTTGGGTGCCGAGGTGAAGGAAAAACGCACGTACTTGCTGTCAAAGGCGTTCAGGCCTTCGCTGAGGTAATGCGGGTTGAAGGCGACCGTGATTTCGTCCCCGACCAGGGAGGCTTCCAGGTTTTCGGAAGCCTGGGCATCCTCGCCTGTGCCTGCATCGAGTGTCAGTTGGCCGTCGGTGAAGATCAGCCGGACAGGCGTGTTGCGTTCAGCGACGAGGGAAACACGGCGGACTGCCTCAGCCAGCGCCGTGGTTTCCACGGTGGCGTGGATGGGCGTGTTTTCCGGGAAGAGGGAACGGATCTTGGGGTAGTCGCCGTCAACCAGCAGGGAGGTGGTGCGGCGTCCGCCGCTCTCAAAGCCGATCAATTCGCTGTTGTCTGACAAGGCGATGTTGAGGGTGCCCGAACCACCGAGGGTTTTGGCGACCTCGTTGAGTGTCTTTGCCTTCACCAGCGCACCGGTGGAGATTCCCGGGTTTGTCGGGCTCCAGTGGACTTCGCGCAGGGCGAGCCTGTAGCGGTCGGTGGCGAGCAAGGTGATCAGATCACCTTCAATTTCCATCTTCACGCCGGTGAGGATGGGGAGGGTGTCGTCCTTGCTGGAGGCAATGATCACCTGGGAAACGGCCTGGGCGAAGGCTTCTCCGTCCACGGTTCCGCTTAATTCCGGCAGGGCCGGCAGTTCCGGGTAGTCGTTGACCGGCATGGTGGCCAGGTGGAAACGGCTGCTGCGGCAGGTCAGGGTGACCTTGGAACCGTCGGTTTCGACATCGACAGGAGCGGACGGGAGGCTGCGGCAAATGTCGGCGAGGAGCCGGCCTGACACCAGGATCGTGCCTTCTTCGGCGATGTCGGCGGCGATTTCCAGGCGGGCTGAAATTTCGTAGTCGAAACTGGCCAGGCTCAAGGTGCCGGCTTCGGCCTTGAGTAGGAGCCCCGAGAGCACCGGAACCGGAGGCCTTGGCGACAGGGAACGTGCGGCCCAGCTGACTGCTTCGGTCAGAACATCGCGTTCGACTCGGAACTTCACGGAAGGGTGCCGCCTTTCATGGTGCGAAAAGTGTTGGGTGCCGGGTTGGCCGCTGTGGAATTACATGCTTGCAGACAGCTTAGCGCTTCGGACAGGCGATTCCGGCATTGCCCTGGCCCCGGTGCATCCCGGGTTCGGCAGAATCGGAAAATGTTGTTTGAAACGAAGGATTCTTGGGATTCGTAGTGTTAATAAGTCCTGTGGATACTGTGGATAACCCTGTCTTGCTGCGCGATTGCGACGATCTGCCCTGTGCACAATGTGTGAGGATTTTCCGCTTTCGCTTGTGGGCGTCGGTGGAGAACTTTCCGCGCCAAATATGGGATCCACAGGGGACCCTGTAGTTATCCGCAAGGGACGGGCGGTTGTGCACTTAACTATCCACAGACTTATGCACAGCTGTTAATTACTGAAAATTTTCTCCCGCTGCGCGGGTTTCAGCCTTCGCGCTGTTGCTGCTTGATCTTGTTGGTCAGCTCGGTCACCTGGTTGTAGATGGCCCGCCGCTCTGCCATGAGTTCGCGAATTTTCCGGTCGGCGTGGATCACCGTGGTGTGGTCGCGGCCGCCGAACTCCTGGCCAATCTTCGGCAGGGACATGTCCGTCAATTCCCGGCACAGGTACATGGCAATCTGCCGGGCGGTGACCAGGGTGCGGGTGCGGGACTTGCTGCACAGTTCTTCCATGGAAATGTTGAAGTAGGCGGCTGTCTGCCCCAGGATGGCCGTCGAGGTGATCTCCTGCGCGCCGTCGTCAGTGATCAGGTCCTTCAGGACCATCTCGGCCAGGCCCACGTCCACCGGCTGGCGGTTCAGGCTGGCGAAGGCAGTGACCCGAATCAATGCCCCCTCCAACTCGCGGATGTTGGTGGAGATCTTCGACGCGATGTACTCGAGGGCGTCGTCGGGGGCGGACAGGCCTTCTCCGATGGCCTTTTTTCGCAGGATCGCAATGCGGGTCTCCAGTTCCGGCGGCTGGACGTCGGTGAGCAGGCCCCACTCAAACCGTGAACGCATGCGCTCTTCAAACCCCTGCAACCGCTTGGGCGGAAGGTCAGAGGTGATGACCACCTGCTTGTTGTGGTTGTGCAGGGCGTTGAAGGTGTGGAAGAACTCTTCCTGCGTGGCGTCCTTGTTGGCAAGGAACTGGATGTCATCGATCAGCAGGATGTCCACGTTGCGGTACAGCTGCTTGAAGCTGGCACCCTCGTCGTCGCGGATGGAGTTGATGAAGTCGTTGGTGAATTCCTCGGAATTGACGTACCGGACACGGATGCCCGTGTAAAGGCGGCGGGCGTAGTGGCCAATGGCGTGGAGGAGGTGGGTCTTGCCCAGTCCCGAATCACCATAGATGAACAGCGGGTTGTAGGCCTTGGCCGGCGCTTCGGCCACCGCCACGGCCGCGGCGTGGGCGAAGCGGTTGGATGAGCCAATCACGAAGGAGTCAAAGATGTACTTGGGATTGAGGCGGCCAAATTCCTGTGAGGTGCTGGGGAGCATTGGGGAGGGCTTGGAAGCGTTTTCCCCGGGTTCATTACGTTCAATCCGGTTGCTGCGCTCAACATGTTCGTTGCGTTCGGGGCGGACGGGGGCAGGTGCTGCGGGGGTTTCCTCCACCTTGTCCAGCGGCACCAGGTCGGCATTGACACTGAAAGCGCAGCTGATCTCCTCCGGGAATACCTGCCGCAGTGCATCAACCAACGCCTTGCTCAGCTGGTTTTGGAGCACTTCGCGGGTCAACTCGTTGGGGACCGCCACCAGCAGCGTGTTTCCGATGAGACCCTGGGGCTGGGTGTGGACCACAAAGCCCCTCTGCCGGGGAGACACCCGTTCATCCTGTTCCAGGATTCGGATGACGCGCCGCCAGGAACTGCCGACGTCGTTGATCTCCTCAGTGTTGGTTCCCTCAGTGCTCATTGGTTGCCTTAGTGCTCATTGCTGGTTCCACCTCACTGCCGGCAGGATGCCCCGCCGGATTGTTGTCTGTTCACACCCGCGTCTGAGTGACTTCGCTTACATTGCCGGGCCATGGCCGCCCGGTGCGGGGGAACGCCGTGCCCCCGTCATCCACAGAGTTATTCACAGCCGTGGATAACTTGCCACGGGCCTAGCCTAAGGGATGAAAAGCCTTGAAGATAGCTGGGGGAACCGCCTGTGGATAAATATCACACGACGGGGGCTGCGGGGCAGCGGTGTGCACAGTTTTTCCACGGGTTATCCACGGCTGGGTGCACAGGACCCCGCAGGCCGTGGGCAACGTCGGGCCATCACCGTGGAAAACGCGGCGGACTGCCGGCCGGCGCAGTTTGACTAGCGGGACGGCAATGACCTAACGTTGTGAAGTCCCATGTGTCTGCTTTGCGCATCTGCGCAGCTCCTTGAAGAAGGGGGTCAAGCGGGCATCCATATACTTAGCGTCGGCCTGTTCTTCCCCTTACTTAGCTTCGGGCAAGGCGCATCTTTAGATTGTCTTGGAGTAACTACCGTGAGCAAGCGGACTTTTCAGCCGAACAACCGCCGTCGTGCCAAGAAGCACGGCTTCCGCCTTCGCATGCGTACCCGTGCCGGCCGTGCCATCCTGGCTGCGCGCCGTGGCAAGGGCCGCGCCGAGCTGTCGGCATAAACCAATAACTGCTTGACGATCCGTCGAGCCTTAACGAAGCAGCGGTTGATCGCAGGGTGCTGGCCACCAGAAACAGAATGCGGACTTCCGCTGCCTTCTCACATACTGTACGTTCCGGCGTCCGCAACGGACGCCGGAACGTAGTGTTGTATGTGGTGTCCACCGCGTCCGGTGAGCCCAGCCAGGTTGGGTTCATCGTTTCGAAGGCCGTTGGGAACGCTGTGACCCGAAACCTCGTTAAGAGGAGACTAAGGGAAATAGCCGCTGAGACTGTTCGCCGCCATCCATGTGGGCTCAACGTTGTGGTGAGGGCCTTGCCGCCCGCCGCAGCTGCCACGTGGGGCGAACTCGTCAACGACTACCACAAGGCATTTTCCAAGGTGGCGCCCCGGCTTGCCGGCAGCCAATGGAACAGCCGGCGGCCGGACAACGATGCCGCAGTGGACAAGGCCTGAAGGATTGAAGGAGAAGATGTCCGTGACCCAAGCCAGTCTTGACCGTCGCACATTGGACCTGCCCGCCGTCGTCGGACGGTTTCTTTGGCATCTTCCCCGCAACATCCTGATTGTTGTGCTGAAAACCTACCGGCGTTTCATCTCACCCGCTTATGGGCAGGTGTGCCGGTTTTTTCCATCCTGTTCGGCTTACGCCCTCGAGGCAGTGACCGTCCATGGCGCAGTCAAGGGCAGTTGGTATGCAGCCCGGCGCGTAGCCCGGTGCCATCCCTGGAACGCCGGCGGCCTTGATCCGGTCCCTTCCCCGGTCCATGTCCATTGGGATGAGCCGTCTTCGGTCCCCCTCATTGTCCAACTGAACCATCCGGATTATTTCCTGGCGGCTCAAGCGGAGACACAAAGCCGCACGTCGGCTTCAGGAGAATAGAAAAGAAATATGGATTTCCTCCAGACGATTCTGACGCCCTTTGAGTGGCTAGTGTCCATGATCATGGTGCTCTTCCATGATGGGCTGACGTTCCTCGGGCTGCCTGCCGCGTCCGGTATCACCTGGACCCTTTCCATCATCGGCCTGGTGCTGGTGATCCGTGCCGCGCTGATTCCTGTCTTCGTCAAGCAGATCAAGGCGCAGCGCGGAATGCAGGCGTTGCAGCCGGACATGAAAAAGCTGCAGGCCAAGTACAAGGGCAAGACGGACCAGCTCTCCCGCCAGGCCATGGCGCAGGAGCAGATGGCGCTGTACAAGGAGCACGGCACCAACCCGTTCTCTGCCTGCCTGCCCATGCTGATCCAGATGCCGTTCTTCTTCTCGCTGTTCCGCGTCCTCTCCGGAGTGTCCAAGGCCAACGCCAACGGCACCGGCATTGGGGCCATGAGCCCGCACCAGGTTGCCCAGTTCGACCACGCCACCATCTTTGGCGCCCCGCTCTCGGCGGCATTCCTGCCCCAGCTCCAGGGTGGCGACCTGAGGGTCTCCGTGGTGGTGCTGTCGCTGATCATGATCATTGCCATGATTGCCTCGCAGTTCATCACGCAGAAGCAGATCATGACCAAGAACATGTCTGAAGAAGCCATGCAGGGCCCGTTCATGAAGCAGCAGAAGATGATGCTGTACGTGCTGCCCCTGGTCTTCGGCATCGGCGGCGTGAACTTCCCCATCGGTGTCCTGATCTACTGGACGACCACGAACATTTGGACCATGGGCCAGCAGTTCTTCGTGATCCGCCGGATGCCCACGCCGGGATCGCCCGCCTACAAGGAGTACCAGAAGCGCCGGGAGGCCAAGGGCCTGCCGCTGCTGGGCGCCTCCAAGAAGGCCGTGGTTCCCGAAGTTGAAGAACTCCCCGATCCCAAGGGACAGCGCAACCAGCCACAACGGAAGAACAGGAAGAAGAAATAATGCCTGCTGAAACTGAGATTGCCGCCGAAGAAGTTCCCGTCCAGGACGGCACCGCCGGAGCAACCCGCCTCGAAGAAGAGGGCGACATTGCCGCGGACTATCTGGAGGAACTGCTGGACATCGCCGACATAGACGGTGACATTGACATTGAGGTCCGCAACGGACGCACCTACATTTCCATCATCTCCGATGAGGAATCCGATGCCCTGAACAGCCTCGTGGGCCGCGACGGGGAGGTGCTGGATGCGCTCCAGGAACTCACCCGGCTGAGTGTTCTTTCTGCTACGGACAGCCGTTCGCGCCTGATCCTGGACATCGCCGGGTACCGTGAACAGCGCAACGCCGAGCTGTTGGACATTGCCAAGGACGCGGCGGAAAAGATCAAGGATGGCAGCCCTTCCGTTGCCCTCGCACCCATGGGCGCCTACGAACGGAAGATTGTCCACGACGCCGTCGCCGGGCTGGGCCTCGAGTCCGAGTCGGAGGGCGAAGGCGCTGACCGCCACATCGTCGTCACGGCCGCGCAGTAATTCACACGTCATCGAAACCAATATGGTCCCGTTCACCTGCCCCAGGGCAAGTGGACGGGACCGCTTGCGAGGGGACACCCGTTGTGGCAGATCTGACTGCTGAAGAAGCCGTTGCCGCCGAACAGATTTTTGGCCGCCGGCTTGGGCTGGCGAAGCGCTATGTGGAGCACCTGGCCACTTCCGGCATTGAACGCGGACTGATCGGCCCGAGGGAGGTTCCCCGGCTGTGGAGCCGGCATGTGCTCAACTGTGCCGTCGTGGCCGAGTTGATTGACGACGGCGCCAAGGTCGCCGATGTGGGGAGCGGCGCCGGCCTGCCGGGCCTTTGCCTGGCCATCGCCCGTCCTGACCTGTACCTGACGCTGATCGAGCCCCTGGAGCGCCGGGTGGTGTGGCTGGAGGAAGTTGTCACCGACCTGGGGCTGGACAACGTGGAGATCATTCGTGCCAGGGCTGAGCAGGCCGTGGACAAGGTGGAGTGCGAGGTGGTCACGGCCCGGGCGGTTTCGGCCCTGAACACCCTGGCGCCGCTGACCATTCCGCTGCTTGGCGGGCAGGGTCAACTGTTGGCCATCAAGGGGCGCAGCGCGGGGGAAGAGATCGCCAAGGCCGCCAAGGTGATCAAGAAGCTGGGCGGAGTGCAGACCGACGTGCTGGTTGCCGGCGCGGCGATACTTGCCGAACCAACAACGGTGGTCCGCGTGAAGGTGGAGCGACGCTGATCCGCCGTGGTCAATGGCGGAACCGATAGTCTAGTGAGTGGCAAGCCCAGCCAGAGGAAAGTGAGAGTGTCAGCGTGACGAGCAGCGAAGCAGCTTCGCAACGGATACCACCCTTTATGTCATTGGGGTCGGCGCGATCTGATGCGTCCGCCGGCATTGGTGTACGGAACGGCACGGCGACGAAAAATCAACTTAAATCAGTTGATAAGACCAATAATCTTCATGTTTCACGTGAAACGGCCGGCAAGGCATCGTCATCCCTCGACAACGACTTTGATGACAGCAGCCCCATTGCGAGCCAGCTGGCCAGTGAGACCAAACGGCGTGAACGGCTGTTCGGACGAAAACTGCCGCGGCCGGCCAGGACGCGCATCATGACGGTCGCCAACCAAAAGGGCGGGGTTGGCAAGACCACTACAACCGTCAACATTGCTGCGGCCCTTGCTTCGGCAGGATTGCACGTCCTCGTGATTGACATTGATCCCCAAGGAAACGCGTCAACGGCATTGGGTGTGCCACACCACGCGGACATTGACAGCATTTATGATGTGTTGATCAATGATTTCAGCATGGCGGATGTGGTTGCGTCATGCCCTGACATCGACAATTTGTACTGTGCACCGGCCACGATTCATCTGGCCGGGGCCGAAATTGAGCTTGTTTCGCTGGTGGCGCGCGAACAGCGTTTGCGGAGGGCCATTGACGAATACGTCAAGCACCGCGAACAGGCCGGCGAGCCGCGACTGGACTTCATCTTCATTGATTGTCCGCCGAGCCTGGGCCTGCTGACAGTCAATGCCTTCTGCGCCGCCAATGAAGTCATGATCCCCATTCAGTGCGAATATTATGCGCTGGAGGGTTTGAGCCAGTTGTTGAAGAACATCGAAATGATCCAAAAGCACCTCAATTCGGATCTGGTGGTTTCAACAATTCTGTTGACCATGTACGATGGCCGCACGAATTTGGCTGCCCACGTGGCAGCTGACGTGCGTCAGCACTTCCCGAACCAGGTCCTGCAGGCACTGATCCCGCGTTCCGTGCGAATTTCTGAGGCGCCGAGCTACCAGCAGACAGTCATGACCTACGATCCGTCGTCAACCGGCGCGTTGTCCTACCTTGAAGCCGCAGCCGAGATTGCCGAACGCTAGACTTCTCCTAGAAGGACACCGAAACGGGGCGTTCTTCCCAAGTAATTATGCAATTCAAGTGGTCCGCAGCATCCAGGGGCTCATTATATGGAGGAAAATTCGATGACCGACAAGCGTAGGGGCCTTGGTCGCGGCTTAGGGGCCTTGATTCCCAACTCGAACCCGGACGATCCTGGTTCCTCCCCCCTGCCGAGCCGTCCAGTCGACCTGTTTTTTCCGGAACCCAAGGGGCGCAGAACGCCGGCTTCACGTTCCGTCAAGGCGACGCCTGAGACAGCCGTGAAGGCGGAATTGGTCGAGGTTCCGGGTGCACGGTTCATGGAACTTGCCGTGGGGGACATCCATCCCAACCGAAAGCAGCCCCGGACGGTCTTCGATGAAGACGACATGGCTGAGTTGGTCCATTCCGTCAAGGAAATTGGCATCCTGCAGCCCATCGTGGTTCGCAAGTCGCCTGAAAAGGGCGACCAGCCCTATGAATTGGTCATGGGTGAGCGCCGGTGGCGCGCTTCGCAGACTGCCGGCCTCGAAACCATTCCGGTTATCGTCAGGGAAACGACTGACGACAACCTTTTGAGGGATGCACTCCTCGAGAACCTGCACCGAAGCCAGCTCAATCCCCTGGAAGAGGCAGCCGCATACCAACAGCTTCTGGAAGACTTCGGCACGACGCATGAGCAGCTGGCTGACAGGATCGGCCGCTCCCGGCCCCAGGTATCCAATACACTGCGCCTGTTGAAACTTCCACCGATTGTGCAACGTCGTGTGGCTGCAGGAGTCCTTTCGGCCGGACACGCCCGGGCCCTGCTCTCATTGCCAAGTAGCGAGGCAATGGAGTCGCTGGCGCAAAAGATCGTTGCCGAAGGCATGTCCGTACGCGCCACTGAAGAAGCCGTTCAGCTGTTTCAGGCGCCCGTCCGGGACAATAAGGCACGCTTGACGAAGCCTAGCCCGCGTCACGAACGTCTCGATTTCCTGGCGAGTTCCCTGTCCGACCGCCTGGATACGAACGTAAAAATTTCCCTTGGCGCTCGAAAGGGTAAAGTCAGCATTGAGTTTGCCTCCGTGGAGGATCTGAACAGGATCATGGATGTCCTGACGCCTGGATCGAATTAGGGCCGGAACCGTAGGGGAGCGGTGGTGTTTCACGTGAAACACCACCGCTCCTTTGGTTCCATGGTTCTCCTGGATTGATCCTTAGAAATTTTTGCCATTACCCGTATTTGTGGAAGTGGGCAGAAGTGGCGGCCTTGTGGCCCGGTCGTTCGTGTTTCACGTGAAACACCGGCGCTGCGTCGGGTTCTGCGGCGTCCACGCCATAGCTGACAGGACGCCTTGGACAAGATGCAGATGACCTTATTGGTGTCATGAACGTGTTTGTATCACCGAACCGGATTTTGAATAGATGGACCGTGACGGTGTCCCAAGGTTGGCCATGGCGTGGCATGGGGTGTCCATCTTGTAGCTCCGGCCTGTTGCGAGTGGCACGGCGTGCCTGGGGCTCCGTCTTCTACAAGAGGTTGTATACCACGATGGAGTTGTCGTTGGGCCAACGAGGTCTTCGGCGACCGGCAGCTTGAGGTCGTATTTAGCTGACAGCGGGCCGCCGTGACTTGCTACGTCCAACGGACAGGGAAGACGTCCCTCGGTGTACCGGCGATCCGTGGAGTCGTAGTGGGTGGCTTGCACACCAACGGGACCGGGACCAGGCTGCCGGCGCCCCACTTTGCAGGATGCCGCAGCCGGCCTTCCCGCAAGGCCGACGCCGGCGGTGGCTTTCATCCTGCAGCGTCTCCTGCGCCCGGATACTCGGACTTACGGTCCCGGCCCCGACGCAGTACGGTGCCCTGGCATGCAGCAAAATCCTCCATATGAACCGCCCAAATGCCGGAGGCATCTTGATTCGGGGTTTACTTCATGCCGATTCCGCCGCCTGCTGGAGGCGCTGTATGGGTCAGGAAGGCCCTGTCGGGGGTTGTGACCGCCTCGGGGTCCAGGATGGGTGTGGCGGGGCCCTGGAGGGCGTCACAAGCCCGCTGGTGGATGGTGTCCTGGGAGCCGCAGCGGGAGGCATGTACAACGGACGGGGACAAGGGCTTCTTAATGCCTCGTACGATCATGTACGGGCGCTTGCCAGGTAGTGGAGGACGGCATGTCTTGCCAGGTAGTGAAGGACGGCATGTAGGCGTACGGACAGTGGCAGCAGGGCATTGGGATGACCTTGGACAGAATGGGGCGGCCTAACGGTTGCCTCCAAAGCATTCGTCTAGCGGCGTCCGCGGCCTACGGAAAATTAAGCTACTGGAGTTCCCGTCCATGGACGATCCAACAAACCGAAGCCATACCGGACCGGCAAAGTCAACTCGAATGGTTGCAATCAGGAGACCGCGGACTGACTTAGGGAAGGACATGGCCATGAGCCAATCACCAGCTCGAGTCCAATGACAGCCGGGGACCGCGATCAGCCCGATCGTACGGAAGGGTTGGAGATTGTCCACTGCCAATTGGCGTTGTCCGAGGCGTGTGGGAATGAGTAGCGCCTGACAAGGAACGCCGTTCAGCTGGCCAGGGTTGCGTACAGGGCGGGCGGGAACCTGGCCGGTATGTCGCGTTTAGCTACTCGGTGTGCGCCGTGGGCATGCTCTTTAGGCTGCTGTTCCGACGTTGTCCTCGGTGCCGGGAATGTGCCGCCGTGCCAATGCCGTCACCGGATTCTCCGGACATCATTCACCTAACCCGGATGAGAACCCAGGGGCAGCCGTACGTCTGTCGATGCACGCCGCACCATGGGCGTCCCTCGGGGGTTAGCTGCCGGCTGTATAGCGGCGGGCGCTGGGCGTTCAGCCGCGATGCGTGCGGGGCCTGGATGTGCACTGCTGGTTGTGTCGACCGTTTGGGAAAGGTGGGTCGTGGACGGCGAGGTAGGATTATCGGATTGCGCGCCCTAGGGACAGGGTGGTTGCGGCGTAGTGCACAGCGTTTGAATCCAATGCTTGCGTGTGAATCCATTGCTTGCGTTTCACGTGAAACAGGCGCGGAACCTTGGAAAAGGAACTCAGGCTGCGGATGAGCTACTGCCTAGCACAAGGACAGCACGGTCCACCTTCTTCGGGTGGACGATGCGATATCCCGGCTGTGGACGATGGGCAGAATGCTGCAGCTGACCAACGTCACGGACGAGGTCATCTCGACGCCAACCGGCCATAGGGCCGGCCCCGCCAAGTAATAGTGGTAGGGCGGATCGGCTTCACTGAAGGTGATCCATGGAGGGGACTAAGTTATTTACCGCTACCGCTATTCCCCCGGAAGGTGTCCAAGCGGGGGTAGGCGATGCCGCTCGGTGGATTGTCCGCTAGGACAGTTGGGAAATTGCTGATTTGGACGCACGGTGTCAGGCGCATCGCCTGGAAAGGTGGGGCTGGTGGCTAGCAGTGGTTTTACGCAGGGGCGGGAGGGTGCGCAGCGTGGATGTTTGGCTGACTAGACACCGGCCGGAGTGGTTGGTCCCGGGCAGGGTTTTTCCTTTCTGGGCGGAAACAGTGGGCGGTTGTTTCCGGATTCGGTGATGGAGAACTGGGTCCCGTCATGGTGGCGTCGTCCTTCGGCTCCGGCACCTGTCATTGGTTCGGTGTTAGCGCTGTAGGTTTTGCAGGGCTCCCGGACCGGGGAACCGCCGAAGCGCTTCCCTACGATCTGCGCCGGAAGGCCGCGTGCGGGTAGGGGCCGACACGGTGTTCCACCCTGGCACGCTGAGGCACTGGCGCACGCGGCCGTCCGCTTCGAAGGACCCGCATCAGATCATGGACGCGATCGCCGAAGTCATTGCCTGGAGCGTAATGTTGAAGGGCAGGGGCCGGCGCGCGGTGGACTCGGCCGTCAGGAATCATGCGTGCTCGCCCGGCAGAACACGATCACCCAACTGTCCGACCGGAGCCGACGTTCCGGCCGCGATGTCCCCGGCAGGCGGGACTTCAATGCCGCCAAGGCGCGGAAGTAGGGCTGCACCCGCACCGGCGCTCCCTATATGGCCTGGTGGGATCGCCAGGACACCAAAGACTGGCTGGTCTCGGCGTTGGTCACCGAAGCCCTGGCCCCGCTGGCCGCTGTCGTACCGGAAGCACTGCGGGGAAAGCAGCTGGTGACGACGCCCTGCTGACCCTGGTTGCCGGGCAGGCCGAGGATTCGAAGGGACCGACGGGTGCTGGCGGACGCCCGCAAGGTCGGCGCGGATCGGATGATCGCCACTGTGGACCCCGATACGCAGCACGCGCATAAGACCCGGTCCCGGCAGCAGGACGGATACAAGCCCCACCTCGCGAACGAGCCCTAGAACGGACTGTCGCTTGCAGCAGCGTGGGCGTCATGGCCGATTCGTCGTACTGTGCCGGGGAAATGCTCGCCGTCCTCGCCCGCACAATGTCAGCCGGGCCATCACGGCCAAACGGCCGGTCGCCTTTGGTGTCGACTGCACGGGCTGTCCTTCCAGGGCCTGCTACACGACCTGGCCACGCGGACGCAAGCTGGTCCTCCCCGAAGACGAAACACTCCAGCGCGACCACCGCCGACGTGCCGGTGACCCGGCCATCAAGAACGATTAGCGTACACGCCGGCCCATGGTCGAACGGCCCGTCGACTGGCTCACCCCTGGCAACCGCCGTGTTCAACACCGCGGCATATCAGCCCCAACAACGGCCGGTTCCAACTACGGAGACCCGACCCGAATCTGCGACGCCTGCCCACACTCGGGCTGACTCCGATGAAGGACCATGGGCGATCGGATGAACCCTCCATCCGGGCCCGGCCCTCCCGATACCTGACGACGCCCCACAGCCGTGGGCACAATGAACCAAATGACAGGAACAGCCCTGTACCGATACCGTCAGCCGGCCCAAACACTCTGCCTGACTGGCAGCGAGGGAGTTCCTGCCACGCCACAACCACGTTGTTCAGCAGTCTCCCAGAGCTGGCGCGGCGAAGATGTTTGATGAGCGGCTGATCCGGAACGGGCCTGCACGATGCCATCGGCGGCACGGCAGACGGCGGTACGGCGGCACGGGGGACCGGGTCGGCAGGACGTGGGGCTGCCCCAGCGGGCCGAGATGGTGCCGGTCCGCATCGTGGGGGATGACGGGGCCGGCATGTGCTGAGGGGAGGCCACAGGGGTCGTCGGCGCTTTTGTGAGGGTGGTGGGCACCGGTTCAAGCGCCTGCGGTCCCTGCACCTGTGCGTCCAAGGCCAAGGCGGAGCGGACGAACGGATGGATTCTTCTGGCGCGGGCTCATGATCGGGGGGGGGACGTTGTCGGCCAGGCGACTCGAACGACCTGTCCGGTGGGTGGGTTGCGCTGGGTCGACTCCCGATATACACGTATCCGCCACTGCTCCGCAGCTGGGCCGGTCGTCGTGGACTGGGCGGTGCTACGCCTGAAGTGGGCGGTGGTCCCGGGCCGGGCCGCGATAGGTCCGCTGCGGCTGGCCGCCCGGACCCCGTAAAGCGCCAGGGGGGCGTGCCGGCCGAGGTGCGGCTTCGTATGCGCCCATTTCAATAAGTCCTGGCACGGTTACCCCCGCGTTCTACTGGCAGCTGCGCGTTGCCGCTGACCCAGCTCGGGACTACCGCACCGCCGAGGACAGTAAAACACCACGGTGCGCTGTTGAAAGGCAACGCGCCCTTTCGGTTTACCATCGAGCGTCGGGGTCACGCCCAGCACCGGTACCAACGGGCCAGACGAGGCAACACTGTAATGGCCACCGCCGCCAAGCTGGCCAGGACAGTGAGTACCTGGCTTGTATGCTTTGGACACGTGGATCGGGGACGGCTACTGCACGGCGACTGCCATCCGCCTCGCACCACTGCACACCCGCACCGCCGTGTGCAGCAATGAGTAATACCGCGCGGCCACACCCACCCCTGGGAAGCCGCCGGACGGGTGGGCCTCCGGTGCTGTCTTGCAGACAAAGGGTGTGTGGCTCTCCGGCCGCAAAAAGCCTGTCGCGGTAGAACTTCAGCCACTAATATTGACGACGAAACTGCCGCTGACTGCCCCCTGATCAGCCACCAGGGCATGGGACGTTCCTGGAAGAGGCTCAGAACGTGGCCTTGACCGGCCGCTTGCATGGGCCCAGTTCGTTCCGCCGCTGGGATGACCCAGGCCTCCCAGGCCGGGCACCGGCGGGTTCCTTTTTGGCTTCGCCACCAGCTCGGCAGCGCGCCTGGCCCGCGCCCTCACCGGGGAGAACTCGCGGCGGAGCCGGCAAAACAACGCAGCCAGGGTCCCTGATGGAATAGGCACTGGGCCTGGTCCGGTTTCGGAAGGAATCAGTGGACCTCATCTTTGCGCCTGTCTTCTCCCACTGGTGGCCGGCGAAACTGGTCTCGGACAGCAACCACGTGTTCAGCGGCTGCAAGGCCGGCTGGAGGCACGAACACGACAGCAGCCAAGCGCCCTGAAGACGTGTGCACATCGCAAGGTGGCCCTCTTTTGAGCTGGCGGGGAGAGCGGTGGTGGTCAGGCGCCACAACTATTGGTTTCACGTGAAACGGCTGCCCCGGCCACCGATGGAGTTCACGCGGCCGAAAGACTATGGAGACGGGGGCAGCCCGCCATATCCTGCCAGCCCGGACGATGACGAAGTGCCTTGGCGACGTCAAGTCAGCCTACCGTTTACTCACACCGTAGCGGCTTCGACGTACCGACACCGGCGTGGAGGCCGCGAATTTCCCATGACCAACCTCTACGGACGGACCCTGCAGAGCTGGGCCGCACCAGGTGGCACCCTCCCACAACTTGGGACTTGGCCGAAATTCAAGGGCCAGCCGGCAATGGTCGGAACCGGCCGCGAAACCTCATGTCCAAGGTGCGGCGTGTGGCCGTGACGCCCATTCGCCTCAACTGTTCCTGTGCCGAGTGGGACCGCTCGGTCTGACCGGCCATGGAATGCCTGGTGCTCGGCACCGAGTGGAGCTGTCCATAGTCGAATACCTCGGCCGGGTATGTCGGGCAAAAGCAGACGACGTCGTGGGCTTCTGGGACGCCGTGGATTGGTGCCCCGAATTAGTTCCGGCGTAACTTCAAGCAGCAGGGCCGGCAGTTCAGTGCGAGATTGTCAGCGTCTTCAGCGTCATTTGGCAGCTGTTGCATTTTTGGCTTAATACTTGGGGACAAGCCCACGGCGTTGAATATCCCGAGTTGAGTACGCGAAAGGCGAAGTGCCATGATGCCGTTGACCGTGAAAGGGATCCGGTCTTAATCCGCGGCGGCCCGGCATGGCGACGAAATGCTGACACGTGGGCGAAATGGCGGCTGTGAGGATTTTACAGCCGGTGCCGCGGCTGTCATGCGTGACCAGGCCGCTGGTCCGGCTACCGGATCCGGTGAATCCCTCGGGCGGACGTTTCACGTGAAACCCCGGCGCAGCATGCCCTGTCTTCACCTCTTGGGACACTTCCAAGGCGAAACCGTTGCACGATTTTTGACGCTAACGATTGATCTGGCAGAAGCCGTTAAATGGCCGTGGACCGGACAAAAGTCCGGTCCACGGCCGCCCAGCGTAGTTGCGAGTTACTGCAGGTAGTCGCTGAATTCCTTTTCGAAGTACTGGCGGGGCCGGGCGCCGATGACGGTGCTCTTCACCTCGCCGCCCTGGAAGAGGTACACGGCAGGGATGGAGGTGATGCCATACTTGGCGGAGATCGCCGGGTTGGCGTCCACATCCACCTTGATGACCTCAACCTTGTCCGCGTAATCGACTGACATCTCGTCAAGGATGGGTCCGAGTTTCCGGCAGGGTCCGCACCACTCGGCCCAGAAATCGACGATTACGGGCTTTTCCGACTTGAGGACATCCGCATCAAAACTTGCGTCCGTCGTGCTCTTTGCATTGCTCATGACGATCTACTTTCTCTTAGGAATCCTGCTCGGCAAGGTAATGTTCCACGTCCAGGGCGGCCACACAGCCGGAACCTGAGGCGGTGATTGCCTGGCGGTAGGTGGGGTCCACGACGTCGCCGGCGGCGAACACCCCGGGGATGGAGGTTTTTGACGAACGGCCAGCCACGGCGATGGTGCCGGCAGGAGTCAGTTCCAGGACATCCTTCACGAGGTCCACACGCGGATCGTTGCCTATGGCAACGAAAACGCCGGTGACGGCCAGGTTGCTCTCCTCGCCCGTGACCAGGTTGCGCAAGGTGGCACCCGTCACCTTGTCACCACCCTCAATGCTGGCGACCTCAGAGTTCCAGACGAACTTGATCTTGGGGTGGTTCAGGGCACGGTCCTGCATGATCTTGGAAGCGCGCAGCGTGTCGCGGCGGTGCACCACCGTCACGGAATCGGCGAACTTTGTCAGGAAGATGGCTTCCTCCATGGCGGAGTCGCCGCCGCCGATGACCGCAATGTCCTGGCCCTTGAAGAAGAATCCGTCGCAGGTGGCGCAGGAACTGACGCCGTGGCCCACCAGGCGCTTCTCGCCCTCCACGCCCAGCTCGCGGTAGGCGGAGCCGGTGGAGAGGATCACGGTGCGTGCCTTGAACTCCTGGCCGTCGGCCAGGACCACGGACTTGACCGCGCCCTCCAGCGAAACGGAGGCAACGTCGTCGTACATGACCTCGGTGCCGAAGCGCTCGGCCTGCTTGCCGAAGTTCTCCATCAGGTCCGGGCCCATGATGCCGTCGGGGAAACCGGGGAAGTTTTCCACGTCGGTGGTGTTCATCAGTTCACCGCCGGCGGTGACCGAACCGGCGATCATCAGCGGCTTGAGGTCGGCGCGGGCCGTGTAGATGGCAGCCGTGTAGCCGGCCGGGCCGGAGCCGACGATGATGACGTCGCGGACATCGCTGGCGGGGGTAGCTTGCGTGGTCACGGGTACGTGTTCCTCTTCCTGAATGGGCCAGCCACTGGAGGCTGTTGGTGGTTCGTCTTGCACAACTTGAACGGGCACTGGAATATTCCGTCCGGGCCGCCGTTGCGGGCCCGTGCGGGTTACTTGACGCTGATCTCGGCGATCTTCAGCCCGTACGGGTACACCTTGAACGGCTGCAGCCGGGGCAGCTGCGTGAAGTCGATGATGACGTATTTGGCCTTCACGCCGGCGGCTGCCTTGAGGGTGAAATCAGGGGCGCTGAAGGAGCCGCTGCCAATTTTGGTGGCACCGGCCAGGGATGGCTGACTGTTCGTCAAGACGTTGAACTGGCCGCCGGAACCACCAATCTGGTTGATGGTCACCTCGCTGATGGTCGATTCCTGCTTCAGCTCAACGGCGAGGTCAATGGTGTCAGCGGCGCCGGCAAAGGTGTCGTTGGAGAACTCAACCGTGGGCCAATAGGTGCCCCTGTTGCCGTCGATGGCGTCCGGCAGGCGCGGGATGAACATGTCGTTGTAGTGCGTCTGTCCCGGCAGGTAGGCCGTGATGTCCGTCAGGCCCGTGACGGCCGGGGGCACGGCGGCGGGTGCCGGTGCCTTGGACGTGGCAGGTTTCTGTGCAGCGGTGGTGCCCTGGCCGGCGGTGGTCTTGCCACCTTCCGCCACGGGAGCCCCGTTGAACAGGCTGCCGATGTGGGAAATGGCGAAGATCAGGCCCACCACAATCAGCACCGAAACGATGATGCCCGTCAGCCAGCGGCCGCCTGAACGCGGCGCATTGGCGTCGTCTTCCTCGTCTTCCTCGTCTTCCTCGTCCGTCTCGTAGCCCTGCGACTCGTAGCTGTCGCTGGCTGCAAGGGCAGCCGCCGGGAACGTGCCGGCCTTCTTGGGCAGGCTGGCGTTCCCGGTGGCGTCGGCGTTCTCCACGTCGTAGTCGTCATCGTTCCACAGGGTGACCTTGGGCGTAGCCGTGGTGGCGGCCGGCGCCGGCGGGGTCGGCGGGGCCGCGGCCGGATGGGCGGCGGCCGGATGGGCGGCGGTGGGCTGCTCCGACGTTGCCGGTTCAGGGGCTGGCCGGGCCGGGGGCGCGTTCCGCACGGCCGGCGGCGTATTCCGCACCGCGGGGGACGGGTGGGCGGGTGTGACGGGCGTGTTGTCCTCATAGACGTACGCGCCGGCCGCGGGTGCGGTGTCCCGGGCGGAGCCGAAGATTTCGGTGCCCAGGGTGTCGGTGAAGAAGGGCTCCCGGTAGACGGCGTCGTTGTCCCCGCCGGTGGACGGTTCGGTGGGAACCACCAGGTCAAGGAGGTCGGCCGGGGCGGTCCTGGCGGCGATGAGGTAGGTGGAGTTGTCCTGGCTGCCGAGGTCGAGGATTGACACCTTGGACACGCGTTCCCCCGTGGCCACCTCGCGCGCGCTCTGCGTCAGGTTTTGTGAATTGGACTCGGCGGAAACCAGGATGCTCACCGGCCGGTTCAAAACCTGGTCCAGGCCGTCCAGGATGACGTCTTCCTCGGCCGAGGCCAGGATGCGGCCGGTGATCTTGTAGCGGCCACCAAGGATGGAGCCCACATCAATGGGTTGTGGCACCGAGTACTCCTCGTAAGTCTTCAGGGCGTCCCGGACAATCTGCCCGGGCCGTAATTGCACTGATTCTATCGGACGGGACTGGGATTTTACGCGTATCGGGCGGCTTTGCAAGCACCCGGTGTCCGCACGGCCTACCCCTGCGGGGAAATCCGGGAACGCACCTTGGCAAGAATCGGGCCCACCACGTCGTCGATTTCATGCACGCGCAGCACCTTGAGCATGAGGAAGTAGACCACCGCCATGACGGGCCCAACCACTGCCAGTGTCACGAACGACGCGGTGATGGAGGTCCACATGAAGCCGTCCGGGGACGAGCTGCCAAACACCCGCAGGGCCAGCTCGCCGGCCACCCCGGCCACGAGGGCAGCGGCCAGGAAGCGCATGTACGCCTGCAAGATCCGGCCTCCGCCGTAGTTGCCCAGCCGCCGCTTGAGGTAATGGTGGCTCAGGAAAGGGCCAATGAAGTTGTTCAGGGTGTAGCTGACGGCCAGGCCGTAAATGATCAGCCGCGGCGGCAGGGCCGCGGCGCCGAGGACCATTGCCACGCTGGTGGCCACCACGATGCACTGGATGATGAACGGGGTCCGGGCATCCTCGAGCGCGTACAGCACGCGGTTGAGGATGAAGTAGACGCTGAAGAACGGCGCGCCGATGGCCAGGATGGCCAGGGTGATCGCTATCTGGCGTCCGGAAATTTGGCTGTTGCCGCCAAAGAGCATGCCCAGCGGCCCGGACAGCACGATCAGGGCGATGCTGGCAAAGACGGTGGCCACCCCGGTGGTCCGCAGCGCCGCGGAAAGCGAGCTGCGGAGTCCGGAGAAGTCTTGGGCGGCCGCGGCCCGGGCCATCGCGGTGAACATGACCGTGGCAATGGACAGGGCAATGATGGAGTGCGGCATGATATACAGCTCGGTGGCCCGGTTGAACTCGTAAATGCCGGGGATGCCGCCCGCGCCGGAAGCGGCGCCGTCGGGCTTGCTGCCGGCGGATATGGTGGCAACACGCAGGACCACCAGATAGCTCAGCTGGCCAATGACCATGGTGCCCATGGTCCAGCCCGCAATCTTGGCCGTCAGTCCAAGCCCGGTGCCGCGCAGGCCGAACCTGGGCCGCAGCTCCAGGCCGAGCCGCTTGACCGGGATGAGCAGCACTGCTGACTGGACCACGATCCCCAACGTCGCGGTGCCCGCCAGCAGCAGCGTCTCGGTGGTGGTCCAGTTGTCCACGGTGTGCTGGTGGGTCCGGGAACTGCCGGCCACCAGGATGAACGCCAGCAGTCCCGCAATGGCCACCACGTTGTTCACCACGGGTGCCCAGGCATAGACCCTGAAGGCGTTGTGGGCGTTGAGGATCTGGCCCAGCAGCGAGTACAGCCCGTAGAAGAAGATCTGCGGCAGCAGGAACAGCCCGAAGGTAATGGCAAGCCGCAGCTGCCCGCCGGAGAATGAGGTGAACGCCTCCATGATCGGGGCCACCAGGGCCGTGACAATCACGGTCAGCGCCAGCAGGCCGGTGACCCCCAGTGTCAGCAGCCGCGAAATGAATTCGCTGCCCCGGTCCGGCTGCCTGCTTGCCTTGGCGATCTGCGGAATCAACACGGCGTTGAACACACCGCCGGCCACCAGCAGGAAGATGATGTTGGGCAGGTAGTTGGATCCTTCAAAGACGTCGGCCACGGTGGTGTCGGCGATCGCGATGCCCAGCACCACGCCCTTGACCAGGCCCAGAATGCGGGAAATGAGCGTGCCCACGGCCATCGAGGCGCTGGACCGTGCCGTTGTCGAACGCTGCGGCGCCCCGCCTGCCGGCGGTCGGCCGGACGGGACCCCGGTAATCCGCCGGACCGTTGCCTGGGCGGTGCCGCGGACGGGAGCGTTCGACGGCGGAAATGCGGGTTTGGCGGGGATTCTCACCCGTGGTTCGTTAGACATCGTTCCCCATCATCTCACCCGAGCCCGCATGGACCCTGGCAGGGCCGGCGGCGGCACCGCCGGAGCGGGCTAAAAGTGTGCGGGCAGCAGCTCACGGGCCAGGTCCGTGATCCGGCGCTCGTTGGGAAAGGACAGCTTGCGGCCCAGCTCGGCAACGGGCACCCAGGCGACGTCCACGGCCTCGTGGTCTGGATCGTTTTCAATGGTCAGCGAGCCGCCTGTGGCACGCAGCAGGAAGTGGTGGACGGTCTTGTGGACGCGGTGGCCGCTGACAGTGAACCAGTAGTCAATGCTGCCCAGCGGGGCCAGGACGTCCCCGGCGATCCCGGTTTCCTCCTCGATTTCACGCACCGCCGCCTCGGCATAGTTTTCCCTGCCCTCCGGGTGGCCCTTCGGCAGGCACCACTCAAGACGGCCGCCACGGTTGATGCGGGCAATGATCGCCACACGCAGGCCGCCGTCATGGCTGTCCACCACCACGCCGCCGGCGGAAATCTCCTCCACCGTCGGCAGCTGGCTGGCCGGTGCCGGTGCCGCGGGCGTTGCCGACGGACCCAGTGCCGATGGCAGTGGGCTCCTCTTTGGCGCGCGCGGTACGGGGTGGACCATGGAGTCCACTCTAGCTATCTTTGTGTGGCGATGATGACAGGCAAGGAGCCCGCATTTGGCGATGGTGCGCCGGCGCCGGCGCCCGTGACGTCCCTGGTGGGCCCGCCGCGGGAGAAGTAAAAAGTCTGGCATCCTTAAGTAACTATGCAGATGGCGCCAAATACCTCTAATTTAGACCCGGTGGTCCTTGAACTGGGACACCTCTTTGCCGACGCCGGTTATGAGCTTTCGCTGGTGGGCGGCCCCGTCCGCGACCTGTTCCTTGGCAGGGCTTCGCCCGACCTGGACTTCACCACCAACGCCACGCCGGAGGAAATTCTGGCGGTGGCGCAAAAGTGGGCTGATTCGCACTGGGAAATGGGCCGGGAATTCGGCACCATCGGCTTCCGCAAGCGCAAGCGCGGCGGCGGGGTGCTGCTCATCGAGGTGACCACTTACCGGGCCGAGGCCTACGACCCGGAGTCGCGCAAGCCCGCCGTCGCCTTTGGCACGTCCCTGCTGGAGGACCTGTCCCGCCGTGATTTCACCACCAACGCGATGGCCCTGCGCCTGCCGTCCCTGGAGCTCGTGGACCCGCACGGCGGCGCCGCCGACCTGGCCGCCGGGATCCTGCGCACGCCCGGCACTCCCGAACAGTCGTTTTCCGACGACCCGCTGCGCATGATGCGCGCCGCGCGCTTCGCCTCCCAGCTGGGCCTGTCCATCCATCCCGAAGTGCACCGGGCCATGACGGAGATGGCGGGGCGCATCGGCATCATTTCCGCTGAACGCGTCCGTGACGAGCTGGTGAAGCTGGTGTGTGGGGCCCACCCGCGGGCCGGCGTGGACATCCTGGTGGAGACGGGCCTGGCTGCATTGGTGCTGCCCGAGGTGCCTGCCCTGCAGCTGGAAACCGACGAGCACCACCGGCACAAGGACGTCTACCAGCACTCGCTGCAGGTGCTGGAGCAGGCCGCGGCGCTGGAGACCGGCCCCGACGGCCCCGTGCCCGGCCCGGACTTTGTGCTGCGCTTTGCCGCGCTGATGCACGACGTCGGCAAACCCAAGACCCGCCGTTTTGAGCCCGGCGGTGCCGTCAGCTTCCGCCACCACGACCTCGCCGGTGCCAAGCTGACAGCCAAACGCATGCGGGCCCTGCGCTTTGACAACGACTCCATCAAGGCTGTCTCGCGGCTCGTGGAGCTGCACATGCGCTTCTACGGCTACGGTGACGCCGGCTGGACCGATTCCGCCGTGCGCCGCTACGTGACCGACGCCGGGCCCCTCCTGGAACGCCTGCACCGGCTGACCCGCTCCGACGTCACCACCCGCAACCAGCGCAAGGCGGACCGGCTGTCCTTCGCCTACGACGACCTGGAGCAGCGCATCGCCGTCCTGGCCGAAAAGGAGGAACTGGACGCGATCCGCCCGGACCTCGACGGCGGCGCCATCATGGCAGTGCTGGGCCTCAAGCCCGGCCCCGTGGTGGGACGGGCCTACAAATTCCTGCTGGACCAACGCATGGAGCACGGCCCGCGGACCGCACAGGAGTCCGAGGCCGCCCTGCGCGACTGGTGGGCCGCCCAGCCCGAATCCCAGGCACTGGAACCCGAAACACAGGGGAACCGGAGCCACGAGCCCGAACAGAACAGGACCCACCCATGAACAACGCCACCGCAGTTGAGCCGGCCGGCTCCACCCCGCTGACCCACATCCCGGTCCCCGGCGGCCCCAAGCTGTGGCTCCTGCGGCACGGGGAAACCGAATGGTCCCGCAGCGGGCAATACACAGGGCTGACCGACCTTCCGCTCACGCCTGACGGCGAGGACCAGGCCCGTTCCGCGCGGCCCGCCCTGGCCGCAACCGAATTTGACCTGGTGCTGACCTCGCCGCTGCAACGGGCGCGTCGCACCGCCGAGCTGGCCGGCTTCCCGGACGCCGAGGTGGAACCGAACGCCGTCGAATGGGACTACGGCGATTACGAAGGCATCAACAGCGCCGTGGTCCGCGCCGAAAACCCGGGCTACCTGATCTGGGACAGCGGCGTGCCCAACGGTGAAACCCTGGCGCAGGTTGCCGCCCGCGCCGACGCCATCGTCGACCGGGTCCGGGCCCCGCTGCCCGACGGCACCCTGGCCGCCAACGTGCTGCTCGTGGCACACGGCCATTTCCTGCGCGTCCTGTCCGCCCGCTGGCTCGGCCTGGCCCCGGGCGAGGGCCGCCACTTTGTGCTGGGCACCGCCAAGGTCTGCACGCTGGGCTGGGACAAGCGGACCCCCGCCGTGGAGCAGTGGGGGCTGTAGCGCGGCCCGTCGCCCTGTATTCGACGGGCACCCGGGTGCTGGCAGCCGCCGCATGGGCCTTTTGTGCCTTCTTTGCGCTGAACCTGGTGCTGACCGGCACGGGGGCGTCCATCTGGCACTTCCTGCCGGCCCTGGTGCTGGTTGCCTGGGCCGTCCACGTGCTGCTGTGGCGGCCCCGGTTGCTGGTGCACCCGGACGGGCTCACCGTGGTCAACGTCCTGCGCAGCCACCGGGTCCCCTTTAGCGCCCTCAAGGCCGTCCGCGTGGGCCAAGGCGTAGTCCTGGACACCACGGCCGGCCGGATTGCCAGTTGGGGCGCGCCGGGTGCGGGCCGGCTGGGACCGCGCCTGGGCGGGCGCCCCGGCAGCAGCGCGCGCGTCCACATGCCCGCGCGCACGCAGGCAGCCGTCGACGCCGCCTGGACCGCCTGGGAACACTCTGCCGACGACCGGAAGCACGACGCCGGCGCCCCGTCCGCGGCGAACGCCACCGGGTTGGTGGCGGCACGCTGGGACGTGGGGGCCGGCGTCGTGGGCCTGGTTCTGTTGGCAGTATTTGTGGTGGCCGTGGCCACCTGAGCGGTGTTGCTAGGCCTTCCAGCCCACCTTGGTCCAGTCGATCGATTGGAACTGTGCGGCACCGTAGTTGACCAGCCCGTTCGTGACGGCGTAGGTGTTCGGCGTCGGGGTCAGCGGGATGACGGGTGTGTAGGCAAAAATGGCCTTGTCGATCTCGTTGGCCAGCTCGATCCGCTTGGCCGGGTCAAGCTCCGCGTTGGCCTTCTGCCACATCGCGCCGAGCTTTTCGTCGGTGATGCCCGTGAAGTTCTGGCCCGAATCCACGGGGTAGAAGATCGATTCCGTCGAGGAGATCGGGAAGGGCGTGCCGGACCAGGCGAATCCGGTCATCTCAAAGTTGGACTTGAGCACGTAGTCGGAGAAGAACTTCGCCGAGGGGACGGTGTTGTTCTTCAGCGTGATGCCCACGACCCTGAGGTTGGCCTGCAGCTGCTTGAAGATCTGTTCGGAGACGGGGTTGTTGGCATCGAGGGTGTACGTCAGTTCCAGTTTCCTGCCGTCCTTCGCCTGGACGCCGTCGGAACCCTTCACATAGCCGGCCTCCTTGAGCAGCTCCTCGGACTTGGCGGTGTCAAAGCCGATGGCCGCGGTGGCATCGTCTTCGTAGCCCTTCTGGCCCGGCATGTAGATGTAGCTGTTCTGGCTCGTCACCGGCGCACCGATGGGGCTCAGGCGGCTGGCGGAGATCGTCTTCCGGTCAATGGCACGGGCCACGGCCTGGCGGACCTTGACGTCGGCCAGGGGGCCGGTGGAGCCGTTCATCGTGACGTGGTTCCAGGTCAGGCCGCCCGTCTGCTGGATGGCGCCGTCGGTGCGCTTCTTGGCGGTGTCGTAGTTGTTCTTGTTCGTGCCGATGCTGAAGGCGTCCAGTTCCTTGTTGGCGTAGGCCTGGGCCAGCCCGTCGCGGGTGACGACCTTCATGATGATCTTGTCCAGCTTGGGCTTTTCCCCCCACCACTTCGGGTTGGGCGTCAAGGTGACAACCTGGCCGTTGGTGTCAACGTTGGAGACCTTGAACGGGCCGTCGGAGGGCAGCGGCTTGGTCTTGTAGCCGGCATTGAAGGCCTTGGGGTCCGAGGCAATGGCGGCGGGCAGGATGCTGGCGGTGGCCATCCCGGCCGTGCTGCCGCCGAGAATGGAGGGCCAGTCGGCGTTCTTGTTCTTGAAGGTGATCTTGAAGTTTTGGTCGGTGTCTTCCCGGGTGACCGATGCAATGTCCTTGTAGACGTTGTCGGAGACTGTCTGGTACGCCTTGTTGGCGCCGCTGGAAGCCTTCACCGTGGCGGCGAAGTCCTTGTATGTGATGGGGGCGCCGTCCTCCCAAACGGCCTTCGGGTTCAGCTTCACCTCCACCACCTGCGGGTCCTGGCTAAGCAGTTTCACCTCCGTGGCGTAGTCGGGATTGACCTCCCACCCGCCGTCGGCCGTGACGCGCACCGGTCCGCCCGTGGTGGGATCCATGATTTGGCCGGTGGAGACGTTGTTGCCATCCGCCTGGAGTGTGTTCCAGTTGTCGGGCAGCTGGTCGATGGCCAGCGTCAGGGTGCCGCCGTCCTTGACCGCCGCGTAGTCCGCCTTGGTCCAGTCGACGGTGGGCAGCATTGCGGTTTCGGCCGCGCCCTTGCTGTTGTTGATGGGGGGTTTCGCCCCGCCCCCGCCGCCTGCGCTGCAGCCGGTGACGGCCAGGGCCAGGCTCAGGACGCCGGCTCCCACCATCTTTTTGATGTGTTTCATTTCTTTCCTCCATAAGGTGGCCGGGGGCGGCGGTTGGTTTATCGCCGGACCGTGATGGCCGTGGTGCGTGATGTCAGGACATGAGGTCGATGCGTTCTGCGTGGTGGCAGGCAACGGAGCTGCCCTCTACCTGGCGCCGCGGGGGATCCAGCGTGCGGCACGTCTCCTGCGCCGGGGGGTCCATGACCTGGTACAACGGGCAGCGGGTGCGGAAGTTGCAGCCGCTGATGGCCGCGGTGGGGCTGGGGAGGTCGCCTTCGAGGATGATGCGGCGGCGGCTGCGCTCCAGTGCGGGGTCGGGCACGGGAACGGCGGAGAGCAGCGCCCGAGTATATGGGTGCTGGGGATGTTCAAAGAGGTCTTCCGACGCCCCGCTTTCCACGATGCGGCCCAGGTACATGACCGCCACGGTGTCGGCGATTTGGCGGACCACGGCCAGGTCGTGGGCCACAAAGAGATAGGACAGGCCCAGCTTTTCCTGCAGGTCCTCCAGCAGGTTGATGACGCCGGCCTGGATCGAGACATCCAGGGCCGAGACGGGCTCGTCCAGGACCATGATCTTCGGATCCGTCACGAGGGCCCGGGCTATGCCGATGCGCTGGCGCTGGCCGCCGGAGAACTCGTGCGGATAGCGGGATGCCATGGAGGGCTCCAGCCCCACCAGGTCCAGGACTTCCCGGACCCTCTTCAGCCGTTCCCTGGCCGGGACCCCGTGGACCGTGAGCGGCTCGGCCACGATGTCCTGGATGGGAAGGCGCGGGTCCAGGGACGCCATGGGGTCCTGGAAGACCACCTGGATGTCACTGCGCAGCGCCCGGCGCTCCCTCCCACCCATGGTGGCGACGTCCCGGCCGTTGACGGTGATCCGGCCGGCCTGCGGCTTGGCCAGTTCCAGGATTTCCATGATGGTGGTGGACTTGCCACAGCCGGATTCGCCGACCAGGCCCAGGGTCTGGCCGGAACGGAGGTCGAAGCTGACACCGTCCACGGCCCGCACGGTGCCGATGACCTGCTTGAAAACCGAACCCCTGGTCAACGGGAAGTGACGGACCAGCCCGTCCACGCCCAGCACTCTTTCCGGGGTGACGGCGGCGCGTACCGCCGGCGCGACGGCCTCCGGAACCGGATACAGCCCGTCGCGCTTGAGTGTGCCGGAGGCAATTTCACCCACGCGCAGGCAGGCCGAGGCGTTGAGCGGATTGCCGCTGACGGCGGCCAGCGGCGGTTCCGTGGTGCGGCAGGCGTCGATCGCCGCGGGGCAGCGGGGGGCGAACGGACAGCCCGGGGCAAGGTTGGCCAGCTGCGGCGGGCGGCCCTCCAGCGGCACCAGCCGCGTGTGGCCGGCCGTGGCAAGGTTCGGCATGGAGCGCAGCAGCCCGATTGTGTAGGGCATGGACGGCCGGTGGAACACCTGGTCCACGGTTCCTGTCTCCACGATCCGCCCGGCATACATGACGGCAATCCGGTCCGCGTTGCCGGCCACGACGCCCAGGTCGTGGGTGATCAGGACCACGGCGGCGCCGGTGAGGTCCTTTGCCTTTTGGAGCACCTCCAGGATCTGTGCCTGGATGGTGACGTCCAGCGCCGTCGTCGGTTCGTCGGCGATGATCAGGCGCGGGTTGTTGGCGATGGCGATGGCGATCATGGCACGCTGGCGCATGCCGCCGGAAAACTCGTGCGGGAATGCCTGGGCGCGGCGCTCCGGGTTCGGGATGCCCACCACTTTCAGCAGTTCCACGGCGCGGGCCTTCGCCGCCTGCCCGGACAGCTTCCTGTCGTGGAGCTGCAGGGCCTCGGCGATCTGTGCGCCGATCGTGTAGACGGGGGTCAGTGCGGACAGCGGGTCCTGGAAGATGATGGAGATGCCTTCGCCGCGCAATCTGGACAGTTCCCTGTCGCTGCGGCCGAGCAGGGACCGGCCCTCAAACAGGATGTCGCCGCTGACCTGGGCGGAGGACGGCAGCAGGCCCATCACCGCCAGCGACGAGACGGACTTGCCCGAACCGGATTCACCTACGATGCCCAGAAACTCGCCCTTGTCCACGTGGTAGTTGACGCCGCGGACAGCGGTGACGGCGCCGCCGGGCTGCGGGAAGGTGACGCTGAGATCGCGCACCTCCAGCAGGTGGCCGGCCGTGCCAGGGAAGGGGGTGCGCTCAGCCACGGTTGACTCCGGAGGTTGGGTCCACGGCGTCGCGCAAGGCATCGCCCACCAGGCTGGCGGAAAGCACCGTGAAGACGAGGATGGCCGCAGGGAAGACGAACAGCCAGGGGCGGGTGGCCGCGGCGCCCTGCCCCGCGGCCAGCAGGGTGCCCAGGGAGACGTCGGGAGCCTGGATGCCGAAGCCGAAGAAGCTCAGGGTTGTTTCACTCAGGATGGCACCGCCCACGCCCAGGGTGGCGTCGATGATCAGCAGCGAGGAAACGTTGGGCAGCACGTGGCGGCGGATGATGGTCCAGGTGTCCACGCCCATGAAGCGGGCCGCCTTGATGAAGTCGCGTTCGCGCAGGGACAGCGTCTGGGCACGGATCACCCGCGCCATGATCATCCAGCCGAAGCCGGCCAGCAGGAAGATCAGCGCCACCCAGGACAGGGACTTGAAGATGGGGCTGAGCAGGATGAACAGGAACAGGCTGGGCAGCACCAGCAGCAGGTCGATGAACCAGACGATGGCCCGGTCCCACCAGCCGCCAAGATATCCGGCCACGGCGCCGACAATGCCGGCAACCAGGGCGGCCAGCGGGCCCACCAGCAGGCCGATCACAAGGGACTTGCGCAGGCCCGTGATGGTTTGGGCGTAGATGTCCTCGCCGATGTCGCTGGTGCCAAACCAGTGCAGCGCGGTTGGGGGGGACCCCATGTTGTAGATGTCAAGGTCGGTGGCGTTCCACGCGTTGGGCACGAGGCCGAAAATCGCCCACAGGATGATGGCGCCCAGGCCTACGATCCCCACCCAGAAACGGGGCGTGCTGCGCAGGCGGGACAGGACCAGGCGGAAACGCGAGACCGGCTTCTTCGAGCGGACGACGACGGACGACTCGGCGGCGGGGTTGGCAACGGGAACTTCTTCAAGCATGGACATGTTTATACCCGCACCCTCGGGTCAAGGGCGGCGTACACCACATCGGAGAGGGTTCCGGCGATCAGCACCAGGATGGCATTGAACAAGATGGCGCCGGTAAAGGCGTTGATGTCACTTTCGCTGATTGCCTGGACCAGCATCTCGCCCATGCCGTGCCAGCTGAACACGAGTTCCGTCACGGCCGCTCCGGCCAGGACGGTGGCAAAGGAGTAGGCAAAGTAGGTGGACATGGGAATCAGGGCCACGCGCACGCCGTGCCGGATCAGTGCGGAACCGCGGGTGCGGCCCTTGGAGCGGGCCGTACGGATGTAGTCGGCGGACAGGACGTCCAGCATGGCGCTGCGCTGGTACCGCGAGTAGCCGGCCGCGCCCATGAGGGCCAGGGAGATGGTGGGCAGCAGCAGGTGCGCCGCCCGGTCCCAGACGTGGGCCCACCAGCCGCCGTCCAGCCCGGGTGTATATTCGCCGGTGAAACTGACCAGCTGCATGCCGGTGGCGGTGTTGAGCATCGTGGCCAGGATCATCAGCAGGATGCCCAGCACGAACGACGGCGTCGCCAGGATGGTGAACGACACGTAGGAGACGGCCTGGTCGCTGAACTTGTACTGGCGCACTGCGCCCCACACACCGACCACGACACCCACGAGCGCCGCGATGATGGTGCCCAGGATCAGCAGCCGCAGGCTGGTGCCGGCGCGTGCGGCCATTTCACTGACCACCGAGGTGTTGTGGACGGTGTCACCGAGGGAACCGTGTGTGACCAGGTTGACCAGCCAGGTCCACAACCGCTCAATGACGGGCGTGTGGGGGTTGACGCCCAGGCCGTCAAGGATCGAGTTGATGGTTGCATCCGACGGGCGGGGGTTGCGCCCCAGGTAGCGTCCCGCCGGGTTGAGGATGATGCTTGCCAGGACGTAGGCGCTCATGGTGGCGATTGCGGAAAGAATCGCATAGTTGATGAAGCGCTTGACAATGAAGCCGGTCATGCGGCGGCTTCACTACGTGTGGCCAGGGCCGTCGCGCCAAGACGACGGGCCATCTGCGGCGTGGGTGGATGCAGTCGCAAAGAATCATCCTTAGTACTTGTCGGCTGCATTGGCCAGGGTTGGCGGCCGGAGTGCCCCGAATGGATTGCAGTTCCAGTGAGGACAACTCCAGGACGTTTCCCTGACGCCTTCACGCTGCCAATGTACCGTGGATCACAGGCGGGTGCTTGGCCGGCAGGCGGCACCGGCCCCCAACGCGTACCGGCCGGTAACATCCAAGGGATGCCGGACGGGGCAAAATCCGCCGAACCACGGGCCTCGCCGCCGGCCCGCGCGGCTGGAACGTAACAAAAATGTTATGGAACACATCGCGCGTGTCGCGGGCCGCCGGGGACCCCCGCGGCGCCTGTGGCGCCGCATAAACGGTCTTCCCCTGCAGTTGTTGCGGGCCGAATATGCAGCCGCCAATAAATTTATTCAAATAATACTTGCGGCGGACTGGTCAATTCCCCGCAGCATGAGGTAAGTTATAAACTAGTTCCGATGAGTTCCCTCGGAATGTCCGCGTGCACGAGGAAAGGAGTCCATCATGTTTACAACGATCAAGTCTGAAATTTTAGGCGGTCATCTGGCCTCCACCGGGCACGCCGGCAAGGCGTCGTAACCTTTCACGAGGTTTCGCACGCATCCGGGTCGGCCTGCGGGGGCCACCCGAGACCGGCCACCCCACCCGGGAAAGCGGCCCATGGCCGCGTGTTTTCCTGGCTCGGGCCGTGGCCACCGCCGGACATTGTCCGGTATTGACGCACAAAACCATTCGCGCCTTTTTGTGCTCTCATATTGCCGTTTTTCGCGAAGGAAAATAATGGCTTTATTTGTCGCGCCACAAATAGTTTTATCCGTTCTACGACCGTATTTGGGAAGGAGGTGACCAAAGGTGAATCCAAGGCCGCAGTTCTCAGCCCTCAAACGGGTCTTTTTTACGCCCGTGGACCAGCAGAAGTTCAACGCCATGCGGGACCGGCAGCAACGTGAAATCCTGCGCATGGACCTCTTCAACATCCGGTAGCCCGGCCAGCCGGCGCGGGCTGTTTCATTGTCACCGCTCGGCTCCCGCCAGCCGGTAGGCTCATGCCATGGCGGATTCCCAGGCGCCGGGGCGCCAGCGCCGGCACGGCACAGTTGTTCCCTCCCGCAGCGACCCGCTCCTGCGCTCCATGACCGAAGTGGTCGGCGGGCCGCTGGGCCGGCGCACCGCGCCGGGGCGCACCAACCCGGGATTCTTTACCGTCGAACGCGTCCTGGTCCTGATGGCCGCCGTTTCAGCCCTGCTTGCGGTCGTGTCCAAGGGGCACTGCCGCCAGGCCGGCTGGACCACGCCGGACCAATATTCCACGGTGTGCTGGTCCGAGTTCCCGAATTCCCTGGGGTCCCACGGCCTGGCGCACCTCTTTCCCTTTTTCACGCCCGGCGCCACCTTCGACCAGCCGCCGCTGACGGCCTTCATCGCCGGCGCCACCGCCTGGCTGACCGGCGGCGTGGCCGGGGCGGCCCGGCCACTTGCCTTCTTTGACATCAACGCTGCGCTCATTGCCGCCGTCTGGATTTTTACGGTGGTGGTGGCCGCCCGCACGGCCGGGCGGCGCCCCTGGGACGCCGCGGTCATCGCTGCCAGCCCGCTGCTGTGGCTGGCGGCGTACGTGAGCTGGGACTTTTGGGCTGCCGCCCTCGTGGGACTGGGCCTCTACCTGTTTGCACGGCGGCGGTCCGTCTGGGCCGGCTTTGTCCTGGGCCTGGCCGCCATGGCAGCGCCCTACGCCATCCTGGTCCTGCTCGCCCTGGTGGTGCTGGGGGTGCGCAACCGCCAGGCCACCGCGCTGCTGGAGACCCTCGCCGCGGGCGCCGTGGGCTGGCTGCTGGTCCTGGCCCCCGTCATGGTGTCCGACCCGTCCGGGTGGGGCGCCTACACGGCCTCAGCGCTGACCGGCCCCGCCTCGCCGTCGTCACTTTATGGCGGCTGGAACCTGATCGCCGCCCGCATGGGGCTGCCGCCCCTGGGGGACGACGCCGTCAACGTGCTGGCGGCCGTCCTCGTGGCGCTGCTGGTCCTGGCGGTCGCGGCGGTGGGACTCTACGCCCCGCGGCGCCCCAGGGTGTCCCAGCTGGCCGCCGCCGCCGTTGCGGGGTTCCTGGTGGTGGACAAGTTCACCGAGCCGTGGCACGCGGTGTGGCTGCTGCCGCTGCTGGCGCTCGCGCTGCCCCGCTGGCGGCCGGTGCTTCTGTGGCAGGCCGCAGCCGTCTGCCACTTCATTGCCCTGCTGCTCTTCCAAGGCAAGGTCCTGGGCGGGATCAGCGACCAGCATGCCATCGACATGCCGTACTTTGTGCTTGCCGCGGCGCTGGCCGGGGCGGCGAACTGCGTGGTGGCGGGGCTGCTGGTCCGGGACATGTGGCACCCGCGGCATGATGTGGTCCGCCGCGGTGGCGTCGACGACCCGCAAGGCGGGATCCTCCTGGACGCGGCCCTCCCCGACGCGGCCCTCCCCGACCCGCCGCCGAAGGAGCCTGCCCGTGGTTGACGTAGCTGTGGTGGGTTCGGGCCCCAACGGCCTGGCCGCCGCCGTCACGATGGCGCGCGCGGGGCTCTCCGTGACGGTCTTCGAGGCCGCCCACACCTGGGGCGGGGGGGCGCGCACGGCCGAACTGACGCTGCCCGGCTTCAGCCATGACGTCTGCTCCGCAGTCCACCCCATGGCACTCGCCTCCCCGTTCTTCCGGGCCTTTGGGCTGGAGCGCCGCATAGAACTGCTGGTGCCGGAGATCTCCTACGGCCACCCGCTCGACGGCGGACGCGCGGGGCTGGCCTACCGGGACCTGGAGCGCACCGTGGCCTCCCTGGGTGCGGACGGACCTGCCTGGCGCCGGCTCATGGAACCCCTGGTGCAAAGGCTCGACGGCGTCATTGACGTCAGCCTGCACGGGCTGGTCAGGGTTCCCCGGGACCCGCCGGCCGCCATGCGCCTGGCACTCGCCACCCTGGAACAGGGGACGCGGGCCTGGCGGATGCGGTTTCGTGAAGAGGTGGCACCGGCCCTGCTGACAGGGGCTGCCGCCCACGCGATCGGCCGGCTTCCCAGCCTGGCCGGTGCCGGTGCCGGGCTGGTGCTTGCCGCGCTGGGGCACGCCGGCGGCTGGCCCGTGCCCCGGGGCGGTTCGCAGGCCATTGCCGACGCACTCGTTGCCGATCTCAGGGCGCACGGCGGGCACGTGGCGGTGGACAGGCCGGTGGCGGACCTTGCGGCCCTTCGCGCCGAAACAGGGGCCAGGGCGGTCATCTGCAACCTCACGCCCCGGTCCCTGGCATCGTTGGCGGCCGATGAATTGCCCATCCGATATATACGTAAACTGGAATCCTTCCGCTACGGGCCCGGCGTGTGCAAGGTGGACTTTGCCTTGTCCGGACCCGTCCCGTGGAGCAATGCCGCCTTGGCCGGTGCACCGACGGTCCACCTGGGCGGCACGCGCGCGGAGATGGCCCGGGCGGAAAACCAGGTCCTCGCCGGCGGCCACCCGGAGCGCCCCTACGTGCTGGTGGCCCAGCCCGGAACGGTGGACCCCACCAGGGCGCCGGCGGGAGCGCACACGCTGTGGGCCTACACGCACGTGCCCGCCGGTTCCACGCTGGGGCGTGCCGAGGCCGTCACGGCCCAGCTGGAGCGGTTTGCCCCCGGCTTCAGCGACCTGGTGCTGGCCGTCCACACAACCACGGCCGCGGACCTTGAGGCATACAACCCCAATTGCATTGGAGGGGACATCAGCTCCGGTGCCGTCACGATGGCCCAGCTGCTGCGCAGGCCGGTTGTGGCGCCCGAGCCCTGGAGGACCCCGGCACCGGGTGTGTATCTGGCGTCCGCGTCCACGGCCCCCGGGCCCGCCGTGCATGGCATGGCGGGCTGGCTGGCCGCGCGCTCAGCACTCCGGCACAGTTTTTCGCTGCCCGCCCCGGACTTGTCGCCGCGGTGAGCCGCCGGGTCAGTTGGCGGCGGTGAAACGCTGGCGGACGTGTTTGGGCGTCTCAAGCTCGTCCAGCATGGCAAGGGCGAAGTCCTGCGTGGAGATGGTCCCGCCCGCCGGCGAGTCGGTGCCCACGACATAGCTGCCGGTCCGCTCGCCCGGCGCGATCTCCGGTGCCGGGGCCATGACGGTCCAGTTGACGTCTTCCGGCAGGGCCTTGATTGCCTCCAGTGCCGTGGCGGCCGTCAGGGCCTCGGCCCGGTAGGCCTCGGGGAAATCAGGCAGGTCCAGCAGGCGCTTGCCGTCCATCAGCAGGGTCCCGGCCCCGCCCACCACCATGGTGCGCGTGCTGCCCACATTGGCCATGGCCGTGGCCGTTGCGTCGAGCCACAGCTGGTGGTCGGCGCCCGTGCGGCTCGGGCCGGTGGCGAGGACCACGGCGTCGTTCGTCTTCGCGACGGCGGCGACAGCCCCGGCGTCGGCCTGGTCTGCGGCGAGGGGGGTGGCGGAGGGGACCCCGGGCACGGGGCCGCCCGAGCGGGAGATGGCCGTGACTTCGTGGCCGCGCCGCACTGCCTCCGCGGCGATCTGCGAGCCAACCATTCCGGTGGCGCCAAATATTGCAATCTTCATGGAGTGCTCCTTCGGGAAACGCTGTTGGTGTCCGGCGTGGACTGATGAAACAATAGTATTCAAAAGAAACTGCTGTCTTCAACGAAACTGGGTTACCCCATGGATACCAAACAGGACGCCTTCGTCGGCAATGTCTTGGACCCGGCCTGTCCGTCGCGCATGGTTTTTGCACGGATTGGCGACAAATGGGCCTCGCTGGTCATCCAGGTGCTCGCCGACGGCCCGTTGCGGTTCTCGGAACTGCGCCAGCGCGTGCAGGTGGTGACGCCGAAGGTGCTCACGCAGGTGCTCCGTTCGCTGGAACGGGACGGACTGCTCACGCGCACCGTCTTCGCCCAGGTGCCGCCGCGCGTGGACTATGAACTGACGGCGCTGGGCCGAACCCTGCTCGGCCCGCTCGCCGTCCTGCGGGAGTGGGCCGAGCACAATGTGTCCGCCATGCTGGCGGCCAGGGACGACTATGACGAGCGGGAAGACGCCGCTGCCCTCGTGCAGCCCGGCCGCCCGGCCGGACGGGTAGGCTAAAAACATGCAGCCCACGTCCAGCGGCCGGCGGCGCGCGCCCGTCATGGAGGACGTGGCCGAGCGTGCCGGCGTCTCCCACCAGACTGTCTCCCGCGTTCTCAACCAAAGCCCGAATGTCAGCGAAAAAACCCGTGAGAAGGTCAACCGGGCCATCGCAGAACTTGGCTACCGACGGAACACTGCGGCACGGTCGCTGGTGACCCGCCGGTCCCAGACCATTGGCCTGCTGGCCAGCGAAATGAGCGAATACGGCCCCTCCAACACCCTTCTGGCCGTCCAGCAGGCGGCGCGGGATGCCGGCTATTATGTCAGCATCGCCGGCATCCGTGAAGTCACCCCGGCCACCATTGCGGATGCCCTGGCCCGCTTCCTTGACCAGGGCGTGGACGGGCTCGTGGTTCAGGTCCCGCACGCCGGCATCCTCGAAACGCTCCACGAACTGGATCTCGGCGTCCCGGTGGTGGCCATCGGCGCGGCCGGCATGAACGGCTGCAGCGGCGCCATGGTGGACCAGGAGGCGGGCGCCCGAAGCGCTGTGCAGCACCTCGTGGACCTCGGGCACAGCAGGATCGCTCATCTGGCGGGGCCGGACGGCTGGATCGACTCCATCGCCCGCGTGGCGGGCTGGCACGGTGTGCTCAGCGCCGCCGGGCTGCCCGACGGGCCCCTCATGGCCGGCGACTGGACGGCCGCATCCGGGTACAGCGCCGGCCTCGAACTGGCCAAGGACCGCACCGTCACGGCCGTGTTTGCGGGGAACGACCAAATGGCCCTGGGCCTGCTGAGGGCCCTGGCTGAAGCCGGGGTCCGCGTTCCGGGGGACGTGTCCGTGGTGGGTTTCGACGACCTGCCCGAGGGCGCCTACCTGGTTCCGCCCCTGACCACGGTCCGCCAGGGGTTCGAAGAACTTGGCAGGCGCTGCATCGACGCCTTGCTGGCGCGAATTGTCGACGGTGAAGGCGCCCGCACCGAGGTGGTGGCGCCCGTCCTGGTGGTGCGCGACTCCACCGCCCCCCGCGCTTATGGCGGGGCCGCCCACCCTGGGTGAGGGCCCGGCGTCGACCTTAAACGCCAATGCGGCCCCGCCTCAAGGGCGGGGCCGCATCCGTGTGCCTACTTGGTGGCGGCCTTGGCCCGCCGCTTGTTGAATACGTCAAAGGCCACTGCAGCCAGCAGCACCAGGCCCTTGATCAGCTGCTGGTATTCCGTCCCGACGCCCAGGATGGACATGCCATTGTTCAGGATGCCGATGATCAGGCCGCCGATGATGGCGCCGACCACGGTGCCGATGCCGCCGGTGACTGCCGCGCCGCCGATGAAGACGGCCGCGATGGCGTCCAGTTCAAAGCCGTCGCCCGCCTTGGGGTTGGCCAGGTTCAGCTGGGCCGTGAACACCAGCCCGGCCAGGGCGGAGAGCACGCCCATGTTGATGAACAAGGTGAAGGAAACGCGCCTGGTGTTCACGCCGGAGAGCTCGGCAGCGTGGGCGTTGCCGCCGATCGCATAGATATGCCGGCCCCAGACAGAGTTGGCCATGACGGCGGAATAGCCCACCATCAGCACACCCATGACAATGAGGACAATGGGCGTGCCGCGGTAGCTGGCCAGCAGGTAGGTGATGAGCAGGACCAGGGCCGAGGTGAAGACCAGCTTGAGCAGGAACCATGGGAACGGCTCGTCCTCCAGGAAGTGCTTCCTGCGGCTGGCACGGCCCCTGATGTCCGCGTAGACCATGGCGGCCGTCGCCAGGACGCCGATGATGACTGTCAGGGGCTCCAGGAGTGACGTGCCGCCGCCCAGGTCGGGAAGAAAGCCGCTGCCCAGCGCACGGAATTCGTCCGGGAAAGGCGAAATTTGCTGGTTCTGCAGGGCTATCTGGGTCAGGCCGCGGAACGTGAGCATGCCGGCCAGGGTGACAATGAAGGACGGGATGCCGAAGTAGGCAATCCAAAAGCCCTGCCACATGCCCACCACGGCGCCAAGGATCAGGCAGGCGATGATGGCCAGCCACCAGGGCATGTGCCATTGGGTGATCATCACCCCGGCCATGGCACCGACAAACGCGACGACGGATCCGACGGAAAGGTCGATGTGCCCGGCAATGATGACCATGACCATGCCGACGGCCAGGATCAGGATGTAGCTGTTTTGCACGATCAGGTTTGAGACGTTGATGGGCGCGAGCGTGATGCCGTTGGTGGTGATCTGGAAGAAGATGATGATCACAATCAGGGCGATGAAGAGCCCGATCTGGCGGAGCTGGCCCGTCAGGTACTGCAGGGCGGAGCTAAGTGCAGTCATTCTGCGTCCTGGTCCTTTGCTTGGGTCATGAACTGCATGAGATGCTCGGCGGTGGCGGACTCTCGCGGGACGTCGGCCGTGATGCGGCCCTCCGCCAGCGTGTAGATCCGGTCGCAGATGCCCAGCAGTTCGGGCAGTTCTGAGGAAATGACGACGATGCCTTTGCCTTCGTCGGCGAGCTTGTTGATGATGGTGTAAATCTCGTACTTGGCGCCGACGTCGATGCCGCGCGTGGGCTCATCGAGGATCAGGACGTCCGGGTCGGCGAACATCCACTTCGAAAGCACCACCTTTTGCTGGTTTCCGCCGGAAAGCTTGCCCGTGACGGCAGCCACGTTGGGGGCCTTGATGTTCATGCTCTTGCGGAAACCGTCCGCCACCAGGCGCTCCCGGTTGCCGTCCACCCAGCCCCAGCGCGAGAGTTTTTGCAGGGCGGCGCCGGAAACGTTGCGCATGATGTTGTCCAGCAGGTTCAGCCCGTAGCGCTTGCGGTCCTCCGTGGCGTAGGCGATGCCGTGCCTGATGGCGGCGGCCACGGAGTTGGTCTGGATTTCAACGCCCTCCTTGTAGACGCGGCCGCTGATCTTGGCGCCGTAGCTGTGCCCGAAGATGCTCATGGCCAGCTCCGTCCGGCCGGCGCCCATCAAGCCGGCGATGCCCACGATTTCCCCGGCATGGACGGCGAGGCTGACGCCCTTGACCACCTGCCGCGACTGGTCCACGGGGTGGTGAACGGTCCAGTCCTCAACCCGCAGCAGTTCGGCGCCGATCCTGGGCGTGTGCTCCGGATACCGGTTGTCCAGGTCGCGGCCCACCATGCCCTTGATGATGCGCTCCTCGGAAATGTCGTCGGCGTGCATGTCCAGCGTCTCGATGGTTCGGCCGTCCCGGATGATGGTCACCTTGTCCGCCACGGCCTTGATCTCGTTGAGCTTGTGGCTGATCATGATGGAGGTGATGCCCTGCTGCTGGAAGTGCTTGATGAGGTTGAGCAGGTTGGCGGAATCACCGTCGTTCAAGGCGGCGGTGGGTTCGTCCAGGATCAGCAGCTTGACCTGCTTGGAGAGCGCCTTGGCGATCTCCACGAGCTGTTGTTTGCCGACCCCCAGATCCGCGACCTTGGTGGTGGGATGGTCGTTGAGCCCCACCCTGGCCAGCAGTTTGGACGCCTCCAGGTTGGTCTTGTTCCAGTCCACGAACCCCCTGGTGGAGATCTCATTGCCCAGAAAGATGTTCTCGGCGATGGACAGGTAGGGGCTGAGGGCCAGCTCCTGGTGGATGATGACAATGCCGGCTGCCTCGGAGGACTTGATGTCCTTGAACTCGCACAGCTTGTCCTCAAAGTAGATGTCGCCGTCAAAGCTGCCGGAGGGGTAGACGCCGGAGAGCACCTTCATGAGGGTTGATTTTCCTGCGCCGTTCTCACCGCAGATGGCGTGGACCTGGCCGCGCTGGACCTCCAGGGAAACGTCCTGCAGGGCCTTGACCCCAGGGAACGTCTTGGTGATAGTGCGCATGTCAAGGATCGTCGATGTCACGCCGGCCGCCTACTTGAGGTCTGCGGCCGTGTAGTAGCCGCTGTCAACAAGCTCCTTGCTGTAGTTGTCCTTGGTGACGACCACGGGCTGGAGCAGGAAGGTCGGGACAACCTTGACCTTGTTGTTGTAGCTGGTGGTGTCGTTGACCTCCGGGGTCCTGCCCTTGAGCAGGTCGTCCGCCATGGCCACGGCCTGGTCGCCGAGCTTGCGGGTGTCCTTGTAGATCGTGGAGTACTGCTGGCCGGCAATGATGGACTTCACCGACGCGGCCTCGGCGTCCTGGCCGGTGATGATGGGCAGGGCGTTGCTCGCATAGCCGGCGGACTGCAGTGCGGAGATGATGCCGATGGACAGGCCGTCATACGGGGAGAGGATGCCGTCAACCTTGGCCCCGGAAGAATACGTGCTCGCGATCAGGTTCTGCATGCGCTTCTGGGCCGTGGCCGGGTCCCAGCGCAGGGTCGCGATCTGCGTGAAGCCGGTCTGGCCGCTCTTGACCACCAGGGTGCCGTTGTCGATGTACTTCTTCAGCGTCTTCATGGCGCCGTTGTAGAAGAAGGTGGCATTGTTGTCATCCGGGCTCCCGGCGAAGAGTTCAATGTTGAACGGGCCCTTCCTGCCGGTTTCCTTCCCTGCCTTGTCCAGGATGCCCAGGCCCGTCAGCAGCGAGGTGGCCTGTTCGACGCCGACCTTCTCGTTGTCGAAGGTGGTGTAGTAGTCAACGTTCTTGTTGCCGTTGATCAGCCGGTCGTACGCAATGACCTTGATGCCGGCCTTGGCGGCGTTGTCGAGCTGGTCGCTCAGGGCCGTGCCGTCGATCGAGGCAATGATGAGGACCTTCGCGCCCTTGGTGATCATGTTGCTCACCTGCTGGACCTGCTGGGGGATCTTGTCGTCGCCGTACTCAAGGTCGGTCTTGTAGCCAAGCTTCTCCAGCGATGCCTTGATGGCGTCGCCGTCCTTGATCCAGCGTTCGGAGGTCTTGGTGGGCATCGCGATGCCGATCAGGGCCCCGCTGTTGTCCGCCGTTCCGGCGCCCGCCGCGGCATCGCCGCCGCGTGTTCCACAGCCGGTGGCACCGAGTGCCAGGCCCAGGGCCACGGCCCCCACAATCAAGCTCTTGAATTTCATGGGTGGTTCCTTCTTGTCGTATGGGGTCGGGGTCCCGGGCCCCGTGGTCGCCGGGGAGTCCGGGGAAGAATCCCAAAATGGGCCGTGGCAGCCAACCGTTCCGATTGTGAGCGCTAACACGTGGGCTAAAGTGTAATCCCTCACATGCCGTGGATGTCAAGTGGCAGACGAAGCGGCACGCGGCGGTTGACACGATCAATTGTTAGCGCTCACAATGAAGACCGTCCCAAACCCCTGCAATCGTTCCGAGAGGCAGCCATGACCAACGTTCCACTCCCGCCCGCACACTACGTGGTGGGCGTCGACTTCGGAACCCTGTCCGGCCGTGCCGTGGTGGTCCGCGTCCACGACGGCGCCGAGGTCGGCAGCGGGACCTTTGACTACCCGCATGCCGTGCTGGCGGACGCGCTCCCCGGCTCCCGTGTCCCGCTGGGCATCGACTGGGCACTGCAGGTTCCGGACGACTACCGGCAGGTGCTCCGGCATGCAGTACCCGCCGCACTCCGCGACGCCGGGATCGACCCGGCCGACGTCGTCGGGATCGGCACGGACTTCACGGCCTGCACCATGGTCCCCACGCTGGCCGACGGCACGCCGTTGAATGAAGTCCCCGCCTATGCGGACCGCCCTCACGCCTATGTGAAGCTGTGGCGCCACCACGCCGCCCAGCCGCAGGCGGACCGGATCAACCGGCTGGCCGCAGGGCGCGGCGAAGGCTGGCTGGCGCGTTACGGGGGGCTGGTTTCCTCCGAGTGGGAGTTCGCCAAGGGCCTGCAGCTGCTCGAGGAGGACCCCGAGCTCTATGCGGCCATGGACCACTGGGTGGAAGCGGCGGACTGGATCGTCTGGCAGCTGACCGGCCGCTATGTCCGCAATGCCTGCACCGCCGGGTACAAGGGCATGTACCAGGACGGGCAGTACCCGTCCGCGGACTTCCTGGCCGCTCTCAACCCCGCCTTTGCCGGCTTTGTGGCCGAGAAGGTGGAGCACCGGATCGGCCGCCTCGGCGAGGCCGCGGGCACACTCAGTGCCGAAGCCGCTGCCTGGACCGGGCTGCCCGAAGGCATCGCCGTGGCCGTGGGCAACGTGGACGCCCACGTGACCGCCCCGGCGGCCCGCGCAGTGGCCCCCGGTGTGATGACGGCCATCATGGGCACCTCCACGTGCCACGTCATGAACGGCGCCGGCCTGCGTGAGGTCCCGGGCATGTGCGGCGCCGTCGACGGCGGCATCCTCGACGGACTGTGGGGCTATGAGGCCGGCCAGTCCGGCGTCGGCGACATCTTCGGCTGGTTTGTGAACAACGGCGTGCCGCCGCGGTACCACGACGACGCCGCGGCGCGCGGTCTTGGCCTGCACGAGCACCTCACGGAATTGGCCGCAGAACAGGCAATCGGCCAGCACGGGCTGATCGCCCTGGACTGGCACAGCGGCAACCGCTCCGTGCTGGTGGACCACGAACTGTCGGGGCTGGTCGTGGGCCAGACGCTGGCCACGAAGCCGGAGGACACGTACCGTGCCCTGCTGGAGGCCACGGCCTTCGGCACCCGCACCATCATCGAGGCGTTCAACGCCTCGGGCGTGCCCGTGACCGGGTTTGTTGCCGCGGGCGGACTGCCCAAAAACCGGCTTTTGATGCAGATCTACGCGGACGTGACCGGCCTGCCGGTGCAGACCATCGGATCAACCCAGGCGCCGGCGCTGGGATCGGCCATCCACGCCGCCGTCGCGGCGGGGGCCTACCCCGATGTCCAGTCGGCAGCCGACGCCATGGGTGCCACGCCGGCCGACGTTTACCAGCCGATCGCCGAAAACGTGGCTGCCTATGACGGGCTGTTTACCGAATACACCGCCTTGCACGACTACTTTGGCCGCGGCACCAACCGTGTCATGCACCGCCTCAAGGCCATCCAGCGCCGGGTTTCCGGCCCGGGTGCCGCGGCCCCGGCGGCAGCCACTGGAGCGGCGGTGCCGGCATGAGCCCACGCAGTCAAACAGTGGCCGCCGTCCGGGCCGAAGTCTGCGCCCTGCATGCCGAGCTGGTGCGCTACGGCCTGGTGGTGTGGACGGCCGGGAACGTCTCCGCCCGGGTTCCGGGGGAGGAGCTGATGGTCATCAAGCCTTCGGGCCTGGCCTATACGGAGCTGACCCCGGAATCCATGGTCGTCACCGACCTTTTCGGGACCCCTGTGGCAGGGGACTGGGGCAACCCCACGCTCGCCCCGTCGTCGGACACGGCGGCGCACGCCTACGTCTACCGGCACATGCCGGAGGTGGGCGGGGTGGTGCACACACACTCCACCTATGCCACGGCGTGGGCGGCCCGTGGGGAGACGGTTCCGTGCGTGCTGACCATGATGGGCGATGAATTTGGCGGCGACATCCCCGTGGGTCCGTTTGCGCTGATCGGGGACGATTCCATCGGCCGGGGGATTGTCGAGACGCTGCGGGGGTCGAAATCGCCCGCCGTGCTGATGAAAAACCACGGCCCGTTCACCATCGGCGTCGATGCCCGCGCCGCGGTCAAGGCCGCTGCCATGTGCGAGGAGGTCGCCAAGACCGTGCACGTCTCGCGCCAGCTCGGCGAGCCCCTGCCCATTGACGCGGGGCTCATCGCGGCCCTGCACCACCGCTACCAGAATGTCTACGGCCAATAGCCCCTTCAGCCTTAAGGAAATCATGACGAAGAATCCCGCAGCGTCGCTCTCCCTGGAACAGTACGAAGTCTGGTTCCTGACCGGCAGCCAGCACCTTTACGGCGAGGAGGTGCTGGCACAGGTGGCCTCGCAGTCCCGGGAAATCGCGGACGCGCTCACTGCCTCCGGCGTCCCCGTGAAGCTGGTTTGGAAGCCGGTCCTGACTGATTCGGACGCGATCCGCCGCACCGCCCTGGAAGCGAATTCCGCTGACAACGTGATCGGCGTGACCGCCTGGATGCACACCTTCTCCCCGGCCAAGATGTGGATCCAGGGCCTGGACGCGCTCCGCAAGCCGTTGCTGCACCTGCACACGCAGGCCAATGTGGAGCTGCCCTGGGCGGACATTGACTTTGACTTCATGAACCTGAACCAGGCCGCACACGGCGACCGGGAATTCGGGTACATCCAGGCCCGGCTGGGCATCCCGCGCAAAACCGTGGTGGGGCATGTTTCCAGTCCCGCGGTGCAGCGGCAGGTCGCCGTCTGGCAGCGCGCCGCTGCCGGCTGGGCCGCCGTCCGCGGGCTGAAGCTGACCCGCTTTGGCGACAACATGCGCAACGTGGCGGTCACGGAAGGCGACAAGACCGAGGCCGAGCTGCGCCTGGGGGTCTCCGTGAACACGTGGAGTGTCAACGAGCTGGCCGACGCCGTCCATGCGGCCCCGGAGGCCGGTGTCGACGCGCTGGTGGCCGAGTACCAAGAGCTCTACGACGTGGCCGAAGAGCTGCGGCCCGGCGCGCGCCGGCACGACTCGCTGCGCTACGGTGCCCGGATTGAACTGGGCCTGCGCTCCTTCCTGGAGGCGAACGGCTCGGCCGCGTTTACGACGTCGTTCGAGGACCTGGGTGCGCTGCGCCAGCTTCCCGGGCTGGCCGTGCAGCGGCTCATGGCCGACGGCTACGGCTTTGGCGCCGAAGGCGACTGGAAGACGGCCATCCTGGTCCGCGCCGCGAAGGTCATGGGCGCGGGCCTGCCGGGCGGGGCCTCCCTGATGGAGGACTACACCTATCATTTGGTGCCGGGGGCCGAGCGGATCCTGGGGGCGCACATGCTGGAGGTCTGCCCCTCGCTGACCACCTCCAAGGCCCGCCTGGAGATCCACCCGCTGGGCATCGGCGGCAAGGAGGACCCCGTCCGCCTGGTTTTTGACACGGATCCGGGCGACGGCGTGGTGGTGGCCCTCTCCGACATGCGCGACCGTTTCCGCCTGGTCGCCAATGCCGTCGAGGTGGTGCCGTTGGAGCAGCCGCTGCCGAACCTCCCCGTGGCCCGTGCCCTGTGGTCCCCGAAGCCGGACTTCGCCACCTCGGCCGCCGCCTGGCTGACGGCCGGCGCGGCCCACCACACGGTGCTGTCCACGCAGCTTGGCGTCGAGGCGTTTGAGGACTTTGCCGAGATGGCCCGGACGGAACTGCTGGCCATTGACGACGCCACCACGCTGCGCGGTTTCAAGAAGGAAATCCAATGGAACCAGGCGTACTACAAGCTGGCTGGCGGACTGTGAATGGATCCGGCTACCTGATCACGTCCGGCGGCTACACGGCCCGGATCGTGCCGCGGGGCGCCGCACTGTGCGAGCTCCGGCACCGGGGCCGGGACCTGGTGGTCCCGTTCGCCCCCGGCGCCCCCGTCCCTGACTTCCGCGGCATCATCGCCGCCCCGTGGCCAAACCGGGTGGCGGACGGCACCTACCGTTGGGACGGCGCCGGCTACCGCCTGCCCCTCAACGAGCCCGGGCGCGGAACGGCCCTGCACGGGCTGGTCCACGACGTTGAGTGGGCCCTGGAGACGCACGACGACGACCGGCTTGCCCTCCGCTGTTCCGTGGCGCCCTCGGAGGGGTACCCCTCCGCGCTGGAGGTCCGGGCCGGGTACGTGCTGGATGCCGACGGACTGCACTGCACGGTCACGGCCATTAACGTTGGCGCGGCGGCCGCACCTTACGGAGTGTGCCCGCACCCGTACCTGGTGGCGGGAGACGCGCCGCTGGACGAATGGACGCTCTCCCTGCCGGCGTCGTCCTTCCTGGCCGTGACGGCCGACCGGCTGCTGCCGCTCGGGCTGGAATCCGTGGCAGGGCACGAATTCGATTTCCGCGAGCCGCGTGCCATCGGCGCCACGCAGATTGACCACGCCTTCACCAACATGGCCGCCGACGTTTCCGGTGCGTCGCGGCTGCTGCTCAGCGACCCCTCCGGCACGTACGTGGGGGTGCAGTGGGATGGGGCCTGCCCGTGGCTGCAAATCCACACGGCGGACAAGCCGGCCGGGCAGCCCGGCCGCCGGGGCCTGGCCGTGGAGCCCATGACCTGCCCGCCGGATGCCTTCAATTCGGGCACGGACCTCATCCGGTTGGAACCGGGCGGGATGCATACGGCAGGCTGGAGCATTTTCGGCGGGTGAGCCGGCGTACCTTTCATCTTGTAGCATCGGAAGCCAAAGTCATTGGTGTGCTGCCATGGATGAAGTGAGGGACGTATGCGGGCCACCGTAAAGGACGTTGCCGCCCGCGCGGGGGTGTCGCCCAAGACCGTCTCCAACGTGGTCAACGGGCTGGTCCCTGTCAGTGAAGGCACCCGCGCCAGGGTGGAAGCGGCGCTCGCGGAGCTGGACTACGTGCCGAACCTGTCCGCCCGGGGCCTGCGCAACGGCCGCACCGGCGTCATTGCGCTGGCCCTGCCGGACCTCGCCACCCCCTATTCGGCCGAGCTGGCCCACCATGTGGTGGAGGTGGCCCACGGGCAGGGCTGGAACGTCCAGATCGAGGAAACCGGAAAGGACCCGCACCGGGAATTTGAACTGGTCTCCAGGGCCCGCGCCAACCTGGTCGACGGGCTGATCCTCAACCCGGTGGCACTGGATGAAAGCGCCATCCGGGTGGGTGGGAACCTGCCGCCCATGGTGCTGCTGGGTGAAGTGTCCCAGCAGCGCGTGGACCAGGTGGTGGTGGACAACATCGCCGCCGCCCGTGACATGACCCTTGCCCTGGCCGGGGGAGGACGACGCCGGATAGCCGTGTTGGGTGCCAACGGCACCAGCCGCTCGGCAACAGCCGAGGTGCGCACCCGGGGGTACCGGGACGCCCTGGCCCGGCTGGGCATCCCCGCCGACCCTGCGCTGGAAATCGCCTGCGACGAATGGACCCCCGGCGGCAGTGCCGCCGCCCTGAGGGCTTTTTTGGCCGGGCATGAATTGCCTGAGGCGCTCTTTTGTTTCACCGACTCCCTGGCCATCGGCGCGCTCAGCGTGCTGGCCAAGGCCGGCCACCGCGTGCCGGGAGACATCCTCGTGGCAGGCTTTGACGACGTGGCGGACGGGCAGTATGCCGTCCCGGCCCTGACCACGATCAGCGTGGACAAGCGGGCCATGGCCCAGAACGCAGTGCGCCTGCTCACCGAACGCATGGCCGAGCGGCGCAAGGGGCCGGTCCAGGTCGAGCTGCCGTACCGCCTGGTCATCCGGGCCAGCACGGGCCAGCTCCACGGCCCGGTGGCCTGACTTCCCTGGCCGGCCCCTTCGGGGCGGGCCGCGCTGCCTCTTGCGGCACACGCGCATTCGGAGGGGAAGAAATTTTTGTGCGCGCTCACAAATATCCCTTGCACCGCGTTTTACAACGATGTAATCTGTGTTGTGGATCACCAAATGCGGTTTCCCTTACCAACTTTCCCGGTCCGGCCACCCAAGGCCCGGCCGGTCCCCGCAAGACCACGTTTTTTGCGCGAACAAAGGAGTGAGCGATGCACCAGGCGCGTGAACAATCCAGTTCCCTTCCCTCCAGGCGGCAACTGCTGCGAGGCGGAGCCATGGCCCTGTCCGGCGTGGCCGCGGCCGGCCTGCTGTCCGGCTGCGGCGGCACGGCCTCGGCGGCCGGCGTTGAGCAGCTGCTGTTCTGGCACCTGCTTTCGGGCGGGGACGGCATCAAGATGCAGGCCATGATCGACGCCGCAAACGCCGCACAGTCCGCCTACAAGGTGACGCCCACCGTGCTGGCCTGGGGTGCTCCGTACTACACGAAGCTCGCCATGGCCTCCGCCGGTGGACGGCCCCCCGAAGTGGCCATCATGCATGCGGCCCGCATGCCCGGATATGCCCCGGGTGGCCTCCTGGACGCCTGGGACCTGGATCTGTTGGCCGGGCACGGTGTCACGAAGGACGACTTTGCCCCGCGCATTTGGGAGGGCAGCCAGCTGGATGGCAAGGTCTTTTCCATTCCCCTGGACTCCCACCCCTTCATCCTGATGTACAACACCAAGGTGGCCGGCACGGCCGGACTGCTCGGTGCGGACGGCCAGCTCGAGACAATCACCAGCGGCGACCGCTTCAAGGAAGCGGCGCTGGAAATGGGGAAGGTGACCGGCAGGCACGGCCTGTCCTACGGCTACCTCAGCGACGGCGCCCAAATGTGGCGCATGTTCTATACGTTTTACCGCCAGCACGGCGCCACCATGGAGCTGCCCCAGGGCCAAAAGGCCAAGGTGGACCGCGACGTGGCCGTGGACGTGCTCGAATACATCCACTCCCTCCTGGACGGCAGGATTGCCACGGCCAGCGGCGACGGCGGCACGGCCATCGCCGAGTTCGCCAGCCAGGGCTCCGGCATGCTGGCCAGCGGCGTATGGGAGCTGCCCACCATGCAGACGGCCAAGGTCCCCTTTGACGCCATGCCGATCCCCACACTCTTCGGCACGCCGGCCGCCTACGCGGACTCCCACGCCTTTGTCCTGCCGCACCAGAACAACCTGGATGCGAGGAAGCGGGCGGACGTGTATGCATTTGTGGCCCAAATCCTCAAGGGTTCGCTGAACTGGGCCAAGGCCGGCCACATCCCGGCCTTCCAGCCCGTGGTGCGCTCCGGGGCATACAAGGCGCTGCTGCCCCAGGCCCACTACGCCGGCGCCGCGGACATCATCAACTACGACCCCCGGGCCTGGTTCACCGGCTCCGGTTCGGATTTCCAGAACTATTTTGCCGAGAACATCCAAAACGTGTTCCTCGGGCGCACCCGGGCCAAGGACGGCTGGGATTCCTTCGTGCGCCGCCTGGACACCCTGCTGTCCATGCCGAACCCGGTATAGGCGGCGGCAATGAAAATGCAGGTCATGTTTGGGAGAGTAATTCTTGCGGCAAGGGAGCCACGGCAATGAGCACAAGCATCGAATCCTGGCAGGGCGCTTCCGCGGCGCCTGCTGAAAACCGGCACGAGTCGCGGAAACGGCGCGACAGGATCCACGGCTGGGCCTTCATGGTACCGTTTCTGGCGTTCTTCGGCCTGTTCCTCATCTGGCCCCTGATCGACGGCGCCGTCATGAGCTTCACCGGAAAGTCCCTGACCGGTGCCAACAGCTCCTTCCTGGGGCTGGCCAACTATGCCGAGGCACTCGGGGATGCCGACATGTGGCACGCACTCGGCAACACCGTGTACTTCACCGTGATCAGCACCGTTCCGCTGGTGGTGGTGGCCTTGGCCATGGCGGCGCTGGTCAACATGGGCCTGCCGGCCCAGTGGCTGTGGCGGCTGTCCTTCTTCGCCCCGTTCCTGCTGGCCTCCACCGTGGTCTCGCTGTTCTTCGTATGGATGTTCAACCCCCAGCTGGGCCTCATCAACGATGTGCTCGGCAAGGTTGGCATTGCCCCCGTCGACTGGCTGAACAACCCGGACGTGGCCATGTGGTCAATCGTTGCCGCCACCTTGTGGTGGACGGTGGGCTTCAATTTCCTGCTGTACCTGGCGGCCATGCGAAACATCCCCGCGGCCCACTATGAGGCGGCGCAGCTCGACGGTGCCGGCGGGTGGCGGCAGTTCTTTTCCATCACCCTCCCGCAGCTCAACCAGACCACGGCCATGATCGTGATCCTTCAGGTGTTGGCCTCGCTGAAAATCTTTGACCAGGTGTACCAAATGACCGGGGGAGGCCCCGGCGGTGCCACCCGTTCGATCGTCGAGTACATCTTTGAGGCCGGGTTCACCGGCTACAGGCTGGGCTATTCGGCAGCCATCTCCTACATCTTCTTTGGCCTGATCGTGGTTGTTTCGATCGCCCAGTTCGCCATCACCCGCAAGAGGAGCGCATAGGACATGGCCACCACCCTCACAGCACCGGTCCGCCCAGGCCGCCTGTCCGCCGTCGCACCCGTCGGGAAGCGCAGGCGGCACCTTTCCCCCGGCCGCATCGTGGCCACTGTCATCGTCGCCGTCCTGGCCGGCACGTGGCTGGTGCCCTTTGCCTGGGCCACTGTCACGGCCCTCAAGAGCGAGACGGAGGCCGCGGCGACACCCGTCACCCTGGTGCCGAAATCAGGGTTCACGCCCGACGCCTTCACCAAGGTGCTCCAGCAGGGCAACATTCCGGCCTGGACCTGGAATTCGCTGTTTACCTCTGCCGCCATCACTGCCGTCACGCTGGTGATTTCGGCGCTGGCCGCTTATGCACTGTCGCGGATCGACTTCAAGGGCCGCAAGGTGCTCATGACCGTCATCGTGGCCTCGCTCATTGTGCCGCCGCCGGTGCTGATCATCCCGCTGTTTTACCAGATGGTTTCCTTCCACATGATCGACAGCTACTGGGGCATCATCCTGCCCCAGGTCATTGCACCCGCCATGGTGTTTGTGCTCAAGAAGTTCTTCGACCAAATCCCGCGCGAACTCGAGGACGCCGCCCTGGTGGACGGTGCGGGGCGGATCCGGATCTTCCTGCAGGTGGTCCTGCCGCTGTCACGTCCCATCCTGGCCGCCGTGGCCATCTTCGTCTTCATCGGGGCCTGGAACAACTTCCTTTGGCCGTTCATCGTCACCAACGACAGCGCCATGCTGACCCTTCCCGTGGGACTGCAGACCATCAAGAGCGCCTACGGCATCCAATACGCGCAGAACATGGCCTCCGCCCTGCTCGCCGCGCTGCCCCTGATCCTGGTGTTCCTGTTTTTCCAGCGCCAGATCATCAAGGGCATTTCCACCACCGGCCTCGCCGGAACCTGACCCCTGACCCCATTTTTCGCACCAACAACAAGTACCAGGAGAACAAGCCACATGTCCCGTGCACGGATCAGCATTGACCGCGACTTCACCATTTCCGAGGTGCCCCACCGCCTCTTCGGATCGTTCGTGGAGCATATGGGCCGGTGCGTTTACAGCGGCATTTACGAACCCGGCCACGCCCAGGCGGACAGCCAGGGCTTCCGCCAGGACGTCCTGGCCCTGACCCGCGAACTCGGTGCCACCGTGATCCGCTACCCCGGCGGCAACTTTGTCTCCGGCTACAACTGGGAAGACGGGATCGGCCCGGTGGCGGGGCGCCCCCGCCGTCTCGACGGCGCCTGGCACACCCTCGAGACCAACGCCTTCGGCCTCCACGAATTTGTTGACTGGTCCAAAAAAGCCGGCACCGAAATCATGGAGGCCATCAACCTTGGCACCCGCGGCGTGGAAGCGGCCCGGGAGATCGTCGAATACGCCAACCACCCGGGCGGCACCTACTGGTCTGACCTGCGCGCGAAGAACGGGCACAAGGACCCCTTCGACATCAAGCTCTGGTGCCTGGGCAACGAAATGGACGGGCCCTGGCAGATCGGGCACAAGACCGCCGGGGAGTACGGGCGACTGGCCCAGGAGGCTGGCAAGGCCATGCGCCTGGTCGACCCCGGCATCGAGCTCGTGGCCTGCGGCAGCTCGTCGTCGGCCATGCCCACCTTCGGCGCGTGGGAGCAGACGGTGCTCACCCACGCCTACAACGAGGTGGACTATGTTTCACTCCATGCCTACTACCAGGAGCACGATGGCGACGCCGCCAGTTTCCTGGCCAGCGCCGTTGACATGGACTACTTCATCGAGTCCGTCGTGGCCACGGCCGACTCGGTCCGGGCCAAGGGCAAGCACAAGAAGCACATCAACCTGTCCTTTGACGAGTGGAACGTCTGGTACCAGCGCGGTCTGGACTCCGAGGACCAGCCGGAACGTGTCAACGCCGCCGGCTGGCGCGAGCACCCACGCGTCATTGAGGACAAGTACAACGTCACCGATGCGGTGGTGGTGGGCACCCTGCTGAATTCACTGTTGCGGCACGGCGACCGGGTCAAGATCGCCAATCAGGCCCAGCTGGTCAACGTGATCGCCCCGATCCTGGCCGAGCCCAACGGCCCGGCCTGGCGCCAGACCATTTTCCATCCCTTTGCCCGGATGGCGGAGCTCGCCAAGGGTCAGGTCCTGCGCACGCACGTGGTTTCAGACAAGGTGGAGACCGCCCAATTTGGCGGCGCGGACCTCGTCGACGTCAGTGCCACCTGGAACGAGGAGATGGGGCGGATCGCCCTGTTTTTCGCCAACCGCGGGCTCGAGGAGGCTGCGGACGTTGACGTGGCCCTGCGCGGCTTCGACGCCAGGCGGGCCACCCGCGCCGAGGTGCTGCGGGTCCCCGAGGGCGGGGACCGCTTCACAAGGAACACGTTGGAGGCCCCGGACCAGGTTGGCCTGGTCCCGCTGGAGGGGGTCCAGGCGGCCGGGGACGGGCTGAAGTTAACGCTGCCCGCGCTCTCCTGGGCCGTCGTCGAACTTGAGGTGCGAAAGAACTAGCCCGCCGTCAGGGAAGAAAGCCCTAGCCGCGGCGGTCCAGGGTGCCGATGGTCTTGCCTTGGGCATCCTTGACGGTCAGGACGTTGCCGTCGATGCTGCCGGAGGCGGCCTTGGACAGCCAGCCGTCAATGCCGTCGCAGGTGATCTGGGTCTTGCCCAGCTGGGGGAACGTCAGCTCGCCGGAGGCCAGCATCCACTGCCCGGACAGGCGGTTGCAGCCGTCGCTGCCCTGCAGGTAACCGGCGGTGTCACCGTTCTGCTCGGCCCCCAGGGACAGCTCCAGGTAGGGCTGCTTGTCCACGTGGTAACCGTTGCCCCACGTGCCCACCGGGCCGGTTGCGGCGCCGCAGGAGGAGAGGACAAAGGCAAGGGCCAGGCCGCCGGCCAGGGCGAGGACGCGTTTCATGAAGGGGTGTCTCCGTTTCACATGCTGAAGAATCGTAGTTTCCCCCATGCTATTGCATGGGCGGGCGTCCCCGCGCGCGGCGGTGGCACCGTGACGGGGGCCGCTACCGTGCGCCGGCCGCGGCCAAGGCGGGCACTGCGGCGGCCAGCACGCCGTCGCGCATGGTGGCCACGGCGTCGGTCAGGGGGACGAATTCGGTGTCGTGGGTGACCATGACGGTGGCCACCTGGAACTCGTCCGTCACCTGGCGCAGCAGGCGCACAATCGATTCGCTGCGCTCGTGGTCCAGGGCCGCCGTCGGCTCATCCACGAGCAGCACCGACGGTGACGCCATCAGCGCGCGCGCAATGTTGACGCGCTGGCGCTGCCCGCCGGAGAGCTGGTGGGGGCGTTTCTTGGCGGAGCCCTCCAGCCCCGTGATCTCGAGAAGTTCCGCGGCCCGGGCCGCGGCTGCACGCGGGGATTTCCCGCGCAGGTGGTCGCCGATGACCAGCTGTTCGGCCGCCGTGAGCGAGGCGAGCAGGTTGGGCTGCTGGAAGATGATGCCCACCTTGTCCCGGCGCAGCGTGGCCAGGGCCTTGTCGGACAGGACGGTGGCGTCCTCGCCGGCAATCCTGACCAGACCCGAGGTGGGCCTGACCAGCGTGGCGGCCACCGCCAGCAGGCTCGACTTGCCGGAACCGGACGGGCCCACCAGCGAGACAAACTCGCCGGCCTCCACGTCCATGGTGACGCGGTCCAGGGCGGTGACGGTGCCGTCGCCGTCCGGGTACTCCAGGGTCACGTTGGTCAGGGACAGGGCGGGGGCGTTCAGGGCAGACATGGGGATTCCTTCGGTTTTTGGGGGAGGGTTGGGGTATGGTCCGGCCGCCGGGGCCGGACAGCTGGCGCCGGGGCCGGACAGCTGGCGCCGGGGCCGGACAGCTGGCGTCGGTGACGGTCAGCTGCCGCCGAGGGCAATGAGGGCGTCGACCTTCGTCACCTTGCGGACGGCCAGGGCCGCGCCGGCCAGGCCCAGGGCGACGATGCCGAGCATCGGCAGCACGGTGGTGGCCGGCGTGAGGAGGAACGGGGCGGCCTGGGCGGCGAAGAAGCCGCCGGCCACGCCCACGAGGCCGCCGAGCAGGGCGCCGGCCAGCAGCACCAGCGCCGCCTGCGTCAGCGCGTCCCTCAGCAGGTAGGCACCGGAGGCGCCCATGGCCTTCAGGACGGCGATGTCGCGGGTGCGCTGCACGGTCCAGACGGTCAGGAAGGCCACGATCACCAGCGCGGAGATGCCGTACAGGAACGCCTGCATCATCAGCAGCGAGCCGTTCTCGCTCTTGTAGCCGCCCAGGCCCTGGAAGGCGCCGCTGCGGGTGGTGCTCACGGTCCCGGCTGCCGCGTTGGCGGCGCCGGCGTCAACGGAAGTGTCGCCGTCGTACGTCACGGCAACCACCGTGGCAAGCTGCGCCGGGTCGCTGAGGTGGGCCAGCCTGGTCCAGGTGGGCAGGGAGGTCCACACCACCGAGGTGTGCGAGTACCACTGGTCGGGCACCACGGCGGAGACCTTCAGGGTGCTCCCGCCCAGGGACACGGCGTCGCCCACGGCCAGATGGAGGTCCTTCGCCACCTTCCCGCCAATGATGGCGGTGGAGTCGCTGAGGCCCGACGGCGCGATCCCGGCCTTGGCGCCTCCCCCGCCGACACCGAAGACGGCCACGTTGGTGGTCCCCTTCGCGTCCCCGGCGCCCTGCAGGCGGGTCTGGCTGATGCCCAGCGGCACGGCCGAGGCAACGCCGGGCTGCCGGGCCCAGGCGTTGACCTGCCCTTGCGTGACCTGGCTTTCGGTGAAGGACACCGTGGGATCGTTGGCGCCGGGCGCGCCGAACACCAGCTGGTCCACGGGGGCGTGGGTTGGCTTGCCGAGGTCGGCGATCGAGGAGGTGGACTGGTTGCCCAGCCCGGCGGTGAGGCCGGAGAGCAGCACCAGCAGCAGGGTGATCAAGGCAACCACCCCGCCCATCAGGGCAAAGCGGCCCTTGGCAAAGCGGATGTCTCGGATGGCGAGGAACATGTGTGGATCTTCTTTCCTGGGTGGGCCCTCGGTGCGGGCCATGTTTTTGCGTTAGTTCCACCGTCCTTTCATTCGGCGCGGCTTCCATCGCAGGCTTGGATGGTCTGCGCGGGCCCGAAGGTTGATCGGGCACTCAACCATTTGGTTGATCCGGGCCCGCGGCGCCACGGCCTAAGCTGGTGGCATGCCTGCCCCGGATGATGCACCCGCGACGAGTGCCGCGATCCTGCGCTTCCTGCGCGTGGCCCTGCACGTGGGCTTTGCCGTCCTGTTGGCCGTGGCCGCCGGCCGGCTTTTTGCCGTGCCACTGGAGGGGTCCGTGCGCTCCGTCCTGCTCGGCCTGGCGGCCCTCCTTGCCGCCGTCTACATGCTGGGGACGGTGGCGGAAAAACGCTTCTCCGCCGGCCGTGCCGCCGCCAACCCGCGCCGCTGGGCCTCCCTGTGGCTGGCCATCGTGACGTTGCTGTGGGCGGCGTTGCTGGTGGGTTCGGCGGAATTTTCCTGGCTGGCCTTCCCGCTGTTCTTCCTCCACCTGCACCTGCTGCCGCGCTGGGCCGGAATCACGGTGGTCATTGTCATGACGGCCGGTGTCATCACGGCCCAGTGGCTGGCCACCGGCGCCGCCTACCCGCCGCTGGCCGCCGTCTTGGGGCCGCTGTTTGGCGCGGGCTTTGCCGTGGTGACCTCCAAGGCCTACCGGATGCTCTACCAGGAAGGCGAAAGCCAGCGCCGCGCGGCTGATGAACTCCGCCGCACCCGCGCCGAACTGGCCGCGAGCCAGCATGAGGCCGGCGTCCTGGCCGAGCGCGCGCGGCTGGCCCGGGAAATCCATGACACCCTGGCCCAGGGCTTCTCCTCGATCGTGCTGGTGGCCCGCGCAGCAGGCCGTTCGCTGGGCTCCGGAGACCTGGAATCCGCACGGGAAAGCATCGGCATGATGGAGGCCACGGCGTCGGAAAACCTGGCCGAGGCCCGCAGTTTTGTCCGCGGCCTCGCCTCCCCGGCACTCGAGGGCACGTCCCTCGGGGAGACGCTGGCCCGACTGTGCGAAAAGACGCAGTTGGAGGCGGCCGCGCGCGGCGTGAACCTCACATGCACCTTCCGCGTCGACGGCGAGCCCGTGGACCTCCCGCAGCCGTACCGGGTCACGCTGCTGCGTGCCACCCAGGCGAGCCTCGCCAATGTCTGGCTGCACGCCCGGGCGGGCACCGCCGTCGTCAGCCTGGCCTACCTGGACACCGAGGTGGCCCTGGACGTGTACGACGACGGACGGGGCTTTGGCCCCTCATCGGCGGCCGGCGCCGTGGGTGGGCGCGCGGACGGGAGCGGGTTCGGGCTGGAGTCGCTGCGGCAGCGGGTGGCGGCACAAAACGGCTCCCTCGAGATAGAGTCGGCACCGGGTGAAGGCACCGTGGTGGCCGTCCGGCTGCCGCTGGCCGGGACGGCGGCCCGGTCGACGGGAAATGAGGGTGTGGCGTGAGTGAAATTCGGATCCTGCTGGTGGACGACCATCCCGTGGTGCGGGCCGGGCTGCGCGCCATGCTGACTGGTTTCGAGGGCTTCACGGTCGTGGCCGAGGCGCCGGAAGGTGGCGCCGCGATCAAGGAAATCCAGCGGCTGCAGACCCTCGGGGAGACGCTTGACGTGGTGCTCATGGACCTGCAGATGGGTGCCGGCATGGACGGGGTCACCGCCACGAAGGCCATCAAGGAACTGCCCGACGCGCCGCCCGTGCTGATCCTGACCACCTACGACACCGACGCGGACATCCTGGCGGCGGTGGAGGCCGGGGCCAGCGGCTACATGCTCAAGGACGCCCCGCCGGAACAGATCCGCGCCGCCGTCCAGCAGGCGGCGGCCGGCCAGACGGCGCTCGCGCCGGCGGTGGCGGCCCGGCTGATGGGGCGCATCCGGAACCCGGAGCCGGTGCTGTCCGCCCGGGAGGTCCAGCTGCTGGAACTGCTGGCCACGGGCATGGGCAACAAGGCCATGGCCAGGCAGTTGTTCATCTCCGAGGCCACCGTCAAGACCCACCTGGTGCACATCTACGACAAGCTGGGCGTGGACAACCGCACGGCCGCGATCTCCGTGGCGGCCCAGCGCCGGATCATCCGCGCCGGCGGGTAGCGCACTTCCGGGGGCCCGGGGCCTCGGTGGGCTTGCGGGCTGTGGGTGGCGCTGGACGAATCTGTGCGACACGCCGACGTGCCATGTGCGCTTATGGTGCGGTGTGTGACTTTGCGATTATACTGTCCCGTTTTGCCGATTCGGCGTAAGCTCGGGCCTAACGATTGCGATGAAGCAGGGGGACCTGTAAGTGGCGTTTCCTGAAGGCCGGTCACGGCCGATCCGATTAAGCCTGGCGGTTGCGTGCACGCTGCTGGCCTCGGGCGGCTTCGTGGGTGCCGGCTACGCGGAGAATTCCGTGGCTGACGCCCCCGCCTGGTCTTCCTTGCAATCAGCCCCCCGGCTTTCGACCGGCCCGCCGGAAACAGTCCCGGAACCTGCAGCTTTTCCCGGCCTTGCCGCTTATGCTGCCAAGAGTGCGGGCCTGAGGATTTCCTTTGCAGACACTTTGATCGCGTCGCGCGCGGCCGCGGCCGTGCCGGTCTTTGATTTGACGAGCCCCGGTGAAAGCGGCGCCTGGCCGGCCGAGGTGGCCGCGGCCCTGCGCGGCGGCCATGAATTGCCGCCCGGCCTCATTTCGCAGGTCCGCCGCGGGATCGTGCGGGCCGCCTTTGAGGGCCTGGGCCACAGCTATGTCTGGGGCGGGACGAGCTTTTCGTCCGGCTGGGACTGTTCGGGCTTCGTACAGTGGGCCTACGCCCAGGCCGGCATTGCCCTTCCGCGCACCGAGCAGTGGGTGCCCATGGTCCAGACCAACAACCCCCAGCCCGGGGACGTCGTGGTGCAGAACCCGGACGGGCCACGCCACTGGTCGCATATCGGCATTTACATTGGCGGCGGCCTGATGATCAGCGCACTCAATCCGTCCGTGGGAACCATAATGCACACGCCGGCGTCGACGAGCAATTCCTCGAGCTACTTCACCATGCCCGGCTTTGCTTCCCTGGATGAAAAGGCTGCCATGGCCATTACAGCTGAGTTTGCCGGTGCTGGCTGGAGGGCGGCCCCGGCGTCCAACACCGCCGGGACGCCAAGCCCCGCCGCAAGCCCGAAGCCGGTTCCCAGCGCGGCAGCAACGTCTCCACGGACAGCGGCCAAGCCAATGGCACAAACGCCCGCGGCACGGCCGAGCGCCACAACGACACCGAGCGCCACAACGACACCGAGCGCCACCCAGTCGCCGACGCCGGGCGCGACAGCGTCGCCAACGCCTACCCCTACGCCTACCCAGACCCCGTTGCCCGAGCCGACGTCGAGCCCGACGGCGTCGCCAATCCCGATGCCGACGCCCACGCCGTCGCCAACCCCCACGACGTCGCCAACGCCTGCCCCGTCGCCATCGCCGAGCCCCACGCCGACGTCGCCAACACCAAGCACCACCCCGTCGCCGTCCCCGACTCTCTCCCCAACGCCGACGCCAACTCCCACCCCGTCACCGACACCCACCCCGACGCTGTCGGTGACGTCCACGCCGTCGACCGAGCCGACGTCGGGCACCACCCTGTCGCCATCGGCCGACGTGTCCACCACCCCGGTGGATTGAGCTGGTTTCCGTAACTTAATGTGTCGCACGGTTTCGCGCCTGGCCCCTGACCGGTCGCGTCCGCACTGCGCCGCCACGGTACTGTGGGCAAAGCATGTCCCATCCACCTGACCCCTGAAAGACGGTCCGTGAGCGCCGCAAACCCCGATAACAACTTCCACTCCCGACTGCATCTCGCAGGGGCCAAGGACCGGGTTTTGCTCGTGATGGCCCTCGGCATCCTCAGCGCCGTCAGTCCGATGGCCACGGACATGTATCTGGCCTCGATGCCACGGGTCACGGAGTTTTTCCAAACCTCGGCATCGGCGGTCCAGCTGACCCTGACCACCTACATGGTGGGCATGGCAGTCGGGCAGTTCCTGCTGGGTCCGGTTTCCGACATGGTTGGCCGGCACCGGTTGATGGTCGCGGGCAATGTGTTGTTCCTGGCCACCTGCATTGCCATCGTGTTTGCACCCAGCATTGGCGCGGTCATTGGCCTGCGCGCGGTCCAGGGCGTGTCCGGTGCGGCGGGGGTGGTGATTGCGCGCGCCGTGGTCTCGGACATCGCCTCAGACCGCCAGGCGGCGAAGCTTTTCTCGGTGCTGGCGACCATCACCTCCCTGGCCCCGGTGGTAGCACCCCTCTTCGGCGGGGTCATCGCCAGCGTCGCACCGTGGCAGGCAGTATTTTGGGCGCTCGCAGTATTTGGGCTGCTGATGCTGGCTGGTTCGGTGTTAGTGGTTCCGGAGACTTTGCCGGTGGAAAAGCGGCACCGGGGTGGGCTGGGCGGCGTCGTGGGCAACGCCTTGGCAGTCATGCGCACGCATTCATACATGGCCTACGTGATGACATTCGGTTTCACTTTCGGCGCGTTGTTCTCCTACATTTCAGCTTCATCCTTCGTCTTCCAGAACGTGCTGGGCTTCTCGGCGCTGGGCTACTCCGTGGTTTTCGCGGTGAACGCGGGAGGTGCAATTGTGGGCGCACTGATCAATACCAGGCTGGTGGACAAGGTGGCTCCCGCCACGATCCTCCGCACGGCGATCACGACGGCGTGCGTCGTCAACCTGGTGGGGCTCGGCCTGGTCTTGGGCGGCCTTACTGGCTGGCCCACTCTGGTGCACCTGTTCGTCAACCAGGCCTGCCTCGGCTTCATCATGGGCAACTCCGTGGCACTGGCCCAGGGCCGGGTCCCGGGGCGGGCCGGGGCAGGCTCGGCCGTCCTGGGAACCATCCAGTTCCTTTTCGGCGGGTTGGTGAGTCCGCTAACGGGGATCGCCGGGCAGCACAGCGCCGTGCCGATGGCCGTCTCGATGGCGGCCTGCTCGGCGCTTGCCCTGGCCGCCGTTTTGGCGGCGGGCCGGTTTGTCCGCCAGGAGACAGGGTCCCGCCCAGGCGAATAAACGCTCGGTTGCAACCGGGCGTGTATTTCTGAACCGTCCCGCACGAATGGGGGTGTTTTTGTCGACGCCCGGTTGCGACGGTTGGGGAGGGCCACCCCCTCCCCAACCAGACCGCCACCGATACCACAGGAACGCCGGGCCAGGGCACCACAGCCACGGGCAACACCTGCCTGCCAGCTGACGCCGACGACACCGGCCGGCGTGGTGGTACCGGAATCGGCTCCACGGGGCCCGTAAGCATCAACACCAGCGGGAATCCGCGTCATGTCAGCGATTTCATGGTTGGTTACTCCTACTGTTGTTGACAGCGGGTGGCATGATTCGGGCGAAGGCGAGGCACAATGAAAACAAGGATGAAGCTCGTGCTGGTGCCCCCACCAGGGAAACTGCGCCGGCACTTTATATGAGAAAATTCCCATCCTTGACCTCACGATCGAAGACGCCAGGCAAGACGGGGCCATGCTGGCAACCGACCCAGACTTCCCGCGGGAACAGTGCGGAATGACCTTGAACCTTACGGCGGGCGCTCGTCAGTCGTAGTGACTGGACCGGCCCACGGGAGCGGTTGTGCACAGGGCCCAACGATCACGATGTTGGTAGCCGACGCCTCAGTTCTTGGTAACAGTCCCCATGCGGTTTGCCAGGGGTGTGGTGAAAACTGGCATGGTGAGGAACCAGGCAGCTGCGATGACGAAGATTGATGCCAGGAAGATGCCTAGACCCCACCAGTCCGCAACGTCACGCGAGGTGTACATGTGGTTGAGGTTGCTTAGGGCGCCGGTGAAGAAGACCAAAAAGACGTGAACGATGGTGAACGCTACGAAGTAGAGCATCACCGGGAAGTGCAGGGCACGGGCGACCTGCAATGGATAGACCTTATTCAACGTCGTGGCCTTCGCCGGCCACCAAGTCGACATTCGCAGCCCAGAAAGAACGGCCAGCGGGGCGGCAACATAGACGGTAAGGAAGTAGGCGGCCAACTGTAGGGCGTTGTAGTACACCCAGCCGTTTTCCACCGGCCAATTGAGGGAAGCGTACTGGATCGCGGCGGACACCATGTTCGGGAAGAGGGCCCAGCTCGTCGGCACGATCCGCATCCACTGCCCCGTGACGGCCAACATGACGATGAAAACGGCCCCATTGGCCACCCACAGCACGTCAAGCGCCTGATGCAACCATTGCGACAGGCTTACCTTCTTTGGGGTGTTCCCCATCGGCGAGAAGAAGGAATTCTCCTTTGGCTTCCAATATCCGGGTGCACGCCTCTCACAGCGCACCTGAAGTCCGGTGCGAACGATCAGCGCAAGGAAAAACATGTTCAGAAAATGCTCCCACCCCAACCAAGCGGGAACACCTTGGGGCGAACTTTCCGGGAGTGGCGAATGCCCCGGGTACGTGGCAATGAATTCGTGCACCGCTGGTAATGTACGGCCCCAGCGGGCCACCCACACCGAAACCGCGGCAATGAGGACGATGCCCAGGGCCGCGACGGCCGGCCGCACCCACCGGGGGAGGATGGTTGTTTTGGACCCGGCGGCAACAGGCTCCTGGATTTTATGGCCTTCGACCTGACGCTCGCTGGGCGCTGCGTCGCCAGACTTAGCGACGGACTGTGGCCCGGGGCCTGCCTTGGGCGAAGTATTCGCGGACGGAATTGGCGCTCCTGCCGCTGTATCCAGCCTCTGCTTGGGCGCGGCAGTTGCCGAGTCCGGCGACGCTGTCGAGCCCATGCGCTGCTTCTGCGGCGGGGACGACGAAACAGGGCTCGCCATGCGTTGCCTCTGCGCCACCGACCGCTCCTTTGTTTGCGCAGGTGCCGACTCCGCCATCACTGGCTGTTCAGGAATCGGGGAATCGGTCTGCCGGTGCTCGTCCGCGAGCTCAGGGGAAGATGCGTGATCGACGCGGTCCTCGAAGGGCGTCACGCTGTCTTGCAATCGCATGTAGCCTCCATGCGTTGGCGCTGCAGGGATGTCGGGGCTCCCTCTTGCCTTGGTGCGGGTCTTTCAGGTGTCTGCGGTTCTTGTTGCAGAACGGTCGTCATGTTCGATGCTCCTGGGTCTGTCCTGTCCATGATGGCTGTGTGGCGCTAACCGCGCCGGGCGCGCAGTTCCGCGACCAGGGCGGGCACGACGTCGAAGGCGCTGCCGACGACGCCGAAGTCCGCAATCTCGAAAATCGGGGCCTCCTCGTCCTTGTCAATGGCGACGATGGTCTTGGAGGTTTGCATACCGGCTTTGTGCTGGATAGCCCCGGAGATGCCGAGTGCAATGTATAGGTCGGGGGCCACCGTCACGCCGGTCTGACCAACTTGCAGCTCCGGTGCTGCATAGCCGGCATCCACTGCGGCTCGAGAGGCACCCACAGCCGCCCCGAGCGCGTCCGCAAGTTCTTCGGCCAATCCGAATCCCTCGGTCGAACCCAGTCCGCGGCCACCGGAAACAATGGTCTTCGCAGTGCGCAGTTCGGGGCGGTTGGAGGCCGGCGGACGCATGCTTGCCGCCCGGATGGCTGCTCCTGGAGCTCCGCATCCCAGGGTGTCGGCGTCTCGGATCGACACCTGGGGGTTCTCAATCGCCACCGCTCTGTGGTCGATGCTGCCTGGACGTACGCTGATGATGCAGGGTCCGCCTTCGACGGTGGACTCGGTCGTGAACTCCCCACCGAAAATCGAGTGCTGGACGATGACCTCGTCGTCCTGGAAGCGCAGGCCCACGGCGTTGGTGCAAACGCCGCCGCCGACACGAACGGCAAGTCGCCCTGCCACGCTGCAGGACTCCGTGGTGTTGGCCACGATGACAGCTACAGGCATGGACTCCCCAACCATCTGGGCCAATGCGGCAACTTGCAGAGTTCCTAATTCCGCGGTGGCATTGTCCGATTCGACCCCGACGACGTGGGCGGCACCTAACGCCCCCAATTCTCGTGACAGTGCTTGCCCTGCCCCCGGCATGCCCACAACCACGGCGACGGGTGTGCCTACCAAGGAGGCGGCGCCGAGCATTTCGCAAGAAGTCCGCTGAATGGTGCCTTGGGTTGTGGTCTCGATCAAGACCAATACGGTGTTCTGGATGATGTCCATTTTTTCTCTCTTCTGGCTCTGGGTTCGATGCTCAGATCAACCGATTCGCGGTCAGGAAGGCGATCACCTGGCTGGCAGCGGTGCCGTCATCCTTGATTTTGGGGCCGGCCTGCTTTCCCGGCTTCTCCTGGGAGGAAACCATAACCGAGCGGACCGTGGCGAAGTCGGGGCCGGCCTGTATGCCCAGGTCGTCCAAAGACAACGATTCCAAGGGCTTCTTCTTCGCGGACATGATGTTCTTGAAATTTGGGAAACGGGGCTCGGCAATCTTCTCCGTCACCGAGGCAACGGCAGGAAGGTCCGCGGCCAGGGTCAGGATCGCGCCATCAATATGGAGGGTTCCGGTGATCTCCGTAGCGGCAATCGTCAGACTGTCCGCTCCGGGGATCAGCGCCTGGCCGCGGAGTTCGGCGATCATCGCCGGAACAACGCCTCCATTGCCGTCGGTCGAGACGTTACCGGCCAAGACGAGATCCGCCCCGATCCTCTCCAAGGCGGCGTGGAGCACCTTGGCCGTTTGCGCCGAATCTGAGCCCGGCAGTGCCGGGTCGGTCACCAACACGGCGGAATCCGCACCCATGGCTAACAGCTTGCGCAACGCCACGGCGGCGTCCTCCGGCCCCATTCCCAACACCACGATTTCCGTGTCCGGATGAGCGTCCTTGAATTGAAGAGCCACCTCGACGGCGCGTTCATTGATTTCATCCGGGACGGCTTCGGAAGCAGACCGATCTAAATGCCCAGTGACGAGGTCCAGTTTGCGGTTAGACCAGGTGTTCGGGACCTGCTTGGCAAGAACAGCGATTTTCACTGAATTACCTTCTTTCGAGGCGTCGAGCTGGGGCGGCCGCACGGGCCATGTACTGAACAGCCTGGGTTGCTGTCGTCGAATTTCGTGACCTGTCCGGACGCCAGCTGCTGAGGTGCTAACGGGTGGATAACAAACTCTAACTCGACATCGATGTCGAAAACAAGAAGTAACAGGGGCTTGTGTCGACATCGATATCGAGTTAGAGTCTCGATGTGATGACGATCACTGCTCATAGGTGAGCGTGACGTAAAGAAAGCGAGCTCATGACCTTCAACAGACCAGACCTGTATGTCCGAATAGCCGCGTGCGTTGCGACTGTCTGTAAAAGGCGAACCCCGTACAGCTACTTCCATACCGAGCTTGTGGGCCCTCTGCCAAACGCACTCGAAGCCCGCGCCCGGGAGGTCTCACGGGACCTTCCGGAAAGGCCGTTGCCGTGATAATCGCTGACGGTGAGGACAAGAAGATTCCGGATAAGGCCCGGATCCAAGATCAGGTCCGGATGAAATGTCCGAGCACCCCGTACCCACGCTAAGCCCTGGAGAGAAAATGATAGGGACATCTCGAAAACCCCAACCGCCGGGCGTCCGGACAAGTCCTCTGATGGAAGCAGGGAAAGAGGCAGTTCCCGACGCGGTCGCCGTTCACCACCACTACGGTCGATGGGTTGCAGTTCTGGTGATCATCGCGCTCGGCGCCAATGTGGCCCGTTCACTGGCGGCCAATCCTCAACTCGAATGGAGTGTTGTTGGGAGGTTCCTGTTTGACGGGACGATATTGGAAGGACTTGGCCGGACTCTCGTCTTGGCTGTTATTTCAATGATCGGTGCTGCGATCGTGGGCTTGGTATGCGGATTCTTCCGCTTGAGTACCAACCCGGTCCTGCGGCTACTCGGCCAGCTTTATGTCTGGATTTTCCGCAGCGTCCCGACACTGATCCAGATCCTCTTCTGGGGAAACCTTGCATTGTTCGCCCCACGGCTCGGCCTCGGCATTCCGGGGACAAATTGGACACTGTTTTCTGTTCCTACCAACGATGCGCTTTCCCCTTTCACGGCATCAATTCTGGCCTTGGCTCTGGCGAACGGGGCCTATCTCGCGGAAATTATCCGATCGGGCATCCTTTCCGTCGATGAAGGGCAAAGGCTGGCAGCCTCCGCCCTGGGTCTTACGTGGTGGCAGCTTCAACGGAAAGTGATCCTTCCTCAAGCCCTTCAGGTAATGATTCCGCCCAGCGGGAACCAATTCATCACCCTGCTCAAGGAAACGTCCCTCGTCTCCGTCATTGCCGGAGGGGACATCCTCAGCCAGGCTGAAAACATCTCGGGTTATAACCTGCGTACCATTGAACTTCTCATCGTTGCCGCCATCTGGTATCTCATCATTACCAGCGCCGCGACAGGCTGCCAGACCGTTCTCGAACGCCGTCTCAGCCGGCGCAGCGACCGGGTTGCCCGTAATACCAGACAACCGGCTTCCGAAGCCATGAGCGTAAAGGAAACGTAGCCATGAGCAGCGCGAATATAGTCAACATTCACAAACACTTTGGCGGTACGGAGATCCTTAAAGGAATCAACCTAAACGTTGCCCAGGGGGAAGTCGTCTGCCTGTTGGGCCCTTCAGGATCAGGCAAGAGCACCCTGTTGCGCTGCATTAATGGTCTCGTCATGCCCGACCAGGGCCACGTCTCGGTCGGCGGTGAACTCATCGGCAGGTCGGTCAGGAAGGGAAAACTCCACGACCTCAGCGGGAGGGAAGCTAGCAAACAGCGAGAACGTATCGGGATGGTCTTTCAACAATTCAATCTCTTCCCTCATTTGAGTTCCCTGGACAATCTTCTGCTTGGACCCCTGACCCTGAAACGCCAGAAGCCTGCTGCCCTGAAAAAGAGGGCCGTTGAACTGCTTGGGAAAGTCGGCCTCGCGGACCGCGTGAACGCGTTTCCAGCTCAGCTATCCGGCGGACAGCAACAGCGCGTGGCAATCGCCAGGGCGCTCATGATGGATCCAAGGCTAATGCTCTTTGATGAGCCAACTTCAGCACTTGACCCGGAGCTTGTGGGTGAAGTGCTGGACACCATGCGGACACTCGCCCAAGAAGGGATGACCATGGTCGTGGTCACCCACGAAATGAATTTCGCACGCCAAGTAGCGGACAGGGTCGTCTTTATGGCCGACGGTAAGGTTGTCGAGGATTCCTCCCCTCTTTCCTTCTTTGAAAATCCGAAGTCAGAGCGGGCACGCTCGTTCCTCCGGATCGCATGACGGTGCCTTTTGGCATCCCGAAGAATAAACGCAGGATATATCATGGCCGAACTCGCCGGCGACGGATATGAATCAATTTACCAGTTCAGGCGCGGGGCTTTGCGCAAACGACCTAGGTTTCAACCTAATTATGGCTGTCATCATGAGGCAGCCCAGCTAAGGAGAGTATTCTCAATGAAGAGCATCATCAAGATTTCAATGGCGGCATTAGGATCACTATCTCTGGTATTTTCCCTAGGCGCCTGTTCGTCGGGCAGCGCTTCCAATCAAGCGAACGCTGCCGGTCCGACCAATGAAACCGTGACCGTTAACGGAATAAGTTCTTTTGCCACCGAACCAATGTATTACTACAAAACCGGAAACGAGCCGGCGGGCATGCTGATCGACCTCATAGAAGCAGCCGCCAAGCAATCCCACATCAAGATCTCTTGGCAAAAGGTGCCGTACAGTGGTTTGATCCCCGCGCTCCAGTCAGGGCGGGCCGACGTCGTCGGTGCGCAGTTCAGCCGCACCCCGGCAACGGCGGGGGTTGTGAATCTCCTGGCCATCTATAAGGCGTCGGCGAGCATCCTGGTCCCTTCGGGCGTGAAGTACGCAGACGTGACTGATACATGCGGAATCCGGCTCGGGTTCGTGACCGGTTCCTCCTTCGACAAGGACACGGCCGATGGCATGCAGGCCGAATGCACTAAAGCGGGGAAAACGCCCATTCAATACGAGACATTCCCGAGCTTTGCGGCAGGTGAAACAGCCCTGCGATCTGGTCGGGTGGATGCCTATCTCACTTCCACTCCTCAAGTTCTCTTGGCAGCAAAGAAAGTCCCCGGGCTTGAAGCTGCCTTGGTGGGGAAGCTGGCCCTCAGGTACTCCGGATTTGCCTTGTCAAAAGCAAAACCAGAACTTACCAATAAATTGACGAAGGGTTTCGACGCCATCATTAAGAGTGGCGAGTATAAAAAGATTTTAGATAGTTATGGGCTCGCTAACCAGGCTATCGACAAAGTATATTTGAATGATCAGGTTCCGAGTGTTGTACCTTCCTCATGAAATAGAAAATATCTATTTGGAAGTCCAGCGTCCGTTATGGGCTTGAGGTCCTACCGGCCCCCGCCTGGAAGTGACTATCTCCAAGCGGGCCATTAGGAATCGGTTCCCGGGCGTGACATAAATGCACAAGCATGAAAACCAAAGCTGCAGGTAAACCAAATAGCAAAGCAAAATCTCGATAAAAAAGATAGACCGACAATCGACCGGGCGGCAATTCTTGAACCAGCGCGTGTATCGCTGATTGCTGGCTTCGCGATGGTCGTGGGCGGGTTCTGGGATCCGGCCCGGCAATGGACTGGGGTCGGGTCGCGATGCCCTGCTTGTTTGGGGAGCCGTAGCAAACTTTTTGGAAATCGAAGTTCTTCAAAAACTTGTTTTCGACATCGATATCGAGTTAGAGTTCTTATGTATTGGCGCTCACTGGTCGTGGCGGCCGTGACGTAATGAAAGGGAGCCGATGACCTTCCCCCGAAAAGACCTGTCCGTCAAAACCGATGGACCCATCTCGACTGTGCGTATCAGGCGCCCCCCGTACAACTACTTCGATACCGGCCTGGTGGGCTCACTGGCAGACGCCTTCGAATCCCTGGCACAGGATGCCCGGTGCCGAGCGATAGTCCTGGCGAGCGAGGGCCGACACTTCTGCGCCGGCGCGGACTTCCGCGGCGGCGACCGGCGCCCCAGCTACGACCAAGCAGTCCATACCTACGACATGGCCCAGCGGCTGTTCGACCAACCCCTACCCGTGGTGGCGGCGGTGCAGGGCGGTGCCATAGGAGGAGGGCTCGGCCTTGCCCTTGCGGCCGACTTCCGGGTCGGGTCGCAAACCGCATGGTTCTCCGGCAACTTCGCTTCCCTGGGCTTTCATCACGGATTCGGGCTGACTGAGACGCTGCCCGCAGTTGTGGGCGCCCAGAAGGCTAGCGAGTTGTTGCTCACGGGTCGACGGGTGCATGCCGTGGAAGCGCACGCGTTGGGACTCCTCGACCGTGTGTCAGAGGCAGCGGATCCATTCGAGGACGCGTTTGCCTTAGCGTCCGAGATCGCCGGTTCCGGACCTCTTGCGGTCCGGGCCATCCGGGCCACCCTTCGGCAAGGCCTGAGTGAACGGGTGCGTGCCGCAATGCAACATGAGAAAGAGCAGCAACGCCTGCTTTCGAGCACCGAAGACTGGACCGAGGGCGTGCGCGCCGTGGTTGAACGGCGGACACCGCAGTTCGTTGGCCGATGAGACTCGAACCAAAGCACCTGGAGGAAGATATGACGAACACCCTGCCCTGCACCACGGCGCAGCAGGAAGCCGCGGAGCAAGGGGGCAACCTCTCCACATTGCTCCGGCCGCGCGGGATCGCGATTATCGGGGCGTCACGACGAGTAGGCAGCCCCGCCTTCCGGACACTGACCAATCTGGTGTCTTCGGACTTTGAAGGCAAGATTTGGCCAGTGAATCCCAAGGAGTCGGAACTTCTGGAGCTGCAGTGCTTTGCCTCTGTCCGCGACATCCCCGGCCCGGTTGACCTTGCACTCGTCATGGTGTCCGCCGGCCAGGTTGAGTCCGTTATCGAGGAATGTGGCATGAAGAGTGTCCCTGCCGTGGTCGTGTTTTCATCCGGTTTTGCCGAACTGGGCGAGGACGGTCGTTCGATGCAGGAAGGCGTCGCCGCAACGGCCCGCCGATGGGGCATCCGGCTGGTCGGCCCAAACAGCCAAGGTTTTGCATTCGTTCCGTCCAACCTGACGGCAACGTTCTCCGTACCCGCCGCGAACCTCGGCAAGCCTTCGGGCATCGCCTACATTGGCCAGAGCGGTGCCTTGGGTGGTGCGTTGGTCTATGAGTGCCGGTCCCGAGGCATTGGGCTGTCGGCATGGATGTCGACCGGGAATCAGGCCGATATGGCTGTGACGGAAATTGCCCTCGCCATGCTGGAGGAACCGGAAATTTCGATCCTCGCCATCTACCTCGAGGAACTGCCTGAGGGGCAAGGATGGGCCCGGGTCCTCAAGGCTGCTGCAGCGAGCGGCAAACAGATTGTGGTGCTGCGCTCGGGGCGCACGGATGCCGGCAAGAAGGCGGCGTCCTCCCACACGGGGGCCATGATCGGCTCCGACGCTGCGTTCATGCTTTTGTCCGAGAGCCTCGGCGCCATTTCGGTGCACGACCTGGACGAGATGGTGGACGTCTTCGATGCCCTGCTGAACCAGGGTGCCGGGGCTGGTGACCGTATCGGTATCGTCACCTCCTCCGGAGGAGCAGGAAGCATTCTGGTCGACCACCTGCACGAGAACAGTCTCCGACTCGCCGACTTGTCAACCGACACGGCTGCCTCCCTTGCCCAAATAGTTCCCGCATTCGGCTCCGTGGCGAACCCCGTCGACGTCACCACCGCGCTTTTTACGGGCGATGGCGGTGAGTTCGCCACCGTCTGTCGTCTGGTCGTCGATGACCCGGGAGTGGATCATCTGGTGGTGCTGCTCACCGGACTTAACGCTCCCCGCTCCGCCCGAATCGCTGATGAGCTGGCGCAAGTGGCGGCGGCGAGCCAGACCCCAATTAGTTTTGTGCATATGGCTGCTCCCGACGGGCGGGCAGCGGTGGATAACATCCTGCACGCAGCCCGTGTTGGTGTGTACAACTCCACGCGGGACGCGGCCGTTGCCCTGGGCCGGGTTGGACGGCGGCGTCAAACGGCGGTTGCAGCGTCCCTGCAGGCGGACGAAGACGAGCTGCGGGCAGTGGCACAGCTGCCCGAGGGTGGAACGGTGACTGAGTGGGAGGGCCGCGCCTTCCTCCGGGAACTTGGCATCAGTGTCCCGGATGCTGTCTTACTCCGCGGTGACGACGACGATGTGGCTGCCATCGAGTGCCTAGGCGAGGGGCCGTTTGCATTGAAGGCCCAGTCGCCGCAGATCGTCCACAAAACGGAGGTGGGCGGCGTCGAGGTTGGAGTGGCGCCCTCCGACGTGCCGGCTGCCGCCGAGCGCATGCGTCGGAAGGTTGCCGCCCTCGCTCCCGGTGCCACAGTTGACGGGATCATGATCCAGCAAATGGCTGGGCGCGGAGTGGAGCTCATTATCGGCCTCGAAGGATCGGACCAGGGGTACCCGCCCGTCCTTACCGTGGGCTTCGGCGGTTCCCGCGCCGAGATCTATGCCGACGTCGTGTCCGCCTTGTGCCCACTCGATGTGAACCAGGCGAGGCGGCTGCTGGAGAGCCTGACCGGATGGCCCCTGCTGGACGGCTACCGCGGGAGTGAACGCTGCGACGTCGCCACGGTTGTTGACACGGTGGTGCGGCTCTCGCGCCTCGCGTCAGCGCTCGGCCACAAGCTCGCCGACCTTGAGATCAACCCGTACATCGTTCACCAGCGGGGGGCCACGGCCGTTGACCTCGTCCTCCGCCTGCGCTGACAACGCAACTACACCAGACCATGACAAGGACACGTTCCATGAGATTTCCCCCTACCACCCTGACAGCCGGCGAGCTCGCGCTTCGAAGCAACGTGAGAGACTTCCTTGCCGAGCATCTGCCGCCTGGCACTCCTTCGCTTGGCATGGGAACTGTCGACCTAGATTTCAGTCGGCTGCTTGCCGGCCGGGGGTGGGTAGGCATGTCGATACCTGAGGAGTATGGCGGATCCGGCCGCACTGCAGTTGACCGGTTCGTCGTCGCAGAGGAACTGCTTGCGGCCGGAGCCCCTGTTTCGGCCCACTGGACAGCGGATCGCCAAACGGCGCCGACCCTGCTCAAGTTCGGGTCCGAGGAACTGCGACGCGAGTTCCTTCCCGCGATCTGCAAGGCCGAGTGCAGCTTCGCCATCGGCATGTCTGAGCCGGGTGCCGGCTCGGACCTGGCCGCAGTGCGGACGAAGGCCGTTCGGGTCGAGGGGGGCTGGAAAGTGACTGGCACCAAGGTGTGGACCTCCGGTGCGCACTGGGCTGACTATTCCATCGTGCTTTGTCGCACTGGCCCGGCCGAAGCCTCCCGACACGACGGACTGAGCCAACTCATCGTCAACCTCAGGGCTGAGGGGGTCGCGATCAATCCCATCATCACGCTCGACGGCAGGCACCATTTCAACGAAGTCGTGCTTGACGACGTCTTTGTCGCCGATCAGTACGTAGTGGGCACCATCGGAGGCGGGTGGGCCCAGGTCAGCAACGAGTTGGCCTACGAACGATCCGGTCCTGACAGGTGGATGACTCCTTTCGTGCTCCTGCGCGAATTTGTCAGTCGACTCAACGCGGACTCATCGACGGAGCTCGCTTCCGCAGTCGGGCAGTTGACGGCCAGCTACCGCACACTTCGCAATTTGTCGTTGTCCATCGCGCGCATGATCGACGGGGGTGAGGCGCCCGCCGCAGAGGCGGCACTTGTCAAGGACTTGGCGACCACGTTCGAGCAGCACGTCATAGATACGATCCGTGGGCTCTCCGACATCGAACTTGACCCTGACTCCTCCGATGTTTTCGAGGAACTGTTGGCCCGTGCCGTTCAGAGGTCCCCCATACTGACCATCCGCGGTGGAACCAGCGAGATCCTCCGTTCAGTCGCAGCAAAGGAGCTTATGCGATGACCATCGACGTCGATCCCATGTTCACCGAAATGGTGGCACGGGCTGCCACCGAGGAATGCGGCTTCGACCGCGTGCGTGATTGGGAGACTGCCACCGACGAACTTCCGGGTATCTGGAAAACCTTCGCGGACCTGGGCCTCCTCGGTGTGGGAATATCCGAAGAAGCAGGCGGTTCCGGTGGTGAGCTCGCTGATGTGGTTGAGGTCATCAGGCTCGCCGCCTCGTCTGCGCTGCCAATTCCGTACGCGGAGCATACATTGCTCGCTGGCCAGTGGCTCGCCTCAGCGGGACGCTACGACCCGGATTTAGGGGTCGTCACGGTCGTGCCTGATTGCGATGCGCTGACATTGTCAGGACCACGGGGCCGTAAGACCCTTCACGGAACGGCACGCCGCGTTCCGTGGGTGCAGCAGGCCGATCGGCTGCTCATTCCCGCCCGTGACGGCGACTTGCACACCCTCCTGCTCGTTGACGTTGCCGACCTGTCCTTCACGCCAGCCCGCAACATTGCAAACGAACCACGTGACACGGTCATCGCCGACGGGTTCGCAGTTCCGGAGTCAGCCTTCATTGGAATCGTCGACCCGGCCGGCTGGGCCCTCTCAGGTGCCCTGGCCCGTGCCGTTTCGTTGGCAGGCGCCGCACAGAGTGCGCTCGACCTGACAATCAAGTATGTCAAGGTGCGCGAGCAGTTCGGCCGGCCGCTTGGCAAGTTCCAGGCCGTGGGACACATGCTGGCGCTAGCGGCGGAAGACACTGCCGCTGCACGCATGGCGAGTGAGTCCGCCGTGTCCGCCCTGTCCCGCCGCCTTGACGATTCGGATTGGGCGGAAGCGCTGCGTATGAGCGAGACCGACATCGCTGCCGCCAAGACCGTGGCGTCTTGCTCCGCCACCACTGTCTCGCGGCTGACTCATCAGATGCACGGGGCCATGGGGACCACGGTCGAGTATGACCTGCAGCTCCTGACCCGCCGGCTTTGGTCATGGCGGGACGAGTTCGGCAGCGGAAGGACCTGGTCAGAGCGCCTGGGCCGGACAGCCATCGCACGCGGCGGCACAGAGATATGGGACATCATCTCAAACTGAGGTGTTGCAAACTGGTGGGAGCGCATAATGCGAAACGCAGGAGGAGACGAAGATGGTCGTAGCAGGATCCGGGACATCGGCCGCACGCCGGGAGCAATACGGCAAGAGTGAGAACACCAGGGGCCAGCGGACCCGCGCGCTGCTGATGAAGCATGCCCGTGAGGTTTTCGAACGAGACGGATATGTCGACGCCCGCGTTGCCGACATCACTGCGTCCGCGGGTGTCTCCCACGGCAGCTTTTACACATACTTCGAGTCGAAGCAAGAAATCCTGCGTGCCATCGTCGAAGAGATCTCTGACGATTATGCCACTGCCAGCCGCACCGTCTCCGGGGAACTGGCAGACGATCCGGATCCCGCCCACCGTGAGTGGGTCCGCATTGAAACCGCGAACCGGCGTTTCCTTGACGTCTATCGGCGTAACCGCGGAATGATGAAGATCTATGAGCAGGTTTCAGCCATGGATCCCTACGTGGAGGAGCAAAGGCTGATAGGCCGCCGCCGAAGCGTCGCCCGGATCGAGCGAAGCATCCGCCGTCTTCAGGACCTGGGGATGGTAGACCGTTCACTGGATGCACACATTGCAGCATCGGCGCTGGCCGCGATGGTAGGCAACTTCGCCTACTTCTGGCTCGCACTCGGCGAGGACTACCAGGAGGCTGCCGCCCTGCACACGCTTACACGGCTATGGGCAAACGCCCTCGGCCTCGACGAAACCGTCACAGACGCAAAAGCAACGGAGCCGTCCGCATCGTCGTGAGACGGCCATGACCATCGATTTCTGCTGGCATCGCCCGAGAAGAACCGAACATGAAGGTCGTGCCCACCCATCAGACCCTGACCAAGGCATATCCAGCGCAGCGAAGGACCCGGACCCCACGTTTAGCGACGGGGAGCCGCTCGTTCTCCTGGGCAATTCCAGGTGCGGCTAGACCACCGCCATACCGTGCATCTCGGGCCTTGAGCAACCAAACGGAGGGACGATCAGCATCGGAAAACACCGCCCCGCTCGGCCCGTTCAAGTGACCTGGATGGGCGCCAGCCGGTTATCAGGTACACGGTGAAGCCCTGGTACGTGCACATCCTGCTAATGACCCTGTGCACCCAGGCCGCGTATGCCGGGGTCCGCGTCCTGGTCTCCTACCGCATCGTCGAACTTGGCGGTGGACCTTTGCTCGTCGGGCTTGCGGCGTCAGCCTTCGCCCTGGCCCCGCTCCTGCTCACCGTGCCGGTCGGGCGCATGGTCGACAAACGGCTCGGTCCTGCGGTGATGAGGACCGGTGCCGTGCTCACTGTGGCGGCCCCGGCGATCATCGCCCTACGTCAAGATCTCCGGTTTTTGCTGGCCGGCTTTGTCCTTCTTGGCTTCGCTCAGATGTTGGCCACGCTTGCGGGCCAGGGCATCATTTCTGCAAAGTCGCCTGCCGAAAAGCTTGACCAACGTTTCGGCGGCTGGGGCCTTGCCGTCTCGACAGGTCAACTCATAGGCGTCCCCCTCGCAGGAATCCTCGCCGCATCGGGCTCAAAATCCGCTTCCGTCCATACAACGACCGCCCTGTTGGCGATGACGGGGGTGGCAGCCGTCGCAGTCCCCTTCGCCGTCCTGACGAGGCGCTCCAGGCCCATGGACGTTGTCCTTGGAGGTTACCGAAAGCGGAAGGTCGGCTCGTTGTTGGGCGAAAAGGGCATGAGGCCTGCGATTTTCAGCAGTCTCATGGTTCTGGTCTCCCTCGACATCCTGGCTGCCTACCTGCCGCTCCTGGGCCAACGTCACGGACTCAGCGTCCTGACTGTTACCGTCCTGCTCAGCATCCGGACCACAGCGGCACTCCTGAGCCGGGCGCTTCTCCCGCTGATGTTGCGCCACTTCAACCGGAACCTGTTGCTGGTCTCCTCTACGTTGGCCTCGGCAGTACCCATGGCACTGATAGCCTTCGTCCCCAGTCCGGTGGTCATTGGCCTGTTTTTGGCCGCTGCCGGACTATTTTGGGGAATCGGTCAGCCGTTGACGATGAGCTGGGTGGTCCAACTCGCCGGACAGTCCCACCATGCCAGCGGACTCTCGCTCCGGCTCTCCGCGAATCGTCTCGGCCAAGTCGTCATCCCTGCCGCGGCCGGACTCGCCACGGGGACTGTCGGCGTGGGTGCTGTCTTCCTCGTCACCGGCTTGTTGTTGGGATCCGCAGGTGTCGCGACATGGCGAAGCCTGACAGGAGACACCTGAGGCCTGGAAGGGGGCACTTCGGCCAAGGCCGGGCAGATGGCACCCACTTAACCTTGTTTTCGATATCGATATCGAGTTAGAGTTTAGGAGAGTCGGATCACTGCCAGTGAATGATTGACCACGTGCGCCCGTTGCTCGACCTGACCTGTCCGGCGCCTGACCCTTCAAGTCCCAGGAAAGAGAATTCCCTTGAACACCCTCCTCAAAGAAGGCTCCCCGATCACCAAGGAAGCTGCTATCTTGGCCAAATCCGATGTGCTGAACCTCGACGGACTGCTCAGTGCCGCCGAACTGAGCCTCCGTGGCTCGGTCCGATCCTTCGTGGCCGAGCGAATCAGGCCAAACATCAAGAAATGGTACGAAGATGGTTATTTTCCCGTGGAGATCGCCCGTGAAATGGGTGCCCTCGGCCTGCTCGGGATGCACTTGAAAGGCTATGGCTGCCCCGGACGATCCGCCGTGGAGTACGGCATCGCCGCCATGGAACTCGAGGCAGGAGACTCCGGGCTGCGCACCTTCGTCAGCGTCCAGGGTTCGCTGGCCATGAGTGCCATCCACAAATGGGGATCCGAGGAGCAGAAGAACGCCTACCTGCCGGGGATGGCGCGTGGCGAGATTATCGGCTGCTTCGGCCTGACGGAGCCTTCTTCAGGCTCGGATCCTTCCTCGATGCAGACTATCGCCACCAGGAGCGGTAACGGGTGGGTCCTGAACGGCGCCAAGCGATGGATCGGGATGGCCTCCATCGCGCAGGTCGCAGTTATCTGGGCTGCCACCGACGAGGGTATCCGCGGCTTCCTCGTTCCCACGGACGTTGAGGGCTTCAAGGCCACGCCGATCGACCCCAAACTCTCAATGCGTGCCTCCATCCAGTGCGATATAGAGCTCGATAATGTCGAGCTGTTGGATTCCGCAATGCTTCCCGGCGTCCAGGGTCTCCGTGGCCCGTTCTCCTGTCTGAACGAGGCCCGCTACGGCATTATCTGGGGCGCCATGGGCGCCGCGCGGGACAGTTACGAGGAAGCGTTGAAGTACTCCCTTGAGCGGATGCAGTTCAACAAGCCCCTGGCGTCCTATCAGCTGACCCAGGAAAAGCTGGTCAACATGCTGATTGAGATCCAGAAGGGCACCCTGTTGGCCATCCATACCGGCCGCCTCAAGGACGCCGGCACCTTGGAACCTGTCCAGATCTCGGTGGGCAAGCTGAACAACTGCCGGGAGGCAATCGCCATCTGCCGCGAGGCGCGGACCATCCTGGGTGGCAACGGCATCACCCTGGACCACTCGCCGCTGCGCCACGCCAACAACCTCGAATCAGTCCGCACCTACGAGGGCACGGACGAGGTCCACACCCTTATCCTGGGCAACCACATCACCGGCCAGCGGGCATTCCGCTAGGAGGCAGCCATGTGCTATGAAACCATCCTTGCCGACGTCACCAACCGGCTCGGAACCATCACGCTCAACCGTCCTGGGGTCCGCAACGCACTGAGCAGAACCGTCCTGCGGGAAATCCGCCACGCACTGGCGGACTTCGCGGACAACGAAGACGTTGGCGCCGTCATTTTCACCGGCGCCGGGGACAAGGCGTTCATTGCCGGAGCAGACATCACCCAGCTGGTCGACTACACGTTCTTGGACGGTCTGGCAGCGGAAATGCAGCGGCTCTACGACTACATCGAGGATTATGGGAAACCCACCATTGCCGCCATCAACGGCTTCGCCCTGGGTGGCGGGATTGAGCTGGCCATGTCCTGCGACATCCGCATCGCTTCGGATACTGCCCGGTTCGGGCTGCCCGAAACCAAACTCGGCATCCTGCCTGGCGCTGGCGGAACGCAGCGCCTTACAAGGCTGGTCGGCAAGGGACGCGCTGTCGAATTGATCCTCACGGGCAGGATTTTCGAGGCCGGCGAGGCGTTGTCCATCGGCCTGGTCACCGACGTCGTTCCCCAGGCGGAACTGATGGACGCGGCCCGGGCCACGGCGGGCAAGGTCCTTGCCAAAGGCCCTTTGGCGGTCCGGCTCGGCAAGCTCGTGATCAAGAACGGCGCCGAAGCGGACCAGCGAACCGGGCTGCTGCTCGAACGACTGGCCCAGGCGCTGCTCTACTCCACCGAGGACAAACGGGAGGGTGTTGAGTCCTTCATCAACAAACGTGCCGCCGAATTCACTGGACGCTAGGGGAACAAAATGATGCAGATCAACAAAATTTTGGTGATTGGGGCTGGAGCCATGGGGTCACAGATCGGGATGGTGTGCGCCCTGGCCGGGTACCAGGTCACGATCCAGGATGTCGCGGCAGACATGCTGGCCATGGCCCGGAAGCAGCTCACAGACCGGATCGACAGCAGCGTGGCCAAGGGGCGCAGGAGCCGGCAGGACGCCAATGCCGCTTTGGCCCGGCTCACCTTCACCACTTCCCTGCATGCCGGCGCGGCGGACACCGACTTCGTGATCGAGGCGGCGACCGAGAAACTTGAAGTCAAACGCGGCATCTTCGCGGCGCTGGGACAGGTAGCCCCGGCGCACGCCATACTTGCCACGAATTCCTCCACGCTGGGCTCCTCGAAAGTGGCCGACGAGACCGGTCGCCCCGAACGGGTCTGCAACATGCATTTCTTCAATCCCGCGCTGGTCATGAAATGTGTTGAGGTGGTCCGCCACGGTAAAACATCCCAGGATACGGTGGACGCCACCATGGAGTTGGCGCGATCCTTGGGCAAGTCGCCCGTGCTGATCAATCGAGAGATCCCGGGCTTTGTGGCCAACCGGCTCATGGGCGCCCTCCGGGACGAGGCGCTCCGGCTTTACGCCGACGGCACCGCCAGCGTCGCGGACATCGACACCGCGGCCAGGACGGCGCTCGGCCACCCCATGGGGCCCTTTGAGCTGATGGACCTGGTGGGCCTGGACGTCAGCTACCTGATCCGACAAGCAACCTTCGAGGAAACACAGGATCCGGCAGACCTGCCCCATCCAGCACTGAAGGAGCTGTACGAGCAAGGGAACTACGGGAGGAAAACCGCGCATGGCTGGTACCGATATGACGAATCTGGAGCCAAGGTCCAGTAGACCCGAATAGCAACGCCCGTCAGGAACGACCCCACGAATCCATGCAGGACACTGAAGTTAAGGACGATTAAATGACTGAGGCATTCCTCATTGGCGGCGCCCGCACCCCGGTTGGCCGCTATGGTGGTGCACTGTCCACGGTGCGCCCGGACGATATGGCAGCGCTTGTCATCAAGGCCGCGGTAGACCGCGCCGGCGTAGACCCTGACACCGTGGACGAGGTCATTCTCGGCAACGCCAATGGTGCAGGCGAGGAAAACCGCAATGTTGCCCGCATGGCCTGGCTCCTTGCAGGATACGGGGAGCACGTGCCCGGCATGACGGTCAACCGCCTGTGCGCCTCGGGACTGAGCGCCGTCATCATTGCTTCGCAGATGATCAAGGCAGGAGCTGCTGACATTATCGTGGCCGGCGGCGTGGAGTCCATGAGCCGGGCCCCCTGGGTGCAGGCAAAGCCCGTTGCCGCCTTTGCCAAGCCGGGGCCGAGCTTCGATACGTCCATTGGCTGGCGCTTCCCCAATGAGCGATTTTCGACCGGTGGCCTGTCCCGTGATGGCAAGATGACATACTCCATGCCACAGACGGCCGAAGAAGTCGCCGATGTTTACGGCATTACCCGCGAAGACGCGGACGACTTCGCCGTCCAGTCCCACCAACGCGCCCTCGCCGCCATCGCCAGCGGCAGGTTCAAGGACGAGATCGTCCCCGTCCCGGTCCATTGCCACAAGGCCACCCATGTGGTGGACACGGACGAGGGGCCACGCGACGGCACCACCCGGGAGGTCCTGGCAGGGCTGAAATCCATCATTAGGCCCGGCGGCGTTGTCACGGCCGGAAACTCAAGCACGCTCAATGATGGATCGTCTGCCATTATTGTGGCCTCAGAAGCGGCAGTGAACAAGTTCGGACTGAGCCCCCGGGCACGCATTGTCGAGGGAGCCTCCGCCGGCGTGAGCCCGGAGCTCATGGGCATGGGCCCGGTCCCCTCCACGCGCAAGGTGCTTCAGAGGGCCGGCTGGGGTGTGGGGGACCTGGATGCCGTCGAACTCAACGAGGCCTTCGCATCCCAATCACTGGCAGTCTTGCGGGAGCTGAAGCTTGATTCCGGCATCGTCAACAACGACGGCGGCGCAATTGCCCTGGGCCACCCACTAGGTTCCACCGGCTCGAGACTGATTGTCACCCTGCTCGGCCGCATGGAACGCGAAAACGCCAGACGCGGCCTGGCCACCCTCTGCGTGGGCGTCGGCCAAGGGACGTCCATGCTCATTGCGGGCGTCTGATCTCCCGCAAGGACACGGACCGGTCCACTTGTTGGGGCACGGCTCTCGCGTTGGAAATAGACAGGCTGCAGTCTTTGCCGTGGAAACGGTGCGGCAACCATCACGCAAACAGGCCGAAGCAGGATGGGGATATCCCCGCCTCGTGCAGATGGGAGGATTAACCAGTGGGACACATCGACGTTGCAAACATTGACTACTTTCTCTCCGACGGCCGGCAGCTGCTGAACGGGGTGAACTTCCGCGTCTCGGACGGCACCAAGACGGCGCTCATCGGTCCGAACGGCACAGGCAAGACCACCCTGCTGCGGATCATCTGCCAGGACATCAAGGCTGACGAGGGTGCCGTCTCGCGTTCGGGCAGCATGGGTGTCATGCGCCAGTTCGTGGGCCAGGTCCGGGATGACAGCACCGTCCGCGACCTGCTGCTTTCCGTGGCCTCGCCGAACATCGCTGCCGCGGGAAGGGCCGTGGACGCGGCCGAGGAAGCCATGCTGGAGCGCGACGACGAGCCCAGCCAGATGGCCTATGCCCAGGCCATCGCCGACTGGGGCGACGTGGGCGGCTACGAGATGGAAACCACGTGGGACGAGGTCACCATGGCCGCCATGGGCATGGATTTCTACAGTGCCCAGTACCGCAAGGCGTCGTCGCTGAGCGGCGGCGAGCAAAAGCGCCTGGTGCTGGAAGCGCTGTTTGCCGGACCCGATGAGCTCCTGTTGCTGGATGAGCCGGACAACTACCTTGACGTGCCTGGCAAGCGCTGGCTGGAAGCGAAAATGGGTGAATCGGACAAGTCGGTGCTGTTCGTCAGCCACGACAGGGAACTGCTGGCCAATGCCGCGGACAGGATTGTCACGCTGGAACCTGGCATCAACGGTGCCTCGAGCTGGACGCACGGCGGCGGCTTCGAGTCCTACGTAAAGGCCCGTGAAGACCGTAACGCCCGCTTTGAGGAGTTGCGCAAGCGCTGGGACGAGGAGCACGTCAAGCTCAAGGAACTCGTCAACATGTACAAGACCAAGGCGGCATTCCGCTCGGACATGGCCAACCGCTACCAAGCCGCGCAAAGCCGGCTGGCGCAGTTCCTCGAGAAAGGTCCGCCCGAGGCCCTGCCCATCGAGCAGAACGTGAAGATGCGGCTCAAGGGCGGGCGCACGGCCAAGCGCGCCATCGTCGCCACGAAACTGGAACTCACAGGGCTGATGAAACCGTTCAGCACCGAGATCTGGTTCGGCGACCGCGTGGGTGTGCTCGGCTCCAACGGTTCCGGCAAGAGCCACTTCCTGCGGCTGCTGGCGGCCGGCGGATCCGATCCGGACAAGGAACACGAGCCCGTCTCCGACGTCGAAATTGCCCACGTCCCGCACGAAGGCACCGTGAAGCTTGGCGCAAGGATCCGGCCCGGATTCTTCGCCCAGACGCATGCCCGGCCGGACTTGCTGGGCCGGACCTTGCTGGAGATTCTGCACCGCGGCGACGAACACCGCTCGGGCCTGGGCCGGGAAGCCGCCGCCGGCGCCCTGGACCGGTACGGCCTCGCGTCCAGTTCCGAGCAGAAATATGATTCCCTCTCCGGCGGCCAGCAGGCCCGGTTCCAGATCCTGTTGCTGGAACTCTCCGGTGCCACGCTCCTGCTGCTGGACGAGCCCACCGACAACCTGGACCTGCATTCGGCCGAAGCGCTCGAAAAGGCCATCGACTCCTTCGAAGGAACCGTCCTGGCCGTCACGCACGACCGCTGGTTTGCCCGCTCCTTTGACCGTTTCCTGGTCTTCGGCTCCGACGGCAAGGTCTACGAAACCGGGGAACCTGTCTGGGACGAAAAACGCGTCGAGCGGGCCCGGTAGGGCCGCGCTACCGGACTTCCACCTCCGCCACCTGGAAATCATCCTCCAGATGCCGGCCCACCAGCACGGTGAAGACACCGCGCTCCTGCTGCCAGCCGCCGTCGTAGTGGGCGAGGGAGCGGGCCGGAACCCGGATGGCGACCGTGCCGGACGCCCCGGCGTCGAGCACCGTGTCCTTGTAGCCGGCCAACCAGCGCACCGGGCGGTCAACCGCTGAATCGGACCGGGCGAGGTAGACCTGGACGACGGCGCGGCCGGCGCGGCTCCCGGTGTTCGTGACGGGCACGCTGACTTCCACGTCCCCGCCAACATCCACCGCGGCCGGCAGGGACGGCGCGCCCAGGGCAAAGGTGGTGTAGCCGAGCCCAAAACCAAACGGATACGCCGGCGCGGCACCCCCGGCTGCCTGCTGCTTCAGCCAGGCCCGGTAGCCGAGGTGGATCCCCTCCCCGTACACCAGCCGGCCGTCCACCGGGGTCGTGTCCAGCACCGGCACGTCCTCCAGGGCGGCCGGCCAGGAGGTGGGCAGGCGCCCGCCGGGCTCCGCTGTGCCCAGAAGGATGTGCGCGACGGCATCGCCAAATTCCTGCCCGCCGAACCAGCCCAGCAGCACCGCAGCGACCTTTTCGCGCCAGGGCATGAGCACCGGCGAGCCCGAGTTCACCACCACCACGGTGCGCGGGTTCACGGCGGCAACCGCCTCCACCAGCGCGTCCTGGCGGCCGGGCAGGTCCAGGTTTTGGCGGTCGAAGCCCTCGGACTCGATGGCCGCATTGGTGCCCACCACGACGACGGCGACGTCTGCGGTGCGGGCATTTTCCACCGCCTCGGCAATTTCCGCCTCGGGGTCCGCAACCATGGTTTCCTCGCCGAGCAGGATGGCCGTCAGCGGGATGCCCGGGCCGGCGGGCAGCCGGTACAGCGCAGACAGCGCCACCCCGCCCCCGGCCGCCGTCGTGACGCCCAAGGTGCGCCGGGGCGGGTCGAAAAGGGCCGCTCCCAGCACGTTGGTGTGGTCCGTGAGCTCATCGTCAAACACCTCGGCGCCATCCACGCTCAGCCGGACCCGCCCCACCGTGCCGATGCCGATCGTGTGCAGGCCCGCCCCGGGCGCCGTCCACACCGTGTCCAGCCGGATCGCGGCCGTTCCCTCGGGGATGCCGGCTCCAAACCAGACCAGGCGCGAGGCCAGCCGGTCCTCGCCGCCGATCTCCGCCCCGGCCGCGTCGAGGAAGGTCACCCGCAGCCCCGGGACGTTGCCCACCGGGTTGTGCAGTTCCATACGTGGGAATTCCTGCAGCCCCTCGGCCACCTTGGCGCCGCGGCTGTAATGGACGACGGCGTCCGCCGGCAGTGCCTTGCGCAGCCCTTCCAGCGGGGAGACGGTGTGCCTGGGCTGGACCGTGGCGCTGCCGCCGCCCTGCGTGCGGGCCTGCTCGGCGTTGTGCCCGATCACCGCCACCCTGCGCAGTGAGGCAGGGTCGAGGGGGAGCAGCCCGCCCTCGTTGCGGAGCAGGACGGCACCCCGGGTGGCGGCTTCGCGGGCCAGGGCGGCGCCGTCGTATTTTCCGGCGGGAGCGGCGACGGCCGGTTCAAAACCGTCCAGCACGCCCACCCGGGCGGCCAGGCGCAGGATCCGGGTGACCTTTTCGGTGATCCTGGCCCGGGGCACGCGCCCGTCCTCGACGGCAGCCACCAGGGCGGGGCCCCAATGGCCCACGGGACCGGGCATTTCCAGGTCCTGGTTGGCGTTGGCGGCCTCCACCGAGCGGACGGCGGTCCAGTCGGAGACCACGACGCCGTCGAACCCCCATTCCGTGGATAGCGGCGTCTCCAGCAGGTCATTTTCGCTGGCGGTGGTGCCGTTGATGGAGTTGTAGGAGCTCATGACCAGCCAGGCCCGGGCCGCCGTGACGGCCTCTTCGAACGCGGCCAGGTACAGTTCGCGCAGCGGCCGCCCGGCCACGACGGAATCCGCCGTGAACCGGTCGGTCTCCGCCTCGTTGGCGAGGTAGTGCTTGGGTGTGGCGCCAACCCCCATTGACTGCACGCCCTCCACATAGGCGGCGGCGAGCGAAGCGGTCAGCAGGGGGTCCTCGCTGAGGGCCTCAAAATGGCGTCCGCCCAGTGGCGAACGGTGGAGGTTGATGGTGGGGCCGAGGATGGCGTGGACGCCCTTGCGGCGGGCCTCCTGCCCGAGCACCTGCCCGTAGCGCCGGGCCACGTCCCTGCTCCAGGTGGCGCCCAGGGCGGATCCCGACGGCAGCGACACGGAGTCGTGCCGTTCGTCGAAGTCCTCCCCGCGGACGCCGGCCGGGCCGTCGGAGAGCACGACCCGGCCCAGCCCGATCTCCGGGATGGCGCGCGTGGACCACACATCGGCCCCGGTCAGCAGCGAAACCTGCTGCTCCAGGGTCAGGGACCCGGCGAGCGTGCGCAGCCGGGCATCGGTGGCGGCGAGCGGTTCGGGACGGGGCGTGGAAGTCATGCGGCCAGCGTACCGACAAAAACAAAGTCTGACTAGATTTTGATCCGGGCCGTGACATAGACTGGGCGGCATGTTGGTTCCGCCATCCCGCGGGAGGTACGCCAAGGGCGTTGAACGCCGGGAACAAATCATCCAGACCGCCACGGACGTCTTCGCCACGGAAGGGTTCGAGGGGACGGCCCTCAGGCGCGTCGCCGAGCTGGTGGGCGTCCGCGAATCCACCCTTTTCCATTACTTTGGCACCAAGCAGGAACTGCTGACGGCCGTGCTGGAGGAACGCGACAGGCGCGCCCACCGGGACCTGGGCGGGGAGGGCGGGGACATGGTGTCCGCACTGCCCGCCGTGGCGCGGAGCAATGCCGCCCAGCCGGGACTGACCACGCTGTATGCCGTGGCGTCGGCCACGGCCAGCGCGACGGACCACGCATCCCACGAGTACTTCCACAACCGGTTCAAGGCCGTTGTGGACAACGCGGCCCGCGACATCGCCGCCAGGCAGGAAGCGGGCACACTGCGCACCGACCTGCCGGCCGTGGTCCTCGCCAGGCTGCTGGTGGCGGCGTCGGACGGGCTGCAGCTGCAGTGGATGTACGACAAAACCCTCGACATGGCCCGGGACCTGGATTCGCTGGCCACCACCTTGTTCGCCCGGCCAGCAGTGCCCAACAACCAGTGAAAGCCAGTCCCATCATGCCCAAGCGGCCGGTCCGCCACGCGGCCATGGCCACCTTTGCCGTTTTTGCCATCAACGGCTTTGTCTTTGCCAGCTGGGCCGCCCGGATCCCTGCCGTCACGCGGGTCCTGGGCCTGACCGCCGGGGAGATGGGGCTGCTGCTGCTGACCATCGCCGCCGGCTCCGTCATTGCACTGCCGCTGGCCGGGACCGTGGTGGGGCGCCTGGGCACGGCGTCCACGGTGCGGACGGGCGGCTTCACCTCCTCCTTTGGCGGGCTTATCATCGCCACCTCGCTGGCCTTGGGCTCGGTCCCCCTGACCGCCGTGGGACTGTTTTTCTTTGGCGTGGGAATCGGGCTGTGGGACGTGTCGCAAAACGTGGAGGGCGCCGACGTCGAACGGCACCTGGGCAGGACCATCATGCCCCGGTTCCACGCGGGCTTCAGCGGAGGGGCCCTGCTGGGTGCGCTCGTCGGCGCCGGGCTGTCCGCCCTGCACGTGAGCATGTCAGCGCACCTGTTTGCCATCGTGGTGCTGGTGGTGGCCGCCATGCTCACCGTGCCGCGGCACTTCCTGCCGCGGGCCGCCGGCGGGCCGGCGGCGGAAGCAGCGCCGGCGGAAGCGCCGGCGAAGGGCCGCAGCGCCTGGTCGGAAAGCCGCACTCTCATGGTGGGGCTCGTGGTCCTCGGCGCCGCCCTGACCGAGGGCGCGGCGAACGACTGGATCGCCAAGGCCACCGTGGACGGGATCGGGGCCACCGAATCGGGCGGCGCCATCATGTTCGCCGTCTTTGTGGCCTCCATGACGGCGTTCCGGTTCTTCGGCGGCCGTTTCATCGACGCCTACGGCCGCGTGCCGGTCCTCTACGGCAGCCTCGGCGCCGCCTTGGTGGGGCTGGTGCTCTTTGTCATGGCGCCGGACATCTGGCTTGCGGGCCTGGGCGCGGTCTTCTGGGGTGCGGGGGCGGCGCTGGGCTTCCCCATGGGCATGTCGGCCGCCGCCGACGATCCTGCCAAGGCCGCCGCCCGCGTATCCGTGGTTTCCACCATCGGCTACGTTGCCTTCCTGGCCGGCCCGCCGCTGCTGGGTTTCCTGGGCGACCACGTCACCGTCCGCCGGGCGCTGCTGGCGATCGGCGTGGCGATCATCGCCTCGATCCTCACCGCCCCGGCTGCCAGGCCGCTGCCGGCCGAAGCACATGCAGCCTATGAGGGCAGCGGCCGCTGAACTACATGCCGCTCCAGGCATGTATCCCGCACCAGGGCCCACAGCAGGAGCGTCAGGCCCAGCCCCAGCAGCGCCCCGGCAATCGTGTCCGAGAGCCAATGGGCGCCCAGGTACATGCGGCTGTAGATCATGGCAACGCTGAGCACGGCACCGCTGGCCCACATCCACAGGCGTCCCAGCGCGACGGCGGTGGCCACCATTGCTGCGACCGTGGCACTTACATGCCCCGAAGGGTATGAAGCGGTGCTGACGTGCACCAGGCGGTCCAGGGGGCGGTCCCGGCCCACCAGGAACTTGAGCAGGTGCGTGGCGCCCAAGGTGCCCAGGTTTGCCCCGGCCGTGAACAGCGCCAGGCGGCGGTGGCGGACCAGGAGGGCAAGGAACAAGGCGGCGCCATAAAGGATCATCCCGGTGTTGCCGACAAAATCCAGCACCTTGTTCACGGTGGTGAGCCACGGCGTGCGGGAGGCGTCCAGCGCAACATTCCAGGCGTCGTCGTACGCCTGGAAGAACGGGTGGCCGGCGGAAGCGGAGAGGACCAGGGCGCCGGCCAGCACCACGGCCAGGGCAGGGCCGGAGGCCCAGAGGAGCACAGGCAGCGGGGCCCGCAACGGCCGAAGGCGGGGCCTGGACTTTTCGATGGCAAGCACCCGGCAATTCTAGGACCGCCTCATCCAAAGGGACGACCCTGGCCGGACCCTGATTCATCCCTGAGATCGAAGAAAACGCCAGCTTCGGTGCGTACGGTTGAAGGGACCACGAGAAACAAGGGGATGTCCACATGATTGAGGCAGTAAACCTCGCCAAGCACTACGGTGCCAAGACCGCGGTGGCAGGTGTCACCTTCACGGTCAAGCCCGGAATGGTGACGGGCTTCCTCGGTCCCAACGGCGCCGGCAAGTCAACCACCATGCGCATGATCGTGGGCCTGGACAAGCCCAGCGCCGGCAGCGTCACTGTCAATGGCAAGCCGTACGCAAAGCACCACGATCCGCTCAGGCAGGTGGGAGCGCTGCTTGACGCCAAGGCCGTGCACACCTCGCGCAGTGCCTACAACCACCTGCTGGCCATGGCCGCCACGCACAACATCCCCAGAAGCCGCGTCCACGAGGTCATCGACATGACCGGGCTGGCCGCCGTCGCCAAGAAAAAGGCCGGCGGCTTCTCCCTCGGCATGGGCCAGCGCCTGGGCATTGCCTCGGCCCTGCTGGGCGACCCGCAGACGCTGATCCTGGACGAACCCGTCAACGGCCTGGACCCGGAAGGCGTGTTGTGGGTGCGCAACCTGGCCAGGCACCTGGCCGGGCAGGGAAAAACCGTGTTCCTCTCCTCCCACCTGATGAGCGAGATGGCGCTGACGGCCGACCACCTCATAGTCATTGGCCGGGGCCGGATCATTGCCGACGCCCCCATAGCCGAGATCCTTGCCGGCAGCCAACAGGCCAAGGTCCGCGTCCGCACCCCAGAGGCCGTCCGCCTGGGCCGGCTGCTCAGCGGCCCGGGCGTGCAGGTCCAGTCCAGCGAGAACGAGACCCTGGAAGTCACCGGGGTTGATTCCCGCCAGATCGCCCGGCTTGCCCTGGACAACGGCGTGCTGGTCTATGAACTCACGCCTCTGACCACATCCCTGGAAGATGCCTACTTTGACCTGACAAAGGATTCAGTGGAGTACCACTCGCAGGAATTCGATGACGGGGCCGAGCCGGCCGCCGCCCTGAAGGGACGCTAAAAAGATGAGTACGACGACGATTCCGGCCCATTCCGCCGCTTCCGGCGGAACCGGACTGACTTTCCTGGGCGTGCTGCGCAGCGAATGGATCAAGTTCCGGTCCCTGCGATCCACCCAACTGCTCCTGCTCTTTACCTTTGTGGCCGTGGTGGGCGTGGGCACCATTGCCGCGTTCCTGCGCGGCACGATCATTGACCAGCTCATGAAGTTTGGCGCCGAACGGCCCTCGCCGGGCGCCGCGGCGGGGCACAAGTTGACCCTGGACCAGGCCATCAGCGCCGCCAACGCCCAAGGCATCAACATCTACGGCATCCCCATCGCCGGGCTGCAGTTGGGGATCCTGGTGCTCGGGGCCCTGGCCGTGCTGTTGATCGCCTCCGAATTCGGCACCGGCATGATCCGCTCCACCATGACCGCGGTGCCCAAGCGGCTGCCAACCTTCTTCGCCAAGGCCATCGTGCTGGTGGTGGTCTCCTATGTGCTGACCTTGGTGGCAGCCTTTGTCACCTTCCTGGTCTCCATCCCGATCCTGCACGGATACGGCATTGACATGTCGCTGGGCCGTGACGGCGTGGTCTACAGCATCTTCATGGGCGGCGTTTACGTGGCGGGCGTTGCCCTGGCCGGCCTGTCCCTGGGCACGTTGATCCGCAGCTCGGCCGGGGGCATCATCGTCCTGGTGGCACTGTTCTTCCTGCTGGAAATCGCCACCTCGCTCCTGGGCCTGGTCCCCGGTGACTTCTGGAAGTACGTGGGCCAGTACATCCCCAGCGTGGCCGGCGGACGGATGCTGGAGATTGGTGACAAGGCCGCGTTCATCAGCCCCCTGTCCGGCGGGCTGATCTTCCTGGGCTGGATCGTGCTGGTCACGGTGCCGGCCATCATCAGCCTCAAGACCCGTGACGTCTAGGACGGCCTGGTGGCAGGCGTTGCAGCCTGCCTTCTAGACTCACCCTTATGCGCACACATGACCAGGCGGGGGCTGCGGAACGAACGTCCGCCGTCCCCGCCGATGTACCCGCCGCCGCACTGCTGGCCGATGAATTCTCGGCCAGCCGCCGCGGCGTGGTGCGCAAGTACTTCCACAACCATCCCCGCGTCATGGACGTGGTGGTGGTCCTGGCCTACCTGGTGGCCAGCGCCGGGGCCCTGATCAGCCCGCGAATGACCGGCCACGGTCCCGTCCAGCTGGTCCTGGTGGCCGCGTCCTGCATTGTGCTGATGTTCCGGCGGGACAAGCCCCTGGCCGTGCTGGCCGTGCTGCTCGTCTTTGAAGTCATCAACATTGCCATGGTGCCCGCGGCCAGCAATGTCGGGGCCAGCGTCTGGTTCGCGCTGTACGTGGTGGCCCTGGTCTACCGGGGCATCTTCAGCTTTACGGTCGCCGCCGTGGCATCCATCCCGCTCATGGCCTACACCCTGCTCTTTTATCAGTTTCCCACCGAATTCCTCACCGCCAACGGCCCCACCGCCGGTGAAAGCAACGTCATCACGGCCATTGCGACGCTCCTGTCCAACGTCATCGCCACGGGGGTGGGTGCATCCGTGCGGCGCAGCCGCGAACACGAGGCCGAACTGCGCCAATGGGCCGTGCGCAATGCCCAGCTGGCCTCCATAGGTGAACGGAACCGGATTGCCCGCGAAATGCACGACGTCGTGGCCCACTCCCTGACCGTGATGGTGGCACTTTCCGACGGCGCCGCCGTCGTGGTGAAAAGGAACCCGGAGCAGGCGGCGGACGTGCTGGGCCAGCTGTCCGGAACCGGGCGGACCGCGCTGGCGGACATGCGCCGCGTCCTGGGGGTGCTGCGCGACGACTCCGGCACGGAGCCGCGGTCCCCGCAGCCGGCCCTGACGGATCTGGCAGCGCTGTTTGAAGGATTCCGGCAGGCCGGGCTGCCGCTGTCGGTCACGCAGTCCGGACCATCGCTGCCCCCGGACCCGGCCCTGCAACTCACCGTCTACCGCATTGTGCAGGAGTCGCTGACCAACGTGCTGCGCTACGGCACCTCGGTCTCGCGCGTACAGGTGCTCATTGAAAACAACCCGGACGCGGGGCAGCTGAAGGTGGCCGTGGCCGACGACGGGCGCGGCTCGCTGGATGCCTCCATGGGGACGGGGCATGGGCTGGTGGGCATGCGCGAACGGGCCCGCATCTACGCCGGCACCGTCACGGCCGGTCCCGCCCCGGCCGGCGGCTGGGCCGTGGACGCGGTGCTCCACCCCGCCGCGGCGCAGGACTGAGCGCCGGATGTCCACCCCCGCAATCAAGGAGAACACGGTGACCCGCCAAAGCATCAAGGTCCTGCTGGTGGATGACCAGCCGCTGCTGCGCATGGGATTCCGGCTGATCCTGGAGGGCGAGGACGACCTGAGCGTGGTGGGGGAGGCCTCCAACGGGATTGAGGCGCTGGCCGCCGTTGACCGCCTGGCACCTGACGTGGTGCTCATGGACGTGCGCATGCCCCTCATGGACGGGATCGAGGCAACGGGAAAAATCAGCAGCTCCGCCGCCGAGGCCCGGGTCATCATCCTGACCACCTTCGACCTGGACGAATACGCCTTCGCCGGGCTGCAGGCCGGCGCCTCCGCGTTCCTGCTCAAGGACGTGGCACCGGCCGAACTGGTCAATGCCGTGCGCCTGGTGGCCAGCGGCGACGCCGTCGTGGCGCCCCGCGTCACGCAGCGCCTGCTGGAAAACTTTGTCAGGTCGCAGCCCGCACGCACACAACCGCGGCGGGACCCGCTGCTGGAGGAACTGACGCCGCGGGAGCTGGAAGTGGCCCTCGCCATTGCCCAAGGCCTTTCCAACGCCGAGATCGCCCACCGGCTGTTTCTGTCCGAGGCCACGGTGAAGACCCACGTGCGCCGGATCCTGACCAAGCTGCACCTGCGCGACCGGGTCCAGGTGGTGGTGTACGCCTACGAAACCGGCCTGGTCATACCCAGTAACCCTGATTACTAAACGGGGTTACCATTGCCTAGAAGTTAATTTCGAGCAGGGGAGTTTAACATGTCATCTCCGAAAGAAGAAATTGCGGCAACTCCCGGACAGTTGGTCATCGCCAGGCTTGAGCGCCTCGACGTTTGGTCGCTGTCCTACGTTTTTATCGGAATCATCGGGCTCGGATTCCTTTTCACTTTTTACGACATCTTTGACATCAACGTCTCCTTCATCCAGACGTGTGTGGCCCTCAAGCCCGGCTGCACCCCGGAGAATGCCCTGGAGGCGCTGCCGTACCCGGTGGTCCTGAACCTGGCCGGCTACGTGGTGGGCACCTTGGTCCTGAGTCCTTACGCGGACAAGGTGGGGCGGCGGAACATGCTGCTGATCACCATGCTCATCACCGGGCTTGGTTCGCTCTACAACGCCCTGGCCCCAGGGTACGTGAATTTCAACATTGCCCGCATCATCACCGGCATCGGCATCGGTGCCGACCTGGCCATCGTGAACACCTACATCAACGAGGTGGCGCCCCGGCGTGCCAGGGCCAAATTCACCACCATCATCTTCATCATGTCGGCCCTCGGCGCGTTCGTCGGGATCTGGCTCGGGCTGATCCTCACCACGCCCGCCACACCATGGCCGCAGGGCCTGCCGTTTGCGGTGGCGGGACCGGGGTTCGCCAACGGCTGGCGGTGGATGTACGGGGTGGGGGCCATCCTGGCGCTGGTCGCGATCTTGTTGCGGGTGCAGCTGCCTGAATCCCCACGATGGCTGATCGGCCAGGGCAGGGTGGAGGAAGCAGATGAGGTCGTCAGCGGCATGGAGTCCCGGGCCATCCGCCACGGCGCCTTGCGCGAACCTGTCCCGGCCGACGCCGCCGCCGTCCCGCCGCCGCCGTCGAAGGTCCCCTACCGCGACTTGTTCACCAGTCCGCTCTACCTGCGGCGGATCCTGCTGCTGTTCGCCATCTGGTTTATCGGCTACATCACCGTTTACTCCTATGCCTCAGGGTTCACGAGCATCCTGGTGGCGCTGCACTTCTCGCCGCCTGCGGCCGGCGTCATAGCCGCCGTCGGCACCATCGGCTTCGTGGGCGAGGCCGTTGTGATGTCCTTCCTGGTGGAGAAGCTGGAACGCAGGTATTGGCTGCCCATCGGGGCGGCGGTGACGATTATTGGAGCGCTCCTCATCGCCACGGCCGGAACCACCATCACCATCTCCTTTATTGGCGCCATCCTGATCTTCGCCGGCTTCAACATGTGGGTGTCCCCGACGTACGCGCTCAGTGCCGAGAGTTTCCCGACCCGGGCGCGGACCACCGGATTCGCACTGGTCGACGGTGTGGGGCACATCGGAGGTGGCATCGGCGTATTGGTGATTGCGCCGTTCCTGCCGCACATGTCCGTCCTCGGGGCCTTCATGCTGATTACCGTGTTCATTGTGGTGGCCTCGATCCTTGTCCAGTTCACCCCGCACACCCGCAACCGCCCCCTCGACGTGATCTCGCCGTGACGGCCGGTGGCCGGGGCCTGCCGGCGCGGAAGCCGTGATTGAATCGGAGCATGACTTCCGTTGAGCACATCCAGGACCTGCGCGACTTCATAGAAGCGTCGCCGTCCAGCTTCCACGCCGCCCATGAAGCGGCCAGGCGGCTGGCGGCGGCCGGCTTCACCCGGCTGGACGAACGCGCCGACTGGCCCGCCCATGGAAAGCACTTTGTGATCCGCGACGGCGCCATCATCGCCTGGGCCGTGCCGGAGAACGCCACCGCCACCACCGGGTTCAACATCCTCGGAGCCCACACGGACTCGCCCTCCTTCAAGCTCAAGCCCAAGCCCACCACGGGCCGGTTCGGCTGGCTCCAGGCAGGCGTGGAAGTCTATGGCGGGCCGCTGCTGAACTCCTGGCTGGACCGCGAGCTCCAGTTCGCCGGCCGCCTCGTGGACCTGGACGGCACCGAAACGCTGGTGGCCACCGGGCCGCTCCTGCGCTTCCCGCAGCTGGCCATCCACCTGGACCGCGGGGCCAACGACGGGCTGAAGCTGGACAAGCAGCAGCACATGAACCCCATCTGGGGCCAAGGCCACCCCGGCACGGCGGACCTGCTGGGGCTGCTGGCCGAGAGGGCCGGCCTGGACGCCGACGCCATCGGCGGCTACGACATCGTGGTGGCGGACACCCAGCCCGGACAGGTTTTCGGCGCCAACAACGAGTTCTTTGCCGCCGGCCGGATGGACAACCTGACGTCCGTCCACGCCGGCCTGGCGGCGCTCATCAACGCCGCGGCCCCCGGCACCGCCGCGGACACCGTCATTCCCGTCCTCGCGGCCTTTGACCACGAGGAGATCGGCTCGGGCTCGCGCTCGGGCGCGTGCGGCCCCCTCCTCGAGGACATCCTGGTCCGCGTGTCCGACGGCCTGGGCGCCTCGGCGAGCGACCGGCGTCGCGCCTTCAGCACTTCCTTTTGCCTCTCCGCCGACGCCGGCCACGCAGTCCACCCGAACTACTCCGAGCGCCACGACCCGGCGAACCTGCCGGTGCTGGGCGGCGGCCCGCTGCTGAAGATCAACGCCAACCAGCGCTACGCCACCGACGCCACGGGTGCCGCCATCTGGGCCGGGCTGTGCAGCGCGGCCGGCGCACCATACCAGGAATTCGTCTCCAACAACGATGTGCCGTGCGGCTCCACAATCGGCCCGCTGACGGCCACCCGCCTGGGCATCCGCACCGTGGACGTGGGCACGCCCCTGCTGTCCATGCACTCGGCCCGGGAGCTGTGCGGGGTGGAGGACCCCTTCCACCTGGCCCGCATCACGGAGACGTTCTTCCGCACGGCGGTGTAGGGCTACGAGGCCAGGCTCACCACCAGGTTGATGGTGGTGGCCAGGATACCGGTGCCAAACACAAAGGCGAGCAGGCTGTGCCTCAGCACCGCAGAACGCATGGGCCGCGTGGTGATGTTGGTGTCCGAAACCTGGTAGGTCATGCCCACGCTGAAGGCCATGTAGGCGATGTCGGTGTACTGCGGCGGCGCGTCCTGGTTGAAGCTGATGCCGCCCGGCTCGCCCGCGTAGTAGATTTCCGCGTAGCGCAGGGTGAACAGCGTGTGCACCAGCAGCCAGGACAAGGCCGTGCACGCCAAGGCCAGCAGCGCCAGCAGCAGCCTGGCCCCGCCCGTGACGTCCTTGCTGCCCACCATGACCAGCACGACGGCGGCCAGCGAACCCAGCGCCGCCAGCAGGATCAGCAGGTCCGAGGTGCGCCGGTCCGGATCTTCCTCCAGCGCGTGGGCTGCGGTGCGGCGGCTGTCCATGGGGGCGATAACCAGCCACACCCACAGGTTGTAGATCAAGGCGGCCACGGACCAGCCGATGGCGGGGGCGTACACGCCTGCGCCGAATACGGCGGTGGCCGCCGCCGCGGCCAGCCCGGCCAGGAACATGACGGCCAGGCGCCGCTTGCGGTGTTGGGCACGTGTGGTTTCCATGGGGAGATCATGCCACGGGCGGGGCCGCGGCGCGGGCAGGCCCGGCCCCGCGCTGTGGCGGGGCTTACGGGAAAGGGGGAGCGCCCGGCGTCGTGCGTAAGCTAAGATGGATAAGTCTGTGCCGGCCCCTGCCCACCTTGCGGTGGACAAACGGGGTCCGCAGGCACCGCAAATGAACCTCCTGTTACGGAAAGACCGTAACCGCTTAGCCCAAAGGAGGTGGGTTCACATATGCGTCCTTACGAATTGATGGTCATCATCGACCCCGAGGTCGACGAGCGTACCGTAGAGTCGTCTCTTCAGAAGTTCCTCAATGTCATCACCACCGATGGTGGAACCATCGAAAAGGTAGACATCTGGGGCCGTCGCCGCCTGGCGTACGAAATCAAGAAGAAGTCCGAAGGTATCTACGCCGTGGTGAACTTCACCGCTACGCCGGCTACCGCCCAGGAACTTGACCGCCAGCTTGGCCTCAACGAGACCATCATGCGCACCAAGATCATCCGTCCGGAAGACCAGAAGGTCGTGGCCGAGTAATTTCGGCCCGCCCCACAAGTTTTTCACCGTAGGAAAACACCCAAGCAGGAAGCAGGAGCAGATGGCAGGCGAAACCACTATTACGGTCATTGGCAATCTCACCAGTGACCCCGAACTGCGCTTTACACCGAGCGGTTCAGCAGTAGCGAACTTCACCGTTGCGTCCACTCCGCGGACCTTTGACCGCCAAACCAACGAGTGGAAGGACGGCGAAACGCTGTTCCTCCGCGCGTCGATCTGGCGGGAAGCGGCAGAAAACGTGGCCGAGTCCCTTACCAAGGGCACCCGCGTCATTGTCTCCGGCCGGCTGAAGTCGCGGACCTACGACACCAAGGAAGGCGAAAAGCGCACCGTCATGGAGCTTGAGGTCGACGAGATCGGCCCCTCGCTGCGTTACGCCAACGCCAAGGTCAACCGCACCCAGCGCTCCGGCGGACAGGGTGGGAACAACTTCGGCGGCGGCAACGCCGGCGGGGGACAGGGCGGTTTTGGCGGCGGCCAGCAGGGTGGCGGCAACGCCCCCTGGGGCGGCGGCCAGCAGCAGCAATCGGCTCCGGCCTCCGATCCGTGGGCAACGCCCGGCGGATCAACCGGCGGCTGGGGTGCCGGCCCGGACAATTCTGAGCCTCCCTTCTAGCAACAACGTTTTACATAGTGCGGCAACCGCCGCACACCCACCATCCCGCGGATTAATATCCACGGGCTCCACGAACACTAAGGAGCTCCACGATGGCTAAGGCTGAACTCCGTAAGCCCAAACCAAAGTCCAATCCCTTGAAGGCCGCTGACATCACCGTCATCGACTACAAGGACGTAGCATTGCTGCGCAAGTTCATCTCTGACCGTGGAAAGATCCGTGCGCGCCGCGTCACGGGCGTCACGGTCCAGGAGCAGCGCAAGATCGCCCAGGCAATCAAGAATGCCCGCGAAGTTGCACTGCTGCCCTACTCCGGCGCTGGCCGCGGTTAAGGGAGATAAATAAACATGGCAAAGCTCATTTTGACCCACGAAGTAACCGGTCTCGGCACCTCGGGCGACATCGTCGAGGTGAAGAACGGTTACGCACGTAACTACCTTCTGCCCCGCGGCTTCGCCCTGCCCTGGTCCAAGGGAGGCGAGAAGCAGGTTGAGTCCATCAAGGCTGCACGCGCCGCCCACGAGCACGCTTCCGTTGAAGCTGCCCAGGCCCAGGCTGCCGAGCTGTCCGCCAAGCCGGTCACGCTGACCGTCAAGGCCGGCGAGGCCGGACGCCTGTTCGGCACCGTCAAGACTGACGACGTCGCCAAGGCCGTTGCTGCTGCCGGTCTCGGCAACATCGACAAGCGCAAGGTTGAACTGCCCGCCCACATCAAGACGGTTGGCAAGTACACGGCAAACGTGCGTCTCTACGAAGACGTCACCGCCGTCATCACCCTGAACGTCGTGGCCGGCTAACAGCCCGCTTCACGCTTCAGCCCGAAGGCCGGTTCCCGTTCGCGGGGGCCGGCCTTCAGGCGTTCCCGGCCAGCCCGGCGCCGCAGCGCGGCGGTCCTGTTACCGGCTGGTACATGCGCCTTCGTACATAACTGCAGGTCAGCGCCGCCCTGTCGGGCTGCGTGATTCACAGCTGGGCATACTTCTGTGGATATCCCGGGCCCACCCCTTGATTTTCCTCCTTGTCAACATGCAAGTTGTGGATGGGAGCGATGTGAAAATTTCTTTTCCTCCACAGGCGGTGGGGAGTGTTTGTGCAGGTCAGAGCCGGATTGGTGATGGAACTCATTGCTTATCCACATAGTTCTCCCCATCCTGTGCACAAGGCATGGCACTTAATGCACAAGTTATGCACAGGGTCGGTGGACAACGAGGTTGGCAGTTGTCCACAGAGCGTCTACCGTTGCAGGGGATCCCCTCCGCGAACGGCAATAATGTCGTTATGTGCTGGTAGGACGGGAGGAAGCACTCCAAGCCGAATCAATCGGTTGCGTAGCATGCCAGGCCAGCAGGTAGGAAAGTGGGCACAACTCATGTCAGCTCCAGCAATGGACACCGCCGTTTCGTCCAGGGAGCCGGACTTCGCCCGGACGCCCCCGCAGGACCTTGTCGCCGAGCAAAGCGTGCTGGGCGGCATGATGCTCTCCAAGGACGCCATCGCGGACGTCGTGGAGGTGCTGCGCGGCAACGATTTCTACCGCCCCTCCCACGAGAGCATCTATGAGGCCATCCTCGACCTATACGGCCGCGGCGAGCCTGCCGACGCCGTCACCGTTGCCGACGAGCTGACCAAGCGCGGCGAGATCGCGAAGGCCGGCGGCGCCGCCTACCTGCACCAGCTCATCCAGTCCGTGCCCACCGCCGCCAACGCCGGCTTCTACGCCGAGATCGTGGCCGAGCGCGCCGTGCTCCGCCGCCTGGTCACGGCCGGCACCAAGATCGTCCAGATGGGGTATGCCCAGGACGGTGAGGTGGAGGACGTGGTGAACGCGGCCCAGGCGGAGATCTTCGCCGTGGCCGAACGCCGCACCACCGAGGACTACGTGATCCTCAAGGACGTCATGGAATCCACGGTCGATGAAATCGAGGCGTCGGGCCACAAGGGCGAGGGCCTGACCGGCGTGCCCACCGGCTTCTACGAATTCGACGAACTGACCAACGGCCTGCACCCGGGGCAGATGATCGTCATCGCGGCCCGCCCGGCCGTGGGAAAGTCGACCTTCGCCCTTGACTGGGCGCGGTCGGCCGCCATCGGCCACAACATGGCGACGGTGGTGTTTTCCCTGGAAATGGGCCGCAACGAGCTGGCCATGCGCCTGCTTTCGGCCGAGGCCACCATCAGCCTGCAGGACCTCCGCAAGGGCACTGTCAAGGACGACCAGTGGTCGAAGATCGCCACGACCATGGGTAAAATGAACGACGCCCCGCTTTTCATCGACGATTCGCCCAACATGTCGCTCATGGAAATCCGCGCCAAGTGCCGGCGCCTGAAACAGCAGCACGACCTCAAGCTCGTCATCCTGGACTACCTCCAGCTCATGTCCTCCGGCAAGCGCGTGGAATCGCGCCAGCAGGAAGTCTCCGAGTTCTCCCGTGCGCTGAAGCTGCTCGCCAAGGAGCTGCAGGTGCCCGTCGTGGCGCTCTCGCAGTTGAACCGAGGCTCCGAGCAGCGCACGGACAAGAAACCGATGGTTTCGGACCTTCGCGAGTCCGGGTCGATCGAGCAGGATGCGGACATGGTCATCCTGCTCCACCGCGAGGACATCTACGACAAGGAGTCCGCACGCGCCGGCGAGGCCGACGTCATCGTCGCCAAGCACCGCAACGGCCCCACCAAGACGATCGTGGTGGGCTTCCAGGGCCACTACTCACGGTTTGCCAACATGGCCAGCGACAGCGGCGGAGGCGGGTACTAGCCCCGGCAGTTCCGGCACTGCAAGCCTGGTCCGGGCCTCGATCCGCTGCCCGGCATGGCATCCTGCCACGATCAGGGCTGCGCCAAGCGCCCCGGACCAGCCAACAGCCTCCCCGGCGAGCAGCACGCCCGCAAGCACGGCCCACACCGGTTCGGTCCCCATCAAGAGGCTGGCCCGGGCGGCCGAAGTGCGCCGCACCGCCCAGAGCTGGACCAAAAACGCGAACACGCTGCAGGCCAGGCCCAGGAACAGCACGCGCAGCCAGCCGGACGGGCCAAAGGCAAACGCAGCCGTTGCCATTCCCGCCGGATCCATTGCCACGCCGGCCCCCGTGCACACCGCCGACTGGATGAGCGTGATGGTGACGGAACTGAACGGCTTGTGCCGGGTCAGCGTGCCCAGCAGGGTCACGTGGCCGGCCCGGACCGCCGCCGCGGCCAACATGAGCAGGTCGCCGGGGTTGGGTGCGCGGAACCCGCCGCCGGAGACCAGCAGCGCCACGCCCACTACGCTGACCACGGCCGCCACGAAGAATCCGGGCGGCAGCCAGCGCCTCGCGGCCGCGGAATCGACCAGCGGCGTGAACACCACCACCAGGCTGATGATCAGGCCCGCCTTGGACGCGCGTGTCTGGGCCACGCCCCAGGTCTCCAGAAACAGGACCGCCGCCTGGGTCAACCCCAGCAGCACACCGGTCCACAGTTCCGCACGCCCCGGGACCCGGCGCACCCGCCACAGCCACACGGCGCCCAGGGCCAGGGAGGCCACGACAAAGCGCCATCCCAGCACTGCGGGCACGGAGGCCTCCGCCGTCAGTTCCTTCGCCACCAGATAGCTGCCGCCCCACACGGCCGCCACGCCCAGCAGCGCCACATCCACGCCGCGGCCGCCCGGGCCGCCCTTCAAGGTCTTCACAGCCTCCATCCTGACGCCGCAAATACCTTCGCACCAGATGCCAATTCACGGGGCTATGCATTAGTTTGAACTTATGGAAATAGGCCAGTTGAGGGCGCTGCGCGAAGTCCAGGCGAGGGGAAGCATCGCCGCGGCTGCGCAGGCGCTGCACGTCACGCCGTCGTCCGTCTCGCAACAGCTCTCCGCCCTGCAGCGCAAGGCCGGGACGGCGCTGACGTTCAAACAGGGCCGCCGCACCGCACTGACCCCCGCGGGCCTGGCGCTGTGCCGGGCCGCGGCCGACGTGGAGGTGGCGCTGGCCCGCGCGGAAACGGCCGTCCAGAGGTTCGCGGACGACGCCGGCGCCCCTGTCAGCGTGGCCGCCTTCCACAGCGCCGGGCTGGCCCTGTTCCGCACCCTGGAGCAGGCCGTGGCCGAAAGCGGGGGCCCGCGGCTGGCGTTGTCGGACGAGGACGTGGCCCAACAGGACTTTGCCACCCTCACGGCCGACTACGACGTGGTGGTGGCCCACCGGCTGGCCAACAGCCCCGGCTGGCCGGCGACGGTGCACGCCACCGCGCTGGCGTTTGAGCCCCTCGACGTTGCCGTCGGTGCCGGACACCGGCTGGCCCGGCGCAAGAGCCTGGTCCCCGCAGACCTTCGCGGCGAACAGTGGATTTCCGTGCACCGCGGGTTCCCGCTGGAGGGGGCCATCGAGCTGATCGGCACGCTGGCAGGGGAGGAGGCGGCGATCGCGCACCGGATCAACGAGTTCTTCGTCGCCGCATCCGTCGTGGAGCGCGGCTCCTGCATCTCACTCATGCCGCGGTACACCGTGAACCGCATGCACTTTCCACAACTCGTGCTCGTCCCGCTGCGCACCCCGCGGCTCGGGCGGCACATCGACCTGCTGGCCCGGCCCGAGGCGATGGAACGGACCGGCGTGCAGCACGTCATCCGTGCCCTGCACACGGTCATGGCCGGGCTCGCGGATGCCGGGGCACTGCCGGCGCCGATACGCTAGGTCCATGCCCAAACCTGTGCCGCAAAAGGCTCCGGCTGCCCCCGCGCCCGGACAGTCCACCTCCCGGCAAATCCTGCACCTGGCGGTCCCGGCGTTTGGTGCGCTCATCGCCGAACCGCTGTTCCTGCTCGCCGACTCCGCCATTGTGGGCCACCTGGGTGTTGCCGAACTGGCCGGCGTGGGCCTGGCCGCAACCGTCCTGCAGACCGTGGTGGGACTCATGGTGTTCCTGGCATATTCCACCACCCCGGCCGTGGCCCGGCTGCTCGGGGCCGGCCGCCGCGCCGACGCCCTCGCCGTGGGCCGCGACGGACTCTGGCTGGCCCTGGGCCTGGGGCTGGCACTTGCCGTCGCGGGCTGGCTGGCGGCAGGCCCCGTGCTGTCCGCGATGGGGGCCCGCGGCGTGGTCCTGGGCTTCGCGCACGAGTACCTGCTGGTCAGCATGGCGGGCATCCCGGCCATGCTGCTGGTCCTGGCGGCCATGGGCGTGCTGCGCGGCCTGCAGGATACCCGGACCCCGCTCGTGGTGGCCGGCGTGGGCTTCACCGTGAACATCGCCCTGAACTTTGCCCTGGTGTACGGCCTGGGCCTGTCCGTGGCCGGCGCGGCGCTCGGCACGGTCCTGGCGCAGTGGGGGATGGCAGGCGTGTACCTGGTGATCGTGGCCCGGGCTGCCCGCGCCGAGGGCGTGTCCGTGCGACCCGACTGGGCCGGCGTCCGCACGGTCTCCCGCGTGGGCGGCTGGCTCATGGTCCGCACCCTGTCGCTGCGCCTGGCCATCCTCGCCACCGTGGTGGTGGCCACCGCCCAGGGGCCGGCCAACCTGGCCGCGCACCAGCTGGCCATGACCCTTTTCACGTTCCTGGCCTTCGCGCTCGACGCCCTCGCCATTGCGGCCCAGGCGCTCATCGGGAAGGAGCTGGGTGCCGGCCGCGTCACGGCCGTGCGCGTCCTCACGCGCACCATGACGTGGTGGGGCCTGGGCTTCGGGGTGGTCACGGGCGTGGCCCTGTGGGCGGCCGCCCCCGGCGTCGGCTGGCTGTTCACCAACGACGCCGGCGTCCACCGGGCGCTCGCCGCCGCCCTCGTCGTGATGGCCGTCGGGCAGCCGCTGGCGGGCTACGTCTTTGTGCTGGACGGCGTGCTGATCGGCGCCGGTGACGCACGGTACCTGGCCCTGGCCGGGCTGGTCAACGTGGCCGTCTACCTGCCGCTGCTGTGGTGGGTCTGGGCTGCCGTGCCGGGCGGCAGCCCGGCAGCCCTGGGCTGGTTGTGGGCAGCGTTCAGCCTCGGCTACATGGCGGCCCGGGCCGCGACGCTGGGGCTGCGCGCCCGCACGGGACGGTGGATGCAGGTGGGGGTCCCGGCTGGCCGCGGCTAGACTTGGGGGGTGAGTGAAACTGCCGTGCCGCAAGGGGCACATCCCACTGTGAACAAAGCCCGCGGGGCCCTGTTGTGGCAGCCGGTGCTGTTCCGGTCCATGGCCACGCTGCTCTTTGGCATCATCACGGTCTTTTTCGGGGCCCCGGGCACGCTGGGCCTCTGCCTGAACTTCGGCTGGTACTTCGTGGTGCTTGGCCTCTCGCACTACTGGATTGTGCGGCGGCTGGCCCTGCCGCGCGGCGATGCCAAGCGTCTGGCCCTCATGGGCGCCGCCGCCCTCCTGGCCGTGGCCGGCGTCGTGGTCTTCATTGCCGTCAGCACCGTGCTGGCGGCGTGGCTGGGCGCCGCGGCGCTTGCCGTCATGGGTGCCGCCGAGCTGTACGCGGCCCTCACCTCGGCCCGCTCGCAGCTGCGCAGCGACTGGCTGATTTCCGGCGTCCTGGGCTTGGGCACCGGCGTGCTCCTGCCCTTTTTCATCACTTCCGGCCCGCACGGGCTGCTGGGCGTCAGCGGCGGCGGGGCGCTCATGACCGGCGCACTGTGGCTGCTGTCCGCGCTCACGCTGCGCCATGACACGCGCACGCCAAAAGGAAAGTAAACTTGAAGCAATTGTTCTACTTAACGTAGAACGCACCGAGGTGAGCCGGTGCCAAACAACACCTAAGGATCCATTGTGGGCAAAGAAGAGCCGCAAAGCCCGAAGTCGGGCAATTCCATCAAGTTCCCCCTGGGCTTTTCCTTTGCGCTGGGGGCCGTGGCCGGCATCGTGGTGCTGGTGGTGTCCGCGGGCGGCACCGTGCACGGGCTGCGCTGGGACCTGGGCGGCATCGCCTTTGGCATCGCGTTCATCGCGGCGCTGTTGATCTCCTCGCTGCTGGTCATGGGGCACAAGGAAAACCCCGACTACCTCAGCGAGGGCTCGGGCGTGAACCGCCGTTCCTCCGACCGCCTGCCGGGCGCCCGGCAGGCTGGAAAAAAGGGCGACGGCGGCACCCCCGCCGCCTAGGCCCGCCCGCGGCTCAGTCCCGCAGGGCGGCCAGGCTGGAGGCGATCCGGCCAAAGACGATGGCATCCACGGCAATACCGTGGCGCTTGAGTGCCAGCACGGCCGCACCCGCCACGCCGTCGTGGACCAGCACCGGCACCGGGCGCGCACCCGGGCGCCGCAGGGAGACTTCCTCCACCACGGCAGCCGCCACCGGGGCACCCTTGGTCAGTACGCTGCCGCCAAACACAAGCGGGCCGCCCGGCCCGCCACCCCCGACGGCCAGCAGCGTGCCGGCCAGCGCGGCTGCCGCACGGTCCATGATGTCCCGGGCCACGGGATCGGCGGGGACATCGAAGACCCTGGGCGCAAAACGCGAAAGCTGGACGGGCATGAACCCGTACACGGCGTTGATCAGCTGCTGCAGGGTGCCCGTGCGGCCCGAGGCCCCGACGGCCGGATCCGCCTGCAGGCCAAGCTGCGCCAGCACCCCTTCCGTCAGCGCGGTGCCCGGCCCCCTGCCGTCCAGGGCGGCTGCGACGGCCCGGACAGCCTCGCGCCCCAGCCAGAAGCCGGAGCCGCTGTCGCCCAAAAGCCACCCGGCGCCGTCGGCCACGGCGGCGAGCCGCCCGCCCTCCACCCGGGCCGCCACCGCGCCGGTCCCGGCGATGAGGGCATGGCCCGCATCGTGATAGCTTCCGGAATAAAATACCGCCAATAAATCAGATTCAATCGTTATGCCCTGCGCCGGATTGAACTCCCGGAGGTGTTCCAGGAGCAGCCCCGGCGGCTGCGCCAGGGAGGCCCCGGCCATGGCGACGGTGGCTGAATGCACCGGGCGCGCGGACCCGCCAAGGGCCTTCCGGGATGCCCGCAGCACGGCATCCGCCGCACCGCGGAATCCGCGCGATACCGGGTTTCCGGCACCTGATTCGCCATACCCGAGGCATGTGCCCGAGGGTGACACCAGCACGGCCCTGGTGGAGGTTCCACCGGCGTCGACTGCCAGGAAATTATGCATCGTTACCATTCCGTGCCCTCGATGTGACTTGACTAACACTCATGATGATAATAGTTTTCAATTATTGATCGCAAAAAGGAAATGGATTTTCACATGACACCGTTCACCGATGCCCCCATGGCGGCACATGCTGCCGGTGTGGTGAACCGCATCCAGGCCAAACTACCGGACATGCCGGCCGCGATGGCGAAGATTGGCGTCTTCCTGCTGGCACAACCACAGGCCCCCCTGGAACTGTCCATCCTGGAACTGGCCGGACAGACCGGGACCTCCCCGGCCACCGTGACGCGCTTCTGCCGCCTGCTCGGGTATGCCGGCTACGTGCCCTTCCGTGTGAGCATCGCCTCGGACGTCGGCCGCAGCGACGCCCGCGAATCCTGGAAAACGGACATTGGGCGCGCTTTTGGCCCCGACGATCCCGCCGGCGACGTGCTCAGCACGCTGGTCAATGCGCACACGCGTTCCCTGGAGGAAACCGCCGCGGTCATGGACCTGGCGCTGATGAACAAGATTGCCCGCCGGATCGCCATGAGCTCACATGTGGACATCTACGGCATTGGCGGCAGCGCCGTCATGGCCAAGGAACTGCAGTCGCGGCTCTACCGCATCGGCGTCAATGCCCACCACTGGTCCGAAGTCCACGCCGGCCTCACCAGCGCCGCCATCCAGGACTCCAACTCGGTGGCCATCGGCATTTCCAACACGGGCCGCACGGAGGAAACCATAGAAATGCTGCGGGAAGCCGGGGAGGCCGGCGCCCTGACCGTGGCGTTGAGCAACAACCCCGGCTCGCCGCTCGCGGAGATCGCCGACGAAGCCATCATCACCTCCGTCCACGAACAGTTCCTCCAGCCGGACGACCTTTCGGCCAAGCACGTGCAGCTCCTGGTCCTGGATATGATCTACCTGCTGGTGGCCCAAACGAACTTCACCCAGTCCGCCGCCAGCCTGGCCGCCTCAGCCGCGGCCGTCTCCCCGCACCGCCGCCCCACAAGGGCGGCCCGCCGGGAGCTTGGCGGCGGCCGGCTCCAGCGTGCAGGGGGAAGGGCCCCCGGGCATGTCTGAGGCCATCGTGGACTTCAGCCGGGAAGTCAGCTCACGGCTGGCGGAGATCACCGGCTGGGCTGCCGGCGGCGGAATGGCCGCCGCGGCCGCCGCCCTCGCGGACGCCGTGGCCAACGACGGAGTCATCCATGCCTTTGGGACCGGGCACTCCGAGGCGTTTGCGATGGAGATCGCCGGCCGGGCCGGCGGGTTGATCCCCACCAGCAAGATTGCGTTGCGGGACGTGGTGCTGCACGGAACACGGGAGGCGGCTGCCCTGGATGCCACGACGGGGTCCGTCCTGGAGCGTGAGGACGGCGTCGCGGAGGAACTTTTTGGGCTGCAGGCCGTGGAACCGCACGACATCTTCATCATTGCCTCCAACTCCGGCGTCAACGCTTCCGTGGTCGGCCTGGCACTGCTGGCCAAGGAGCGGGGGCACACCGTGATAGCCGTGACAAGCCTGGCGCACACGGCCGCCGTCGGGAGCAAGCACCCCTGTGGGATGCGTCTCAGCGAAATTGCGGATATTGTTATCGATAACAGGGCGCCGTTTGGCGATACAACCCTTGAGATTTCCGGCGGAGGGAGAGTGGGGGCGGTGTCATCGATAACAGGCGCGTACATTGCGCAGCTGTTGACCATTGAGACTGTCCAATGCCTGATCCGTGCGGGGAAAAAACCGCCCATCTATGTTTCGGCAAACACCCCGGGCGGCGATGAACACAACAATGCGCTGGTGGCCAGCTATGCCGGCCGGCTCAGGCGTGAGGCATGACTGGACGAAGCCGGAACCATACCCAAAGTACAAAGCAGTACCTGTAGCGCTCGTACCAACAATGGAAGGCAGTACAAAAAATGAGTATTTTGAACAAGCCGGTGCAACGGCGTGGATTCCTCCGCGGGGCCCTGGCCGCGGCCGTTGTGGTCCCCCTGGGCGGGGCCCTGGCCTCCTGTGCAGGCGGGGGCAGCACCACCCAAACGTCCACCGCTGCCGGTGGCGCCGTCTCGGCCACCAACCCGTTCGGCGTGGCCAAGACGGGCACCCTCGACGCCGTCATCTTCAAGGGCGGCTACGGCATTGACTATGTTGACTTTGCCGGGGACATCCTGAAGAAGAACTACCCGGGCATCGACGTGAAGATCAGCCCCTCAACCAACATCGCCCAGGAGCTGCAACCCCGCTTCGTGGGCGGCAACCCGCCGGACCTCATCGACAACTCCGGCGCCAAGGCCATCGGCTTCAGCACCATCCTGGACCAGCTCGAGGACCTCAAGTCGATCACCGAAGCGAACAACCTGGAAGGCACCAGGATCGCCGACACCCTGTACGACGGCGTCCTGGCCCCCGGGACGTTCGGCGGGAAGGTTGCGGCCATCAACTACGTGTTGACGGTGTACGCCCTGTGGTATTCCAAGTCCCTTTTCGATGCCAACGGCTGGAAGGTTCCGACCACCTGGGACGAGGCCATGGACCTGGGTGCCAAGGCCAAGGCCCAGGGCAAGTACCTGTTCCTCTGGGGCAAGGAAGCCGCCACCTACTACCAGACGATGGCCATCGAATCCGCCATCAAGGAGGGAGGCGACGAGGTCCGCCTTGCGCTGGAAAACCTCAAGCCCAACTGCTGGTCGCTGCCGGCCGTCCAGAGCGTCTTCAGTGCCCTGGAAAAGATCATCAAGGCCGGCTACGTCAAGCCCGGCGGATCCGGAACGCAGTTCACGGCCGCCCAGGCGCAGTGGTCCAACAACCAGGACGCCCTGCTGTACCCGTCGGGGTCCTGGATTGAGAACGAGATGAAGGACCAGACCAAGGCCGGCTTCAAGATGACCGGGACCCCTGTGCCGGTCGTCACCTCGAGCCCGAAGATTCCGCAGATCGGCGTCCGTTCCGCGGCAGGGGAGCCGTACATTGTCCCGTCGAAGGGCAAGAACACCGCCGCCGGCAAGGAACTGCTGCGCACCATGCTCTCCAAGGAATCGGCCGTCAACTTCGCGAAGACCAAGCTGGCCCCCACGGTCGTCAAGGGCACCGTGCCGGCAGACGGCTTCGGCTCCACGGCGCTGGTTTCCCAGATCTCCATGCTGGACAACGCGAAGAAGAACATCTTCACGTGGAACTTCGTGGACCTTTACGGCATGAACCAGGACCAGCTGGTGCCGTGGAACTCCTTCCTGGACGGCAAGCTGGACACCGCCGGCCTGACCAAGGCGCTGCAGGACATCACCGACAAGGTCGCCAACGACAGTTCGGTCACAAAGATTGAAGTGAAGTGACACAGGCACTAAACCGTGTGCAACCGGGCAGCGGCCTTCCGCCCGCTGCCCGGCGGCGCCGGAAAAAACTGACATTCGACAAGGTCAGCTTCATGGCGGTCTTTATGGGGCTGCCGTTGGTGATCTACCTGGTTTTCGTCATCTCGCCCTTTGCCCAGGCCGTGTACTACTCCCTGACCAGCTGGAACGGCTTCAACAACCAAATGCCGTTCATCGGGTTGGCGAACTATGTCCAGCTCTTCCAGGACAACATCTTCATGATCGCGGTCCGCAACAGCATCATCCTGGCCATCTTCCTGCCCGTCATCACCGTCATACTGTCCCTGGTCCTGGCCACCCTGGTCACGATCGGCGGCAGCAGCCGCGGCCAGATCAAGGGCCTGCGCGGGGCAGGCTTCTACCGCATCATCTCGTTTTTCCCCTATGTGATCCCGGCCGTCGTCATCGGCATCATCTGGGGCCAGATCTACGATCCCAGCGCCGGGCTGCTGAACGGCATCCTGACCGGCCTCGGCTTTGACGGCCTGAAGTCCTACCCCTGGCTCGGCGACTCCCGCACCGCCATGGTGGCCTCCATGGTGGTGATCGTCTGGGGTTTTGTGGGCTTCTACATGATCCTGTTCATCGCAGCCATCAAGGGAATCCCCGCGGAGACGTACGAGGCGGCCCGCATTGACGGTGCCGGCCGCTTTCGCACGGCCATCAGCATCACCATCCCGCTGATCCGCGAGAACGTCCAGACCGCCTACATCTACATGGGCATCCTGGCCTTGGACGCCTTTGTCTACATGTCGGTGCTCAACTCCACCGGCGGACCGGAAAACTCCACCCTGGTGATTGCCCAAAAGCTGTTCACCACCGCCTTCTCGAAGGGTCAGTTCGGCCTGGCCTGCGCCATGGGCGTGGTCCTGGCGGCCCTGACCCTGATCTTCGCCGGGCTGGTGTTCCTGGTCAACCGGCTGACCGGCGGACGTACGGAAGTGGCTGAATAATGACGCTCAAATTGTCCAATACGACACCCCCGGTGCAGGGGCACGTCCAACGCAAGGCCCGGGAAACACGCGCAGACAAGACGGTGGCAGGGGTTTCCCACGTCCTGCTGGCGCTGTGGGCGTTGATGGTGCTGATCCCCCTCGCCTGGACCCTGCTGTCCTCGTTCAAGACGACGAAGGAAATCTTTGCCTCGCCGTTCTCCCTTCCGGAGCATTGGAGCTTCACGAACTATGTCACCGCCTGGGCGACGGCGGGAATCGGCAGCTACTTCCTGAACACCGTGATTGTGGTGGGCTGTGCGCTGGTGATTGTCATGGTGCTCGGCGCCATGTGTGCCTACGTCCTGGCCCGTTATGCGTTTCGGGGCTCGCGTGCCATCTACTACCTGATGCTGGCCGGCCTGACGTTCCCGATCTTCCTGGCCATCGTCCCGCTGTTTTTCATCCTCAAGAACATCGGGCTGCTGAACACCCTGCCGGGCCTGATCATTGTCTACGTGGCCTTTGCGCTTCCGTTCACCGTGTTCTTCCTGTTCGCGTTCTTCCAGGCCCTGCCCACGGAAATATCCGAGGCCGCCCAGATCGACGGTGCCGGCGAGTGGCGCACCTTCTTCCAGGTCATGCTGCCCATGGCCAGGCCCGGCATGGCGTCCGTGGCGATCTTCAACTTCCTGGGCCTGTGGAACCAGTACCTGATCCCCGTGGCCATCAACACGGACCAGGACCATTGGGTGCTGTCCCAGGGCATTGCGGCCTTTGCCGGCCAGCAGGGCTATGCCGTGGACTTCGGCTCCATGTTCGCTGCCGCCGTCATCGTGGTGGTGCCGGTGCTGGTGGCCTACATTTTCTTCCAGCGCCAGCTGCAGGGCTCCGTCTCGGCAGGCACCATGAAGTAGCCGCCCCGCCGGCGCTAGTCCTTGGCGAGCCGGCGGCGCCGGTAGGCCGCCACGTGGGCGCGGTTGCCGCAGTTTCCGGTGTCGCAGTAGCGGCGGGAGCGGTTCTTGGACAGGTCGATCAACACGGCCTGGCAGTCGTCGGCCGCACACACCTTCAGCCGTTGGAGTTCCTTGGCGCGGATCACGTCCACGAGGGCCATGGCGGCCTCCACGCCCATGCGCTGGGCCAGCGGGGCCGCCGGGGCGGTGGCGTGCAGGTGCCAGTCCCACTGGTCGTGGCGGACCAGCTGGGGGAGGGCGTTGGCCCGGGCCAGCAGCCCGTTGACGAGGGCCACCGCGGGGTCCTCGCCGGCCGTCCAGATGGCGCGCAGTTCGTTGCGGATCTGGTGCACGGCCGCCAGCTCCGCGGCCGTGTGTTGGCGGGAGCCGGTGAACTGCTCAGCCGCCACAAAGGCATCCAGGTCCGCCATTGTGGCCAGCTTCTCCGTGCCGGACACGCCCCCGTCCGGCAGGATGCCCACGGGCGCGGTGTTGATCAGGTTGACCGCTGACACCAGGGCGACTTCCGTGTCATTAGTAAAGACCATGTTGACTCCTGACAATAGGCACGCGTAGTGTCATGAGTCTAACGCCTTTTACTCATGACCTACGGACGCGCCCCATGACCATTTCCAGGAATTCCCGCCCCACGGCCCTGCCGGGCGCACCCGCCCAAAACGCCTCCCCGGCACTGCTGTTTGCCTTCGCGTCGGCCGCGACCTTTGCCCTGTCCGGGCCCTTTGCCAAGTCACTCTTCGAGGCCGGCTGGTCGCCCGGGGCGGCCGTGGCGGCCCGCATCGGGGGCGCCGCCGTCGTGCTGGCCGTTCCGGCGGCCGTCAGCCTGGTGCGGCAGTGGGTGGCCGTGCGGGGCTCGCTGCTGCGCATTGCCGTTTACGGCATTGTGCCCATTGCCCTGTGCCAGCTGTTTTACTTCAACGCCGTCTCCCACCTGTCCGTGGGGGTGGCGCTGCTGCTGGAATACCTCTCACCCGTGCTGCTGGTGGGCTGGGCCTGGCTGACCACCCGCACCCGCCCGCGGCTGCTGACCATTTTGGGTGCCGCCTGCGCCATGTCGGGGCTGGTCCTGGTGCTGGACCTGGCCGGCAGCACCCAGGTCAGCGTCGCCGGGATCCTCTGGGGGCTGGCGGCGGCCGTGTGCTCGGCGGTGTTCTTCATCATGTCCGCACGCAGCAATGACACCGTCCCGCCCATCCTCATGGCCGGCGGCGGCATGGCCGTGGGCGCGGCCCTGATCCTGGGCCTGGGCGCGGCCGGGCTCATGCCCTTGACGTTTTCCGCTGCCAGCCCGGTGTTTGCCGGCCGGCTGGTGCCGTGGTTTGTGCCCGTGCTGGGCCTGGTGCTCCTCACCACCGTCTTTGCCTACGTGGCCGGGATCATTGCCACGCGGGGCCTGGGCTCGAAGGTGGCGTCCTTTGTGGCGCTGTTTGAAGTCCTGTTTGCCGTGTTGTGGGCGTGGGTCCTGCTGGGGGAGATGCCGCGCCTGGTCCAATTGCTGGGCGGGTTGTGCATCATGGCGGGTGTCGTGATGGTGCGGCTGGACGAGCTGCGCGGCCGCGGCCGGCGCGGCCCGTCCTACGCCGTGGACCTGGCCGGCGGGTTACCGCCCGAAGCGGCGCAGCCGCAGCGAATTCGCCACCACCAGGACTGAACTGGCGGCCATGGCACCACCGGCGACCATCGGGTTCAGCAGGCCAAGGGCCGCCACCGGGATGCCGATCGCGTTGTAGAAAAAGGCCCAGAACAGGTTGGTCTTGATGGTCCCCAGCGTCTTCCGGGAGAGGGCAATGGCCGTGGCCACCTGGTTGAGGTCGTTGCCCATCACCGTGAGGTCGGCCGCCTCGATGGCGACGTCGGTGCCCGAGCCCATCGCGATGCCGAGATCGGCCTGGGCCAGGGCTGCTGCGTCATTGACGCCGTCCCCGGCCATGGCCACGGTGGCTCCGGCGCGCTGCAGCTTCACCACCGCCGCCACCTTCCCCTCCGGCAGGACCTCGGCAAGGACGTCCTCCGGCGCGATCCCCACGGTTGCCGCCACCTGGGCGGCGACGGCGGCGTTGTCGCCGGTGAGCAGGAGGGGGCGCAGGCCCAGTTCCTTGAGCCGGGCAATGGCCGCTGGGGAACCGGCCTTGATGGTGTCCTGCAGCGCGAGGAGCCCGGCGGCCTGCCCGTCCACCGCCACCCAAATGGCGGTGGTGCCGCGCCGTTCCTGGGCGAGCAGGGCACTGCGGTCCTGCCCGGAAAGCTCGACGCCGTTTTCCTCCAGCCAGCCCGCCCGGCCGGCCAGCACGGTGCGGCCCGCTATGCGCGCGCGCACCCCGCCGCCGGGGGAGGAGGTGAAGTCCGCAACGGCGGGCAGGCCGCCGCTCTGGCCTGCGTTTTCACGCGCATGGGCCGTGATGGCGTGCGCGATGGGGTGTTCGCTGTGGGATTCCACGGCGCCGGCCAGGCGCAGCAGCTCCGCTTCCGGCACCTGGGCGAGGGGCACGACGTCGACCACGGACAGCCTGCCTTCGGTGACCGTGCCCGTCTTGTCCAGCAGGATGGTGTCCACGGTGCGCGTGTCCTCCAGGACCTGCGGGCCCCTGATGAGGATGCCCAGCTGGGCCGCGCGGCCGCTGCCGGTCAGCAGGCCGACCGGCGTGGCCAGGCCCAGTGCGCAGGGGCAGGCGATGATCAGCACGGCCACGGCCGCCGTGAACGCCGCCTGGAGGTCGCCGCTGAAGGCCAGCCACAGTGCGAAGGTGGCCACGGCGACGGCCAGGACGACGGGCACGAACACGGCGCTGATCCGGTCCGCCAGGCGGGCGATGGGGGCCTTGCCGGCCTGCGCGGCGCTGACCAGGCGGCCCATCTGGGCCAGCGTGGTTTCACTGCCCACGCGGGTGGCCCGCACCAGCAGGCGGCCGGAGGTGTTGATGGTGGCGCCGGTGACCGCGTCGTCCACGGCAACGTCGACGGGCAGCGATTCGCCGGTGATCAGCGAGGTGTCGATGCTGGAGACGCCGTCGGTGACCACGCCGTCCGTGGCGATCTTCTCGCCGGGGCGGACCACAAAGACCTCGTCCACGGCGAGTTCGGCCGCGGGAATATTCACTTCAACCCCGTCGCGCAGCACCGTGGCCTCCTTGGCGCCCAGGCTCAGCAGGGCCTTGAGGGCGTCGCCGGCCTTCGCCTTGGCCTTGGCTTCCAGGTAGCGGCCGAGCAACAGGAAGGTCACCACCACTGCGGACACTTCAAAGTACAGCGGGGCGTGCGCACCGTTCATGGGCATGCCGTGCGCCGTCAGCTGCGGGTGCAGGGCCAGTTCCACGGCGGAGAACAGGAATGCCGCGGTGACCCCGATGGAAACCAGGGTGTCCATCGTCGAGGCGAGGTGCCGGGCGTTGACGGCCGCGGCGCGGTGGAACGGCCACGCCGACCACGTGACCACCGGCAGGGCCAGGATGCCCGCCACCCAGCCCCACTGCGGGAACTGCAGGGCGGGGAACATGGAAACCAGGAACACGGGCACGGTCAGGATGGTGGCAAGGACCAGGCGGGGGCGCAGCGTGGCGGCCGTGCCGCCGTGGGCCATGTGGTCGTGGCCGCCGTCCTGTGCGGCACCCGGGTGGGGGCCGTGCGCACCGTGCGGGCCGGCGTCGTGCCGGGGGACGGCGGGGTGCTTCAGGGTGGCGGTGTAGCCGGTGGCGTTGACGGTGTCGATGATTTGTTGGTCGGACATGCCGGCGGGGACCGTGACCGCGGCTGATTCCAGCGGGAGGTTCACGGCAGCGCTGACGCCTTCGAGTTTGCCCAACTTGCGTTCAACCCGGCTGACGCACGAGGCACAGGTCATGCCTTGGATGTCGATCTCGACGACGCGGGGGCCCGGGGTGTCGGTTTGGGACAAAATGTCTGAGGCGCTCATGGCGCTCCTTACTGGTTCCTTGGTGCGGGTTCCTTGGTGCGGGTGGCTCAGGCGTTGGCGGCGACGACGAGGTAGCCGGCCTCCGCGACGGCCTCGCCGATTTCCTGCGGGTCGAGGGTCAGGGAGGAGGTGATGGTGACCTCGGAGATCCCGCCGGCGTGGAGGTCGACGGCGACGTTCTCGACGCCTTTGAGCCCGGTCAGTTCCTCGGTCACGGAGTTGACGCAGTGGCCGCAGGTCATGCCGGAAACGTTGATGGTGGTGGTGTGGCTCATGGGTTTTAGCTCCTCAAAAGGCGGGAAATGGCGGCAGTGGCTTCGGAAACCTTTTCGGAGACGATCTCCGGGTTGCCGGTTTCGGTGGATTCATTGGCGGCGTTGACCACGCAATGCGCAATGTGGTCCTCGAGCAGGCCGATGCTGACGGCGTGCAGGGCCTTGTTGACGGCTGCCATCTGGGTGAGGATGTCGATGCAGTACTTGTCTTCCTCAACCATCCTGGCGATGCCGCGGACCTGGCCCTCGGCCCGCTTGAGGCGGCGCAGGTAGGCCTGTTTGGCGCCGCTGTAGCCGTACGGTCCGGCGGGTTGTTCCTCAGTGCTGGTCATACCTTCAACATATACCCCTATGGGGTATGTGTCAATTACCCCTGGGGGGTATATTTTGCAAAAAGTTACCCGCCGGAAAGTCTTGCCGGGCGGGCCGCGGGTGGCAAGACTTGGACCCATGGCTAACAACGCAGAACAGTCAAAAACCACCTACCTGCTGGCCGTGGGGACCAAGAAGGGCCTGTGGCTGGGCACCAGCACGGACCGCGTGGACTACACCTTCACCGGTCCGCACTTTTTGATGAATGAGATCCCCAGCATCGGCATCGACACCCGCAACCACAACACCCGCATCCTGGTGGGTGTGCGCAGCGAGCATTGGGGCCCCACCGTGGCGCACTCGGACGATCTCGGGACCACCTGGACGGAGCCGGAACACGGTGCCATCACCTTCCCGCCGGACACGGGGGCCGCCCTGGAACGGGTCTGGCAGATCCAGCCCGACGCCGAGGACCGGCCCGGCGTCGTGTGGGCCGGCTGCGAGCCGATCTCGGTGTGGAAGTCCACCGACGGCGGCGAACACTTCGAGTTGAACCGCGGGCTGTGGGACCACCCGCACCGGACCGAGTGGGGTGCCGGCTATGGCGGCGCGGCGGCGCACACCGTGCTGCCCAGCCCCGCGGACCCGAACATGATCCACATTGCCATGAGCACCGGCGGCGTGTACCGCAGCACGGACGGCGGCGCCTCCTGGGAACCAAGGAACAAGGGCATCGGTGCCGGCTTCATGCCGGACGGGGAGCCGGAATTCGGCCAGTGTGTGCACAAGGTGGCCCGGGACGCGGGCAACCCGGACGTCCTGTACGCGCAAAACCACGGCGGCGTGTACCGCAGCGATGACAACGGCGACACCTGGAATTCCATCGCCGAGGGCCTGCCCGCCGACTTCGGCTTCACCATGCTGGCCCACCCGCGGCGCTCCGGGACGGCGTGGGTGGTTCCCATCAAGGCCGACAGCGAGCGGATTCCCCCGGGCGGGCGGCTGGCCGTCCACCGCACGGACGACGCCGGCGCCTCCTGGACGCGGTTTGCCGACGGCCTGGTGGAACCGGAGTTCAACGTGGTCCTGCGCGATGCGGCCGCCGTGGACACGGAGGAGCCCGTGGGCGTCTACTTTGGCACGCGCGGGGGCACCGTGTATGCCAGTGCCGACGAGGGCGCCACCTTCGTGCCCGTGCTCAGCCAGCTGCCGGACGTGCTGTGCGTCCGTGCCGCCGCCGTCGAGCTTTAAGGGCCGTGGACGTGGCGGGGGTCAGGGTGCTGGTTCCGAGCCTGCTGCGGCCCGTCACCGGCGGCCAGGAGGAGCTGCGCCTGGAGGTGGACGCCGGCGGTGCCTCCATTGCGGAACTGCTGGACGCCATCGGCGCGCACTATCCGCTGTTCAACCGGCGGGTGCGCGACGAAACGGGCACCCTGCGCCGCTTTGTGAACATCTACCTCGACGGCGACGACGTCCGGCGGCTCGACGGGCTGAAAACCCGTGTCGCCGCCGGGGCCGAGGTGATGGTCATGCAGTCGGTGGCCGGAGGCTAAACGGCGTCGAGGTCCGTTTCGAGCATGGCCACGAGCTTGTCGAGGGCGGCGTCCGCGCCGTCCCCCTCGGCGCGCAGCACCACGACGCTGCCGTGTTCGGCGCCAAGGGTCATGAGGGACAGGATGCTGCTGGCGTCCATGGCATCCTCGGCCGGGGCGCCGTCCATGGCGATCGTGACTTCCACGCCGGCGGCACCTGCGGCCTCGGCGAAGAGCGAGGCGGGGCGGGCGTGCAGGCCGGAGCTGCTGGCAACGGTGGCTTTGCGTTCGGACATGGTTCCTCCTGGGGAGCTGTTGGTGAAAGGGTCGGTGGTCTGTGCGGCCGGGTCTAGAGACCGAGCTCGTCGAGGATGGGCAGTTTTCCGCGGGCCCGGTCCCGGGCTTCCCCGGGGCTGGTTGCGCGTAGGGCAAGTGTAGCGATTTCCTGTGCCTCTTTCAGTGTCACGGTGGCCAGGACGGCGGCCACGGCCGCCAGCGACCGCGCCGTCATGGACAGCGTGCTGACACCGAGCCCCACGAGCACGACGGCGAGGGCCGGGTCGGCGGCTGCCTCGCCGCACACCCCCACGGGCTTCCCGTTTCCCTCGGCTGCGGCTCCGGCCACCGTCAGGCGGACCAGCTGGAGCACGGCGGGCTGCCAGGGATTGTTCAGGGCCGCCAGCGGGCCCAGCTGCCGGTCGGCCGCCATGGTGTACTGCGTGAGGTCGTTGGTGCCCAAGCTGGCAAATTCGACCTCGCGCAGGATCGACTCGGCGGTCAGGGCCGCAGAGGGGACCTCCACCATGACGCCGGGTGTGTGCAGTCCGGCGGCCGCACACAGCGAGGCGAAACCGGCCGCCTCGGCGGGGGTGGAAATCATGGGGGCCATGACCCGGACGTCCGCCGTGGACTGCCCTGCTGCCCGGGCGATGGCGGCAAGCTGGCGTTCCAGCACGCCGGGGGACGACAGGTCGGTGCGGTAGCCGCGCACGCCCAGCGCCGGGTTGGGTTCGCTCGCGTCGGTGAGGAACGGCAGGGGCTTGTCCGCGCCGGCGTCGAGCGTGCGGACCACCACCTTTTTGCCGGGGAAGGCGTCAAACACGCCCTGGTAGGCCTCCACCTGTTCGGCGATGGACGGCTCGGTGTCGCGTTCCAGGAAGCAGAACTCGGTGCGGAGCAGGCCCACGCCCTCGGCGCCGGCGGCGGCCGCCTTCACCGCATCCCTGGCCCCGCCCACATTGGCGAGAAGCGGGACCAGGTGCCCGTCCGCCGTCGTGCCCGGGCCAGTGAAGGCGGCCAGGGTGGAGGCGTTGGCCGCCCACGCCGCGGCCGCTGCGCGCTCGCGGTCGCCGGGGCCCGTGCTGATGGTCCCGGCGGCGCCGTCCACGTATACCTCGGTGCCGTCCGGCAGGGTGTCCACCCCGGCGGCGGCCACCACGGCGGGCAGTCCCAGGGAGCGGGCGATGATGGCCGTGTGCGACTGCGGGCCGCCGCCGGCCGTGACCAGGGCAACCACGACGGCGGGGTCCAGGGTGGCGGTGTCCGCCGGGGCCAGGTCCTCCGCCACGAGGATGAAGGGCCCGTCGGAGGCGGGGATTCCCGGCGCCGGGACGCCGCGCAGTGCGGCGACGATCCGGGCCCGGACGTCCAGGACATCCGTTGCGCGCTCGGCCATGTAGCCGCCCAGGCCCGCCAGCATCGCGGCCACGCCGTCGGCGGCCTCCCAGACCGCCCGCTCGGCGGACGTGCCGGCGTTGATGAGCTTGACGGCAGCCTTGAGGAGCATGGGGTCGGCGGCCATGAGCGCCGTGGCCTCCAGGACCGCCTTCGCATCGCCGACCGCCCCTGCGGCGCGGCCGCGCAGTTCCGCCTGGACGGCCTTGGCTGCCGCCTGCAACGTGGCGGCGGCGCCATCGGCGGTGGTCCCGGGGGCCCGCTTTTGGCCGGCCGGCGGTTCGGACAGGGGCCGGGGCATTTGCCGGACCGGGCCCACTATTCGTCCCGGGCTGACGCCCACTCCTGGGAAATTCTGCATGGAACGTCCTTTGCTTCCTGGGTCTCTGGCGGCGGCTCCCGGCTTGCGCGGGGCCTCAAAATTGATCCTGTGATTCACTTCATATAGCGATGTTATAGGTGCTAGGGTAGCAGTCATGAATTCACACGGCCAGCTTCCACCCAAGGCCAGGCTCCTTCAGGCCGCCGCCGAATTGCTGGCCAATTCGGCCGGCAAACCCGTCTCGACACGGCAGATCACCGAGTTGGCGGGCGTGACGGCACCCACCCTGTACCACCACTTTGGCGACAAGGAAGGCTTGTTCAACGCGGTCATCGACGCCGGCTTTGAAGAGTATGTGGCCGGCGAACACAACTTCACGCCCACCGGCAGGCCGCTTGTGGACGTGCGCCAGATATGGGACAACCACCTGAAGTTCGGCCTGGACAACCCACAGCTGTACTCGGTGATGTTTGGCAACATCCGTCCGGAAAGCCGTCCGGCGCGGGTGGCCGAGGCGGAAGGCTTCATGGAGGAAATGCTGGAAAAGGCCGCTGCCGCCGGCCAGCTCTGCGTTTCACCCCAGGAGGCGGCCCGCAGCATTCTGGCGGCCAACGTCGGGGTGACCTTGATGCTCATCGCCGAACCGGCGGCCGAGCGGAACTTTGATTTGTCCGACATGACCCGCGAGGCCGTCATTTCCGCCGTTTCCTCCGAAACGGAACTGGATGCCGCCGGTGCGCCGGTGGGCGCGTCGTCAGTGGTGGTTGCGGCCATCGCATTAAACGCGGCACTGGAATCATCACACCCGGAGCAGCTGTCAACCACGGAACTGAAGATGTTCCTGGAATGGCTGGACCGCATTGCCAAAACTTCATAACAACACCAGCAGCAACGCAACACCACCAGCAACCCCTTCTGCACAGACGCAGGACCAACGGTAAGGAATTGTCATGGCAACACCATCAGTGGCCGCCCGCAAGGGTGGCGCCAGGGTCAAGGTGCAAAGGTTCGGCACCTTCCTCTCCGGCATGATCATGCCCAACATCGGGGCCTTCATTGCCTGGGGCATCGTCACCGCCTTGTTCATCCCTTCGGGTTTCATCCCGAACGCGACGTTGAACGAGATGGTGGGCCCCATGATCACCTACCTGCTGCCTCTGTTGATCGGCTATACCGGCGGAAAGATGGTCCACGGCGTCCGCGGCGGCGTGGTGGGTGCGGCAGCCACGATGGGCGTGGTGGTCGGCACCGACATCCCCATGTTCATCGGCGCCATGGTCATGGGCCCCGTGACGGCCTGGCTCATGATGAAGCTGGACAAGATCTGGGAAGGCCGGATCAAGCCGGGCTTCGAGATGCTCATTGACAACTTCTCCGCCGGCATCCTGGCCGCCATCATGGCGATTGTCGGCAAGCTGGTGGTGGGGCCGGTGGTCGTCGCCTTCAGCAACGGCGCCGGCAACGTGGTGCAGTTCCTGGTCCACCACGGGCTGTTGCCGCTGACCAGCATTTTCATTGAACCGGCCAAGGTCCTGTTCCTGAACAACGCCGTCAACCACGGCATCCTCACCCCGCTGGGCACCGAGCAGGCGCTGCAGCAGGGCAAGTCCATCCTGTTCCTGCTGGAAGCCAACCCCGGCCCCGGCCTGGGCCTGCTGCTGGCCTACGCGATCTTCGGCAAGGGACTGGCCAAGGCATCCGCCCCCGGTGCCGCGCTCATCCAGTTCCTGGGCGGCATCCACGAAATCTACTTTCCCTACGTGCTGATGAAGCCCGTCATGATCCTGGCCACCATCGGTGGCGGCATCACGGGCATCTTCATGCTGGTCATCACCGGCGCCGGCCTGCGCGCCCCCGCAGCGCCGGGCAGCATTTTCGCCGTGTATGCCATGACCGCCAGCGACAGCTACCTTGGCGTCACCCTGTCCGTGGTGCTGGCCGCCACCGTCTCCTTCCTCATCGGATCCTTCATCCTGAAGGTCAGCCCGGTGCCGGCCGACAACGACAGCCTGGGCGAGGCCACCGCCAAGATGGAGGCACTCAAGGGCAAGAAGAGCTCCGTCGCCTCCGCCCTGGCCGGCGCCGCCAAGGGCCCCATCTCCAACGTCGTCTTTGCCTGCGACGCCGGCATGGGCTCCAGTGCCATGGGCGCCTCGGTGCTGCGCAACATGATCAAGAAGGCCGGTTTCCCGGAGGTCAAGGTCACCAACTCCGCCATCGCCAACCTGACCGACAGCTACGACGTCGTCGTCACGCACCAGGACCTGGCGGAACGGGCGGCCCCCTATACGGCCAGCGCCGCCCACTTCGCGGTGGACAACTTCATGAACAGCCCCCGCTACGCCGAAATCGTCGAACTCGTCAAGGCCAGCAACGCCCCGGACGCGGCAGCCGCCGCACCGGCTGCGGCCGAGGTTCCCGGTGACGCCGGGGAAGTGGCGGGCGCCAACATCCTGGCCCGCGAAAGCGTGGTCCTCCAGGGCACCGCAACCTCCAGGGATGCGGCCATCGACGAGGCCGGACGGCTGCTGCTCGCCCGCGGCGCCGTCAATGCAGCCTACGTGGCCTCTATGCATGAGCGGGAAGAGTCCGTGTCCACATACATGGGCAACTTCCTGGCCATTCCGCACGGCACCAACGAGGCCAAGGGCAACATTGCCAGCTCGGCCGTGTCCATCATCCGCTATCCGGAGGGCATCGACTGGAACGGCAAGCCCGTGAAGTTCGTGGTGGGCGTGGCCGGGGTGAACAACGAGCACCTGGCCATCCTGTCCTCCATTGCCCGCGTGTTCACCGACAAGGACCAGGTGGCCCGGCTGGAACAGGCCGGCAGCGTCGATGACGTCCTGGACATCTTCGGAAAGGTCAACGCATAGTGAAAACAGTTCATTTTGGGGCCGGAAACATTGGCCGCGGCTTCGTGGGGCTGCTGCTCCACAACGCCGGCTACGAGGTGGTCTTTGCCGACGTGGCCGAGGCGCTCATCAACGAGCTCGCGGCCGCGGAGAGCTACCAGGTCCACGAGGTGGGGGAGGACCCGGCCGTGCACACGGTGGACAACTTCCGCGCCCTGAACTCGGCCGCCGCGCCGGAGGCCGTGGTTGCGGAAATCGCGACGGCGGACATGGTCACCACCGCGGTGGGCCCGACCATCCTCAAGTTCGTGGCCCCGCTGATCGCCCAGGGCATCGCGGCGCGTGACGCCGCCCTGCCCCCGCTGCAGGTCATGGCGTGCGAGAACGCGATCAATGCCACCGACATCCTGGAGGCCGCGGTCCGTGGCAACAGCGCCGTGGATGCAGCCACGGTCGACGCCCGCGCCGTGTTTGCCAACACCGCCGTGGACCGGATCGTGCCCAACCAGGCGCCCGGCCAGGGCCTGGACGTCACGGTGGAGACGTTCTTTGAATGGGTCATCGACAAAACCCCGTTCGACGGCGGCGCCCCGGCCATCCCGGGGGCCACCTTCGTGGACGACCTGGCGCCCTACATTGAACGCAAGCTGTTCACCGTGAACACCGGGCATGCCGCCACCGCCTACTTCGGCTACGCGGCCGGGATCGGCAAGATCTCCGATGCCATGGCGGACCCGGGCGTGCAGGCCAAGGTCCGGGCGGTGCTGGCCGAAACGAAGGCGCTGCTGGTTGCCAAGCACGACTTTGCGGAGGCGGAGCAGGAGGCCTACGTCCAAAAGATCCTGCTGCGCTTCTCCAACGAACACCTGCCGGACACCGTGGTGCGGGTGGGCCGTGCGCCGCTGCGCAAGCTCAGCCGCCACGAGCGCTTCATCGGCCCGGCCGCCGAACTGGCCGAGAACGGCGTGGTTCCCGGCGCCCTGCTGGAGGCCGTGGGCGCGGCCCTGCGGTTCCACGACGACGGCGACGCCGAGGCCGTGGAACTGGCCGCCATCCTGGCGGACAACGCGGCGGACGCCGCCACGGAACGGATCACCGGGCTGGCCCCGGGGCATCCGCTGTTTGTGGCGGTGCGCGACGTGGTTGCCGCGGCGCAGGACGCCCGGGCCGCTGCCAGATAGCGAGAAAGGGGCCAAGCCGCGAGACAGGGGTGAAGCAACCCCTTTCTCGCGGCTTGGCCCCTTTTTCGGCGCCGGGCCGGCAGCCCGGAGGATATATTGGCGTTATCCGAACAGCAGGACCACCCGAGTGCAGGAGAACAGCCCATGGCGAAGGAACTTGCCACCCAGCTCATTGAACAACTGCAGGCCGCAGGGGTGCGGCGCATCTACGGGATTGTGGGCGACAGCCTGAACCCCCTGGTGGACGCGGTCCGGAAAACGGGCGGATCCGCCAAGGGCGGGATCGACTGGATCCACGTCCGGCATGAAGAGGCCGCCGCGTTCGCCGCCGGCGCCGAAGCCCAGCTGACCGGGCAGCTGGCCGTCTGCGCCGGCTCCTGCGGTCCCGGGAACCTGCACCTGATGAACGGCCTGTACGACGCCAACCGCACCGGCGCCCCGGTGCTCGCCATCGCCTCGCACATTCCCAGCAAGCAGATTGGCAGCGGCTTCTTCCAGGAAACCCACCCGGACCGGATCTTCGACGAATGCTCCGTCTATTCGGAGCTGGTGAGCACCTCGGACCAGGCGCCGCGCGTGCTGCACAACGCCATCCAGCACGCCGTGGGCCTGCGCGGCGTGGCCGTCGTGACACTGCCCGGCGACATCGCCAGCCTGCCCGCCACGGCGGCGGCACCGCTGCAGCGCCCGCTGCGCCCGGCCAGCCTGGTCCCGGCCGCGGAAAGCGTGCAGGAGCTGGCCGACGCCATCAACGGCGCCGCCAGGGTGGCCATCTTTGCCGGTGCCGGCGTGCAGGGCGCACACGACGAGGTGGTGGCGCTGGCGGAGAAGGTCAATGCACCGATCGGGCACAGCCTGCGGGGCAAGGATTTCATCCAATACAACAACCCCTATGACATCGGCATGACCGGCCTGCTCGGTTACGGGGCCGCGGCGGAAGGCATCGAGGACGCGGACCTGCTGATCCTGCTCGGCACCGACTTCCCCTACGACCAGTTCCTGCCGGCGACCCGGACGGCCCAGGTGGACCGGGCACCGGAGCACCTGGGCCGGCGCACCGACGTCGACCTCGCCATCCACGGCGACGTCCTGCCCACGCTCCAGGCCCTGCTGCCCCTGGTGGAGGCCAAGAAGAACTCCAAGTTCCTCGATGCGATCCTGAAGAAGCATGACAGGCTCATGAACAAGGCGGTCGGCGCCTACACGCGCAAGGCGGACAAGCTGGTGCCCATCCACCCGGAATACGCCGCCTCGCTCCTGGATGAGGTGGCCGCGAAGGACGCCATCTTCACCGCCGACACCGGCATGTGCAATGTGTGGACGGCCCGCTACATCAACCCCCTGGGCACGCGCCGGCTGATCGGCTCCTACCTGCACGGCTCCATGGCCAATGCGCTGCCCCAGGCCATTGGTGCACAGTCGGCGTATCCGGAGCGGCAGGTCATCTCGGTCTCGGGTGACGGCGGGCTGTCGATGCTGCTGGGCGAGCTGATTACGGCCGCCGCACACCACCTGCCCCTGAATGTGGTGGTGTTCAACAACTCCACGCTGGGCATGGTGAAGCTGGAGATGCTGGTGGACGGCCTGCAGGACTTTGGCGTGGACGTCCCGGATGCCAACTACGCCGCGGTGGCCGCCGCACTGGGGTTCCATGCCGTGCGCGTCACGGACCCGGCGGACATCGCGAACGCCTACCGCGCCGCATTTGCGCACAACGGCCCGTCCCTCGTGGAGGTCATCACGGACCCGCAGGCGCTGTCCATCCCGCCGAAGATCAAGGGCGGGCAGGTGATCGGCTTTGCCACGGCCATGTCCAAGATCGTGCTGAACAAGGGGGCCGGCGAGGCCGTCAGCATGGCCCGCAGCAACCTGCGCAACATCCCGCGCGGCTGACACGCAACATCCCCGCAGCCGGTGCACTGAAGGTGCACCGGCTGCGGGGATGCCCGCGGGGATCAGGCCACGGCGTCGTCGTGCACCACGGCCCGGGCCGGGATGGGTTCCAGCCTGCCCATGAGCAGGAGGTAGGAAAGCAGCCCGCCCACGAGCGCGACGCCTCCGATGATGAACGCGAAGGCGAAGCTGCCGGTGATGTCCACGACCAGGCCGGTGACGATCGGTGCGGCCACGCCGGCCAGCAGGTTCACGCAGTTGACGATCGCTGCCAGGGACCCGGCGCTGCCCTCGGGGGCAATGAGTGCCGGCAGGGAGTTGCTCGTGACGTAGACCAGTGCGATGCCGGCGCTGCCGGCCGCGATCCAGATGATGGCCGTTGTGGCACTGTGGCTGAAGGCGGCACCGACGGTCAGCAGGGCCACGACCATGCCGACGATGATGACGCCCTTGCGGACCTTGTCGGCATTGGCGCCCCGGCCAATGACCCGGTCCACCCACCAGCCGCCAATGGTCATCTCGGAGACGAACATGGCCAGGGCGGGCACGGCTGCGTAGATGCCGCTCTTGAGAATGCTCTGGTCCATGCTCTGCTGCATGTAGCCCGGCAGCCAGGTCAGCAGCATCCACAGCACGTAGCCGGCCCCGGCCAGGCCGAGCGACAGGCCCCAGACCTTGCGCTGGCGCAGGAGGTAGCCGACGGTGGCCAGGTCGCTCTTGGGGCGAACGGACTCGGATGAGGCGCCGCCGTCGACGATGTACTTGTACTCCTCCTCGGAAAGCGCCTTTCTGCGCAGCTTGGCCTGCGGGCCGCTGTATTTCCAGACGAAGGCGGCCAGGAACACCAGGGACAGGGCCGCCTGGACCCAGAAGGCCTCGCGCCAGCCCCAGGTGGCAACAGTAAAGGCAATGAGGGGCAGCCCGATGACGTTGGCCAGGCGCGTGCCGCTGTCAAAGATGGCCGTGCACAGTCCCCGTTCGTGGCGCGGGAACCACAGGCCGGTGGCCTTCATGGCGCCGGGGAAGGCGGGCGCCTCTGCAACGCCGAGCAGGACCCGGGCCAGCACGATGATCCACGCGCCCGAGGCAACCGCCGTCAGCACCGAGGCGATGAACCACAGCACGGCGCTGGCGCCCCAGACCTTCTTGACGCCGAAGCGGTCCAGCAGCATGCCGGAAGGGATCTGCATGATGGCGTAGGACCACAGGAACGCCGAGGACAGCACACCGAACTCGGTGGCGGTGAGGCCGAATTCGTGCGAAAGCGGCGTCTGGGTGACCGATATGGAAAGCCGGTCAATGTAGTTGATCAGGATCCCAAAGCCCATGAGGAGGGCAATGTTCCAGCGCGCCTTGCCGCGGGGCTTTGCCTGCGGGACGGTGGGCTGTGGATCGGGGGAGGCGGACGGGGTCACGGCGGATGCCGTCTTTGCTGTCTTGGGCATGGAAATCTCCGGGGGTGGTTTGGGGGCTCCCGTGGCGGGGGCCACTAAAAGGCCGGGCGAAAGGGGTGCGCGCCGGGGGCCGGACGGGTGGCGGCGGATCGCGCCAGGAGGGCCGGTGATGCCAAAAGGATCACCGGGAGGACGGATTCCATGCTCCAGGAAAGTGGCGTGAGGACAGTGTGCGGCCACAGATGGCCTGTCACTGTCAGCGCCACCGTGGCGAACAGAACCCGGGCGAGGGAGCGGCGTCGTTGCCGTCCCTGGCGGGGGTGTGCCGAACTCGCCTTCAGCGCACCGGGGTCAAAGTCATTCATCGCGTGTACAACCAATCGAAGGAATTGAATGTTGTGTTGTGTACGTCACCTTGTGGGGATGGAACGACTTTATTCCCCTGCGAACGATTTTCGCAAGAGGAAATCTAATTTTCATATGGTGAAAACTTGATCATGATTTGTTCGGTGATGGACCTGGCTCCACCCGACGGCGGCGCCTGTGCACTGAGCCGTCACTTGTGGCGGCTTTGAGCCCTCACAACCGCCGCTAGTGACGGGTGGGCGCCGGACCATTGAACGGGGCCGCCAATGGGCATAGCGTGGAAGCACATCCTAAGGGGGTGGCCAAAGTGGAAATTCATCTGTGGTGGCTTGAGCTGGACCTTCCGGCGAAGGAGTGGCTGCGCGAAAACCTTGAGGCCGAAACGGTGCCGGAGCACGTCCTGGCCGCCGTGAAGGCGGCCGGCGGGGAAGTGGCCGCGGGCAGCCTGACGCCGGCCGAGTGGAAATTCATCGAGACCCAGTCGGAATTTGTTGACTAGCGGCCGCCGGAAAAGCGGGACGAAACCGGGAGAATGTGATATTGACTGCCCCGGCGGGACAGGGGCGCGGTTGTAGGGGACAATGGGAAGGATGACTTCCCCCAAAAACGCCCCCAGCCCTGTCGATGCGCCCGCCGCAACGTCCACCAAGGCGCGCCCCGTCCGCCGTGCCGCCCAGGTCAGGCCCGCCACCGAGGGCTGGAAGCAGGCCACCGGCCCGGAAGGCCGCCCGCTGCTGCAGTTCAAGTCCCCGCGCGTGTCCCAGCCGCCAACCCACCTGGCGGACTTGACGCTCGCCGAGCGGGAGGCGAAGTTCAAGGAGATGGGCCTGCCGGCGTTCCGTGCCAAGCAGCTCTCCGTGCACTACTTCCAGCACTACACCACCGATCCCGAGCGCATGAGCGACCTCCCCAGGGACCGCCGCGCCGAGATCACCGAAACGATGTTCCCGAAGCTGCTGACCGAGGTCAAGCGCCTCACCACGGACAACGGCGACACCATCAAGTTCCTGTGGCGCCTCTTTGACGGCTCCCTCGTGGAATCCGTGCTCATGCGCTACCCCGGCCGCGTCACCCTGTGCGTGTCCAGCCAGTGCGGCTGCGGCATGAACTGCCCGTTCTGCGCCACCGGCCAGGCCGGGCTGACCCGCAACATGTCCACCGCGGAGATCCTGGACCAGATCGTCCAGGCCAACCGGGTCATCGCCGAGGGCGGGCTGGGCAACCTCCGCAAGGACGGCGGGCATGACGCCGAGCGCGTCACCAACATTGTCTTCATGGGCATGGGCGAGCCGCTGGCCAACTACAAGCGCGTCATGAACGCCGTGCACCGCATGGTGGCGGAGGCGCCGGAGGGCCTGGGCATGAGCGCCCGCGGCATCACGGTCTCCACGGTGGGCCTGGTCCCGGCCATCAACAAGCTGGCCCAGGAAGGCGTGGCCGTCACGTTTGCGCTGTCCCTGCACGCGCCCGACGACGAGCTGCGCGACGACCTGATCCCGGTCAACGACCGGTGGAAGGTGGACGCCGCCCTCGACGCCGCCTACAACTACTACAAGGTGACGGGCCGCCGCGTGTCCATCGAGTACGCGCTGATCAAGGACATGAACGACCACCCCTGGCGTGCCGAGCTGCTCGCGAAGAAGCTCAACGCGCGCGGCCGCGGCTGGGTCCACGTGAACCCGATCCCGCTGAACCCCACCCCGGGCTCCATCTGGACGTCCTCGGAGCCGCATGTCATGCAGGAGTTCATCGACACGCTGATCGGGCACGGCGTGCCCACCACGCTGCGCGACACCCGCGGCAAGGAAATTGACGGCGCCTGCGGCCAGCTCGCCGCCGCCGAGTAGCGGGGCACCCAACGTACAGGACGACGCCGGAACCCAGGTTCCGGCGTCGTCCTTTGGCTAAGCGGTGGCCACGTAGGCGGTGGCGGAGCCGGGCTCGATCTCGGTGCGGCCCGCATCCTGGATGACCGGCCCGGCCGATTTCCTGGCACCCTTGCGGAACTCCTTTGCCGGCAGTTCCCGCACGGACAGCGGGCATCCGTCCGCCACCCAGGCTTCCACGGCGGCCGGCTTGGCCTCCAGCACCCACGCGAAGAGCGCATGGGCGGCCTGCGCGGCGGCCTTCCCCGTGGACATGTCCAGCGAGCCATTGAGCACAATGGCCAGCGGCTGCAGCGCCAGCGGCTCCCCGGCAGGCAGCTGCGTGCCTGACACCTGCAGCTTGGCCAGCAGCTTCGGCAGTGCTTCCGCCGGCAGGGGCGGCAGGCCCGCCGCACGCGCGCGCCCCACCACGGCCAGGGCATGGTCCGGGAAGGCGGCCAGGACCTTCGCAAACATTTTTGCGTCCGCCCGGCGCACGGACTTGGCAAACGCCCCGGCAGCCCATGGCTCCCAGCCGGCCTGGCCGGGGTCGTGCAGGTACGCCTGCACGGAGGCCAGCGCGGCCGCGGCGATGCCCGCGTCCCGGTCCGCCGGCTCCACCCGGTCCACGAGCAGGATGATGGGCTGGACCAGTTCGCCGGGCGCGCGGCCGGTAAGTTCACTCACCCCACCAGCCTAGGGTGTGTGCCGGGACGGCGGGGAATGAAATTGGCGGCCGGTCCCACCCTGGCCACGGCCCGGCCCGGCATATGCTGGAAGGGAGCCCATCCAACGCACCACCACCCGCCAGTGATGAAGGGACCGCGACCATGACAGGGACCGCAGCCAACACCACCACCGACTGGACCGCCGCCACCGCACTCCTGTTTGACCTCGACGGCGTCCTGACACCCACCGCCCTGGTGCACGAACAGGCCTGGCGCCAGCTCTTCGAGGAATACCTTGCGGGCACCGGCCGGCCCGGCTACCGGGACAGCGACTACTTTGACTTCATCGACGGCAAGCCGCGCTTTGACGGCGTCCGGGACTTCCTGGCCTCCCGCGGCATCACGCTGCCCGAGGGCCCGCTGGACGACGACCCCGCGCACGACACCGTCCACGGCCTGGGCAACCGCAAAAACCGGGTCTTCAACGACATCATCGCCTCGGGCGGGGTGGCCCCGTACCCGGGCTCGGTGAGGTTCGTGGAGGCCGCGCTGGCGCACGGACTCAAGCTCGCCGTCGTCTCGTCCTCCCGGAACGCGCCGGCCGTACTGAAGGCGGCCGGCCTGGACCACCACTTCCCCGTGGTCGTGGACGGGGAGGTCGCTGCGGCGCACGGCCTGCCCGGCAAGCCCAACCATGACACGTTCAGCTACGCGGCAAGCCTGCTGGGCGTGCCCACGCAGGACTGCATCGTGGTGGAGGATGCCGTGTCCGGGGTGCGGGCCGGCAGCGCCGGCGACTTCCGCGCGGTGATCGGCGTGGACCGCGGGGCCGGGCGCCAGGTGCTGCTCGACGCCGGCGCCACCACCGTGGTCGACGACCTTGCGGAGCTCCTGTAGGACCCTTCCGCCCCCAAATCTTCATTTCACCCCCGAGGAGAGAAACCCATGGCACTGATCAGCTCCGACCGCCAGCGCTTCCCCTGCGATCCCTGGCGGCTGGTGGAAACCGCCTCCAGCCCCGACGACGCCGGCACCATGGAAACGCTCATGGCGCTGGGCAACGGGCACCTGGGGATCCGCGGTTCGTTTTCCTTCGGCGGCCCCGGCAAGCTCCCGGGCACCTTCATCAACGGCTTTTACGAAACGTGGGAGATCAAGCACGCGGAAAACGCGTACGGATTTGCCCGGACCGGACAGCGCATCGTGTATGTGCCCGAGGCCAGCGGCTTCACGGTCACGATCGACGGCGAACAGCTGTTGCTGGCCGAGTCCACGGTGCTGGACTACCGGCGCAGCATTGACTTCTCCACCGGCATCCACGAAGGGACGGCCACCTGGGCCACCCGCTCCGGTGCCACGGTGAACACCACGGTGCGCCGCGCCGTCGGTTTCACGGGGCGCGGCCTCCTGGGCATCGAACTGGACATTACCGCGGACCGGGACGTGTACGTCGATGTGGTGTCCACTGTCGTCAACCGGCAGGACCTGCCCGTCAGCGAAGAGTCCTTCAGCGACCCCCGCCGGCCCGGCCGCCACGCAGACAGGATCCTGCAGCCGCTGCACCTGGAAGGGGCCGACGGCGCCTTCAGCCTGGCCTGGGAGACCGCCACCTCGCACCAGCGCGTGGCCGTGGCCGTGGCACACGAGACCAACGCGGACGAACAGCCGTTTGAGACCGTGGTGGCCGCGGACGAGTCCAGCGTGCGGTACGTCCTGGCCGTCGAGGGCGGGCGGACGTTCCGCCTGGCGAAGAGCGTCAGCTATGCCGTGGCCGGGGAAAGCCAGGAGGAGGACCGCGGCGAGGCCCTCGCGGCACAGGCCGGTGCAGCCCTGGCGGACGTTGACGCCATTTTCGCCGACAGCGCCGCCCACTACCGGCACTACTGGGACGTAGCGGACATTGTGGTGGGAGGCGAGCCGCAGCTGCAGCAGGCGGTGCGGTGGAACCTGTTCCAGCTGGCGCAGGCCACCGCGCGGGCCGGCGTTTCCGGCATCCCGGCCAAGGGCGTCACGGGCGCCGGCTATGAAGGGCACTACTTCTGGGACCAGGAAATCTACCTCCTGCCGTACCTGACCTACACGAACCCGCACGCCGCGCGGCAGGTGCTTGAATCCCGCCACCAGATGCTGCCCACGGCCCGCCGGCGCGCCGCCGAGCTCAGCGTGGACGGGGCCCTGTTCGCCTGGCGGACCATCAACGGACTGGAGGCCAGCGCCTACTATGCCGCCGGGACGGCCCAGTTCCATATTGCCGCCGCCATTGCCTTCGCCGCGAACCGCTACGGGTGGGCCACCGGGGACCCCACCTTCCAGGGCGAAATCGGCGCGGACCTGCTCGTTGAAACGGCCCGCATGTGGGCCTCGCTGGGCTTCTTTGGCAAGGACGGCATGTTCCACATCCACGGCGTCACGGGCCCCGACGAGTACACGGCCGTGGTCAATGACAACCTGTACACGAACGTCATGGCGCGCTTCAACCTGCGCAAGGCTGCCGCCGCCCAGGGCCGTCCCGACGTCACGGAGCGCGAGCGGCAGCTCTGGCAGCAGGCCGCCGACAGGATGTGCCTGCCGTATGACTCCCATCTACAGGTCTACAGCCAGGACGCCGACTTCATGACGCTGGAGCCCTGGGACTGGACCACGCCGAAGGACAAATACCCGCTGCTGCTGCATTTCCACCCCCTGGTGATTTACCGCCACCAGGTGCTCAAGCAGGCGGACACGGTGCTGGCCATGTTCCTGCAGTGGCAGGACTTCACCGCGGAGGAAAAGCAGCGCGCCTTCGACTTTTACGATCCCATCACCACCGGCGACTCCACCCTGTCCGCCTGCGTGCAGGGCATCATGGCTGCGGAAGTGGGCTACGGCCACACCGCCCTGAAGCACTTCACGGAGGCCGTGTTCATCGACCTGGACAATACCCATGCGAACACCGTGGACGGTGTGCACATCGCCTCGGCGGGCGGCATCTGGAGCTCGCTGGTCTGCGGCTTTGCCGGCATGCGCGACCAGGGCGAAATGTTCCACTTCGACCCGCGACTGCCCGAGGGCTGGGACAGCCTGTCCTTCAAGCTGACCGTGCGCGGGGCCCTGCTGGCCGTCTCCCTGGTGGCGGACGCCATCACCTTCAGCCTGCAGGACGGGCCCGACGTCGAACCCCTCGCCGTGGACGTGCGCGGCACCACGGTCCGGCTCACCCCGGGCGACGACGTCAAGGTGGCGCTGCAGCCGGTCCCCCCGGCAACGCCGGCGGTGTTCCCCGGCTCGTTCCCGACCACCGGCATCCCGATCATCGGCAAGGGCCTGTCCTAGCGGTGGCGTGGGTGGAGCCTGCCATGAACCGTCCGCTGACCGTCGCCCGCCGTGCCCAGGTGCCGCCATTTGCCGTGATGGACATCCTGGCGCGGGTGGCCGAACTGCGTGCGGCGGGCCGAAACGTCATTTCGCTGTGCGCGGGGGAGCCGGGAGGGGGCGCGCCGTCGGCCGTGTCCGCCGCCGCGTCCGCCATCCACGCGGCCGGAACCCCGTTGACCTACACCCCGGCATTGGGCATTGCCGGGCTCCGCGAGGCAATCACCGGCCACTACAAGCGCTGGTACGGGCTGGACGTCGCCGCGCGCAACGTTGCGGTCACCACCGGTTCCTCCGGGGCGTTCATGCTGGCCTTCCTGTCCGCGTTCAATGCGGGGGACCGCGTGGTCCTGGCCCGGCCCGGCTACCCGGCCTACAAGAACATCCTGCGCGCGCTGGGCATCGAGGTCGTCGAGCTGGACTGCGGCCCGGAAACCCGCTTCCAGCCGGTGCCCGCACAGCTTGACGCCGCGGCCGCCCAGCACGGGCCCCTGTCCGGGCTGGTGCTGGCCTCGCCGGCCAACCCCACCGGCACCATGGCGTCCCGGCAGGAGCTGGCCGCCCTGTCGGGCTGGTGCGCGGAGAATGCGGTGCGCCTGGTGAGCGATGAAATTTACCACGGCATCACCAACCCGGCCCCCGGCGCCCCCGATCCCCACGGCGTGTGCGCCTGGGAACTGGACCGTTCCGGCGTCGTGGTTTCCAGCTTTTCCAAGTACTGGGGGATGACGGGCTGGCGGCTGGGGTGGGCGCTGGTGCCGGACGACCTCATCGGGGTGGTGGACGCGCTCGCCGGAAACGTGGCGCTCTGCCCGCCGGCGCCGGCCCAAATGGCGGCGGTGGAGGCGTTCAGCGAAGCCTCCTATGCCGAAGCGGAGGCGGCCGTGGCGGAATATTCCCGCACCCGCGCCTACCTGCTGACAATGCTGGACCGGCTGGGCTGGGTGGACGCAGCGCCGGCCGACGGCGCCTTTTACCTCTACGCAGGCCTTGGCGCAGCCATGGACGGCTTCGCCGACTCGGCCGCGTACTGTTCGGCGCTGTTGGAGGCGCAGGGCGTGGCCGTGGTGCCCGGGCTCGACTTCGACACCGTCCATGGGGGCCGCACCGTCCGGTTGAGCTTTGCCGCCGGGTACGACGCCGTCCGCGAGGGCCTGGAGCGGATCGTCGCCTTCCAGGGGGCGCAGGTCTAGGGACGCTGTGCGCGCCTGCCCCGCCCGGCCCTGCACAGCCCGGCCCTGCACAGCCCGGACGGGGCGGCCTTTTGTCCACATTTGCCGCCCCGGCCCTTTCCGTGGGGGCCGGCCATTGCAAGGGTTGGTCCATGGAAAGGATCTCTTCATGGACGACTACGGCTTTGTGGACGATGACGGATCAACGGAAGGCCCGGATTCCGGCGATGGGTTCCCCGACGGCGGCACGGATGACGTGGACCGGCAATTCACGGCGCTGACGGCAGGGATGATGATGCCGGGGCCGAACGAATGCCTGGTGTGCTTCCTCATGCGTGCCAAGGAATTCTTGCTCCCCGACGGCTTTGCCATGGTCGCGCGGTTTCGGGAATGCAGCGCGCCGCGGGCCACCAACACCGAATACCGGCTGATAAACCTGGGCGCCTACAACGACCGTGCCGTGCTCCGGCGGGCCGCCATGGTAAACCCGGCCGTGTGGGCGCCCGAGTGCTGCCCCCGCTGCGGCCTGCCGTACGCAGTGCCGGACTGCCTCGGGGTCCGGCGCGGCTCCACACAGCCGTGCAAGCTCTGGCGGTGGCGGGATGACCTGGCGCGTGAGCGGTTCCTCGTGGCCTGGCAGTCCTACATCGACCGCTGCGGCTGAGGGCGGGGAGGCAGCCGCTACACTACTTTTGCAGGTGGTCCACCAGCGATTCGGCAATGCCAATGTACGTGCCCGGGGTCAGGGCCAGCAGGCGGGCCTGCGCGCCGTCGGACAAGCCCAGGCCGGAGACGAACTCCTGCATCCGGGCGGCGTCCACGCGGCGGCCGCGGGTCAGGTCCTTGAGGCGCTCGTACGGGTCTTCCATGCCGTCGACGCCGGCGATGGCCTCGGCACGCATGACCATCTGGATGGCTTCGGCGAGTACTTCCCAGTTGTGGTCCAGGTCGTCGGCCAGCACGGCCTCGGCCGTGTCCAGCCGGCCGAGGCCGCCCAGCACGTTGCTGATGGCCAACAGCGAATGGCCGAAGGCGACGCCGATGTTGCGCTGGCTCGAGGAGTCGGTGAGGTCCCGCTGCCAGCGGCTGGTCACCAGCGTGGCGCCCAGGGTGTCCAGGAGGGCGTTGGAGATCTCCAGGTTCGCCTCGGCGTTTTCAAAGCGGATCGGGTTGACCTTGTGCGGCATGGTCGAGGAGCCCGTGGCGCCCGGCACCGGAATCTGCACGAAGTAGCCGATCGAGATGTAGCTCCACACGTCGGTGCACAGGTTGTGCAGGATGCGGTTGAACCGGGCCATGTCCGCATAGAGCTCGGCCTGCCAGTCGTGCGACTCAATTTGGGTGGTCAGCGGGTTCCACGTCAGGCCCAGGCCCTCGACAAAGCTGCGGGAAACTTCCTGCCAGTCGGCTTCGGGCACGGACGCGTAATGGGCGGAATAGGTGCCGGTGGCGCCGTTGATCTTGCCCAGGAATTCGGTCTTGGCGATCCGGTCCAGCTGGCGGGTCAGGCGGTGCGCCGTGACGGCCAGTTCCTTGCCCAGCGTGGTGGGCGTGGCCGGCTGGCCGTGCGTGCGTGAAAGCATCGGCACGGCGCGGTTTTCCCCGGCCATTTCGGCGATCTTGGCAACCAGGCTCCGGGCTGCCGGCAGCCAGACGTCCTCCACGGCGCCCTTGATTCCCACCGCGTAGGAAAGGTTGTTGATGTCCTCGCTGGTGCAACCGAAGTGGACCAGCGGCTTCAGCCGTTCCAGTCCCAGGGCGGAGAGGTGGTTGCCGATGAAGTACTCCACGGCCTTGACGTCGTGGACGGTGACTTTTTCAATCCCGGCCAGTTCCGCGATGGAATCGGCGTCGAACTCGGTGACGATGGCGCGCAGCCCGGCCTGCTGTTCAGCGGTCAGCGGTGTGGTGCCGGGCAGCACGTTGTTGCTGGTGAGGTGGATAAACCACTCCACCTCAACACCTACCCGGTCACGGTTCAGGGCTGCCTCGGAGAGGTAGTCGACCAGCGGCGCCACGGCGCCCGAGTACCGGCCGTCGAGCGGGCCCAGGGCGATGTGGCCGGGGGCGGCGGCCAGGGACAGGCGGCCGGAAGGGATGCGGGCAATGGCGGAGGCGGAATCAGACATGACCCAATTCTTTCATGAACGACGGGTTCCTTCGCCGTGGGCCCCCGTGGCGGTGCGTTTGGCCGCACCGCCGCCTCCACAGGCCGGGAAGCGCGCCGCCTTGTCCCCCATCCGTGCCGGGGCGCTGGCACGGCACGCCGGCGGTGCCTACTGTCGAAAGGGAGAGGTCCCTGCGGGGCGCGATGCCGGCCTTGGCGGCGGCGGAAGGGGGAGGCGGCATGGGTTACGTGGTGCGGGGGCCGGCTGGACACATCAGCGGATTGGGGCAGTGTGCCGGACCTTCGGCTTACTGGGACCCGTCACGGTCGCCGGGCGAGATGTCCGCCCTGGCCGCCCGGTTGTCCCGCCTGGCCGGTGAGTTGGAAAACATCCGTGCACGACTGGCAGCTGCCACCCGCCTGGAGTGGGAATCGAAGGCGGCGGAGGCCTTCCGGCAGGAGGCCGCGCTGCGGGCGGCGGAACTGGCGGCAGCTTCCTCGGAGGTCCGGGTGGCCGGGGATTACGTTGCGGCCTATGCGAGGGTCCTTGAATCCCTCGCCGCACGCGGGCCGGGAATACCGGGAGGGTAGGCCATGACGCGGGACGATGGCGACGGCACCGGTTTCAGCATCACCGGCGGGGCGGGCCGGGTGAAGTACACGCTGGCTGAAATCGAGGCGGCGGCCAGGGGCATTGGGCCCGTGGGGGAGGACGCGCAGGAGCTGGCGACCGCCCTGGCAGGGGAGTTGCGGTGGATGTCGGACTTTGCGGCGCAGCTGGTGGCATCCGGCCTGCAGGGAGCCGATGCCACGTACTATGCCGCGCGGGCCGCCGAGGACTTTCTGTCTTCGGCGCAGGAAAGGGCTGCGGCGGCGGGGCAGGGGGTTGCCGAACTGGCCCGGCATGCGTCTGCGGCCGCCGGGCGCTATGAGGCCGCCGAAGCGGAGACGGTGGCCCGTGAGAGGGCGAAGCGCCGCCAGGCCCTGCTGGCCGGCGTCCAGGTGTCTGCCGCGGGGATCTTTGGTCCCCTCGTGTTCCTGGGCCAGCTCCGACAGGCGCGGGACGCTGCGGAGCGTGGGGGGCTGCGGGACCAGGCCGAGGACATGCTCAACGACGGCCCGGCCTACCTCACCGGCCTGCTGGGCCCGATGGCGGGGCTGGCGTACCTCCTTGGACACGGCTCCTTTGCCGGGAGGGGCAATTCCGGCGTGGAGGCGGCAGCAGGCGTGCGCAGATTCTTCGACTGGAGCGGACTGGCCAAACCCGGGCACCTGGAGTTGCGGCAGGTGCCGGCCGGTGAATGGCACGCCGCGCCCGGGGAAGGGCAGCCTGGCCGGGCCGCCCCGGACCCCTTCGAACCCGTCCGGGTCGACGTTGGCCCTGGCGCCGCGGGCCTGCTGGCCGGCAGCCAGGACGCCTACGGCTACCCGCCGGGTTCAGTCGTCGTGGACCGCCTGGACCGGCCGGACGGAACACGCGCCTGGATCGTGCACTTGCCGGGCACGGAGGACTGGTCAACGGTGGACAGCGCCAACCCCATGGACCTGGAAGGCGACCTGGAGGGCCTGACGGCGGCGCAACAGGAGCACTTCAAGCAGCAGGAGGTTGTGGTCCAGGAGATGATGCGCCAGGCCCTGGCTGCCGCGGGGGCGCGGGCCACGGAGGATGTCATGATCACCGGCCACAGCGGCGGAGGAATCCATGCAGCGGCAGCCGCGGCAAATCCGCAATTTCTGGCCGACTTCAATGTCAAGATGATCATCATCGCCGGGGCCCCGGCCCGAAACCTGCCTGTCGCCCCCGGTGTCAAGGTGCTGGACTTTCAAAATGAAGACGACATCGTGACAGCCTTGGATTACGGCCCGCCGCCGGATTCGGCGGACTGGGTGACGGTGACCTCCCACCGGTCCGGGGGCGCCGACGTCAAGGGTGCCGTCGAGACCGTCAAGAACGCCCACGACCTGGGGAACTACCTCGATGACGCTGCGGCGCTGGAACGCAGCAGCGACCCGGGCATCCAGGCGGTGCAGGGAAGCGTGGGGCTCTTTCTGGGCCGCGCCGCAGCGGGGGGCCTGGCCGGCGGCGGCCCGCTGACGGTGTCCCGAAGGGTCTACCAGGGACGCGATGTGGACGGGCCGAAACCGGAAAGGCGGGCACGGCCCGGCTAGCGGCGCGTCCGGGACCGGGTCAGCCCGCCCATCAGCAGGGAGACGATGCTGATGATGACGGCGGCAAGGATGGCGGTCCAAAAGAAGTGGTCGATGGTGAAATGGACGGGCGTGTACGAGCTCAGCCACGACGTCAGCCACAGCATGGCCGCATTGATAATGATCGTGAACAGGCCCAGGGTCAGGATGGTGACGGGGAGGGCCAGGACCTTCACGACCGGTTTCACCAGGGCGTTGACCACGCCGAAAACCAGGCCAATGAAAATGAAGGCCAGCACGGTGTTGACGGTCGCGTTGGACGTTTCCAGGCCGGTGGTCCCCTTCTGCACCACTGCCACCCCGGGAAGGATCCAGGCGGCAACCCACACGGCAAGGGCGTTGACGAGCACCCGGAGCACAAATCTGATCATGTAGCCATGCTTTCACACCCCCAATCCGGCGCGCAGCCCCCCGCGCTCAATTAGGCTGGTGGCATGACCTTGAACAGCGAAGCCCAGCAAACCGGTGTCCACCCCCGCCCCGTCGTGGGGCGGCTGCCCAAATACGCAGCGGGCAAGCCTCCGGTGGAAATCCCCGGGCTGGAAAGCTTCAAGCTCTCCTCCAATGAAAACCCCCTGGGCCCCGTGCCCGCTGTGCTGGAACTGCTGCACGGCAAGCTGGAGGTCCACCGCTATCCCGACACCACGTGCACACTGCTCCGCACTGCCCTGGGCACCTTCCTGGACATCCCGGCCGACGACGTCGTCACCGGCGCCGGGTCCCTGGGCGCACTGAACCAGATCCTGGCGGCCTTTGCCGGCGCGAACGACGACGGCACCGCCGACGAGGTGGTCTACGCATGGCGCTCCTTTGAGGCCTATCCGATCTGCGTCGGCCTGGCCGGGGCGCGCAGCGTGCAGGTGCCCGTCCGTGTCGACGGCACCCACGACCTTCCCGCGATGGCCGCCGCCATCACCGAAAACACGAAGGTGGTGCTGTTGTGCACGCCCAACAACCCCACCGGCCCCGTGCTCAGGACCGCGGAAACGGAGGAATTCATCCGCAGCGTGCGCTCCGACGTGGTCGTTGTCATCGACGAGGCGTACCAGGAATTCGTCCGCGCGGACGATGCCGTGGACGGCATTTCCATGTACCGCAAGTACCCCAACGTGGTGGTCCTTCGAACGTTCTCCAAGGCGCACGGGCTGGCCGGACTGCGCGTGGGCTATTCCGTCTCGCAGCCGGAGGTCACCGCCTACCTGCGCGCAGCCGCCACGCCGTTTGCCGTCTCCAACATCGCCGAACAGGCCGCCGTGGCCTCCCTGGAAAGCTACAGCCAGGTTGTGGAGAGGGTACAAAGCCTGGTGGACGAGCGTGACCGCGTCACGGCAGGCCTGAAGGCGCTGGGCTGGGACATTCCCGAAGCGCAGGGCAACTTTGTGTGGCTCGCACTTGGCGCCGACACCCCCGAATTTGCCGCCCTTGCGGACAGCCACGCCCTCTCGGTACGGGCGTTTGGGAATGAAGGCGTCCGCGTCAGCATCGGCGAGGTGGAGGCCAACACGCGGTTTCTTCAGATCTGTGCCGCCTATACAAAAGCGCCACGGCGTTCCTAGCCATTAACAAAGCGACCCGATCGCAACTGTACCGATACAGTTATAAATCGAAAATGGAAATATATGCACCCGATGGAATACATTCCCATTGAGGCATATATCGATACCAACGTGCCGGCGCAGCAGCTTCCCCGCGGAGCCGGTGCGGCCAGGCAAACGAGGAGACGGTATGGGCTCTGCCCAGCAAGCTGACACCGGCACACGGCCTTCCGCCGGCGTGCTGCAGGCCAACACAGTGGGTGAAGGCGAGATGGTCCAACTGCTGGACGCCGCCGGGGCACGCCGCCAGGACGCCACCTTCGGACCGTACGTCGATGCGCTCGACGCGGACACGCTGCGCGGCTTCTACCGGGACATGGCCCTGGTGCGCCGCTTTGACGTGGAGGCAACCGCGCTGCAGCGCCAGGGCGAGCTGGCCCTGTGGGTGCCGGTCGTGGGGCAGGAAGCGGCCCAGATCGGCTCCGGCAGCGCCATGGGCGCGGCCGACTACGCCTTTCCCACGTACCGTGAACACGGCGTGGCCCTGACCCGCGGCCTGGACCTGGCCGACCTGCTGAAGCTGTTCCGCGGCGTCTCCAACGGCGGCTGGGATCCCCGCGGCGTCAACTTCCACCTGTACACGCTGGTGCTGGCCGCCCAGACGCTGCACGCCGTCGGCTATGCCATGGGCATCCAGCGCGACCTGGCGGCGGACAGCGGCACTGAGCCGGCTGCCGTCGTCGCCTACTTTGGCGACGGGGCCAGCAGCGAGGGCGACGTCCACGAGTCCATGGTGTTCGCCGCCTCCTACAACGCCCCGGTGGTGTTCTTCTGCCAAAACAACAACTGGGCCATCTCCGTCCCCTTTGAGGTGCAGTCAAAGGTGCCGCTGGTCAACCGGGCCGCCGGCTACGGCTTCCCGGGCATCCGCGTGGACGGCAACGACGTCCTGGCCGTGTACGCCGTGACGCAGTGGGCGCTGGAGCATGCGCGCTCCGGCAGGGGCCCGGTCCTGATCGAGGCCTCGACCTACCGGGTGGGCGCCCACACCACCGCCGACGACCCCACGAAATACCGCCGGAACGCGGAGGAGGAGTCGTGGAAAGGCAAGGACCCCCTGCAGCGCATGGAGAACTACCTGCGCGCCGGGGGCCTGGCCGACGAGGCCTTCTTTGACCAGCTGAAAATCGACGGCGACGAGCTGGCTGCCCACGTCCGCCAGGCCACGCTGGCGCTGGGCGGGGCGGACATCCGGGACAAGTTCGCCACCGTCTACGCCGAGGCGCACCCCCTGGTGGCTGAGGAACTGGCCTGGTTTGAAAATTATGAGGCGTCCTTTGCCGACGCCGGTTCACAGACTTCCCAGGGCGGTGCCGCATGACCACGATGACGATTGCCAAGGCGATCAACGAGGGACTGCGCGCCACCCTGGCCAACGATCCCAAGAGCTTCCTGATGGGCGAGGACATCGGTTCCCTGGGCGGCGTGTACCGCGTCACCGAAGGGCTCAAGGCCGAATTTGGCGCGCACCGCGTCATGGATACGCCGCTGGCGGAGTCCGGCATTGTGGGCACCGCGATCGGCATGGCGCTGCGCGGGCACCGGCCCATCTGCGAGATCCAGTTTGACGGCTTCGTGTTCCCGGCATTCAACCAGATCACCACCCAGCTGGCCAAGATCCGCACCCGCTCCGACGGCCAGCTCAGTGCGCCCGTGGTCATCCGCATCCCCTACGGCGGCGGGATCGGCTCCATTGAACACCACTCCGAATCCCCGGAAGCGCTGTTTGCCCACACGCCCGGGCTGCGCATCATCACCCCGTCCAACGCCAACGACGCCTACTGGATGATCCAGCAGGCCGTGGCGTGCCAGGACCCGGTCATCGTCTTCGAGCCCAAGCGCCGCTACTGGCTCAAGGGCGGGGTGGACACGGACAACGCCCCGGCCGACCCGTTTACCGCCCAGGTGGTGCGTGAAGGCACCGACGCTACCCTGGTGGCCTACGGCCCCCTGGTGCCGGTGGCACTGGCCGCTGCCAATGCCGCAGCCGAGGACGGCCACAGCGTGGAAGTCATCGACCTGCGCTCCATCTCGCCGATCGACTTTGACACCGTTGAGGCGTCCGTGACGAAGACCGGCCGGCTGGTGGTGGCCCATGAGGCGCCCACCTTTGGCGGCATCGGCGGGGAAATCGCCTCGCGCATCAGCGAACGCTGCTTTTACTCCCTCGAGGCCCCGGCCATCCGCGTGGGCGGCTTCCACATGCCCTACCCGGTGGCCCGTGTGGAAGGGCACTACCTGCCGGACATCGACCGCATGCTGGAGGCGCTGGACCGCGCCTTCGCTTACTAGGAAGGCCCACATGTCCCAGCGCTCCCTCTTCAAGCTGCCCGACGTCGGCGAAGGCCTCACCGAGGCCGAGATCGTCTCCTGGAAGGTCAAGCCGGGCGACGTCGTTGCCGTCAACGACGTCGTCGTCGAGATTGAGACGGCGAAGTCCATCGTGGAGCTTCCCTCCCCCTACGCCGGAATCGTCGCCGAGCTGATGGTGGCCGAGGGCGAGACCGTGGCGGTGGGCACGCCCATCATCGCCATCGGTTCCGACGTCGGCACCCCTGCCGCCCCGCAGGATCCGGCACCCGCCGCGTCAACACCCGCCGCGCCCGTGGGCGATGTGCCGGCTGCCGGGGAGATGAAGCCGCTGGTGGGTTCCGGTCCCAAGGCCGACGCCGTCAGGCGCCGCCCGCGCGCCGGCGCGGCCCCCGCCCCGGCACCCGCCCGGGTTCCGGCCCCGAACGCCACCCTGGCGGGGGCGCCGGCCGGGAACGGGGCGGCCGGCAGGGTCCTCGCCAAGCCGCCGGTGCGCAAGGCGGCGAAGGACTTGGGCATCAACCTGGCGGACGTTTCGCCGACGGGCCTGCGCGGCGAGGTCACGAAAAAAGACCTGCTCAGCTACCAGGACCAGCGCACCGCCGAGCAGGACGGTGCCGGGACGTTCTGGGCGCCCTCACCCGGCACCGGCCTGGTGGGGGACCCCCGCGTGGAACGCATCAAGGTCCGGGGCGTGCGGAAAGCCACGGCCAAGGCCATGGTGGAGAGCGCGTTTTCGGCCCCGCACGTGAGCATTTTCGTTGACGTTGATGCGTCGCGCACCATGGAATTTGTGAAGCGGCTGAAGGCCTCGCGCGATTTTGAGGGCATCAAGGTTTCGCCCCTGCTGATCCTGTCCAAGGCCGTCATCTGGGCTGCCGCGCGCAACCCTTCGGTGAACGCCACCTGGACGGGCGAGGAGATCGTCATCAAGCACTTCATGAACCTCGGCATCGCGGCCGCCACCCCGCGCGGGCTCATGGTGCCAAACATCAAGGATGCCCAAAACCTGTCCCTGAAGGAACTGGCCATTGCGCTGAACTCCCTCGCCACGACGGCGCGGGCGGGCAAGACGCAGCCGGCGGACATGCAGGGCGGATCGCTGACCATCACGAACATCGGCGCCCTGGGCATCGACACCGGCACGCCCATCATCAACCCCGGCGAAGTGGCGATCGTGGCGTTTGGCACCATCAAGCAAAAGCCGTGGGTGCTGGACGGGGAGGTCATCCCGCGCTGGATCACCACCCTGGGCGGCTCCTTCGACCACCGCGTGGTGGACGGCGACCTCTCCGCCCGCTTCATGGCGGACGTCGCGGCCATCATGGAGGAGCCGGCCCTGCTGCTGGACTGACCTCAGCCCGCGGCGGCAATGGCGGCCGCCAGCACGGGCGCCAGCCGCTTCACGCCTTCCCGCAGCGTGTCCGGCGGAACGGCGCTGAACGCCAGACGCAGTTTGTTGCTGGGTCCCTCGGACGCCGTGAAGGCCGCGCCGGGCACAAACACCACACCGGCGTCGATGCCCTTGTGCAGCAGCGGGTAGGTGTCGATTCCCGCCGGCAGGGTCAGCCACACAAAAAATCCGCCCTCGGGACGTGTCCATGAAACGCCCCCGGGCATGAACTCCTCCAGGGCACCCAGCAGTGCCGAGCACCGTTCGGCGTACAGGGCCCGGTAGGTGCGGATCTGCCCCATCCAGTCATAGTTGCGCAGGTAGTCGCTGACCAGCATCTGGTTGAAGGACGGCGGGCAGAGCGTGACGGCCTCGCTGGCCAGGTAGTAGCGCTGTTTGAGGTGCGCCGGGACCAGCGCCCAGCCGATGCGCAGGCCCGGTGCAAAGATCTTGGAGAACGAGCCCAGGTACAGCACGTCCGCGGGGTTGCCCGCGCGCAGGGGGGCCGGCAGGACGCCGTCAAACTTCAACAGGCCGTAGGGGTTGTCCTCCAGTACAAGAATATTCGCCTCGCGGCATATGTCCACGATTTCCTGGCGGCGCTCCGGGGCGAGCATGACGCCGGAGGGGTTGTTGAAGTTCGGGATGGTGTACAGCAGCTTGATGCGCCTGCCCGCGGCCTGCAAGGCGGCGATGCGCTCCCGCAGCTTGGACGGGATGATCCCGTGTTCGTCCACGGCCACCGGCTGCACGTCCACCTCATACGCCTCAAAGGTGTTCAGCGCGCCCACATAGGTGGGGTCTTCAAGGAGGATGACGTCGCCGGGGTCGCAAAACACCTTGGCGGCAACGTCCTGGGCGGATTGGGAGCCGGCCGTGATGACCACGTTGTCCGGATCGGCGTCGAGGATGCCCTCGGCCGCCATGACCTCACAAATCTGGGTGCGCAGTTCCAGCGTGCCCTGCCCGCCGCCGTACTGCAGGGCCTCCAGGCCGTGCGTGGCGATGATGCGCTGTGCCGTTTCGCCCAGGCGCTCGAGGGGTAGGGACTGCAGGTAGGGGTTGCCGCCGGCCAGCGAGACCAGGCCCGGCTGCATGGAAATTTCAAACACGTCCCGCACGGCGGACTGCTTGATGTTGGCGGCGCGGGCCGAGAGCAGGCTTTCGTGGGGGTGCGGGGCGCCCGCAGCGTTGGCGGCCTGTGCACGCGCGAGTGCGTCAACGGTTTCCTCGGACAGGGTTTCGGCGGCAGCACTGGCGCCGGCAGCAGATGTGTTCACCAGCTCAGGATACAACCAATGTTGCTAAATAGGCATCAAAAGTTTTTCATTAGGTTCCGATATTGGGGGCGCCCTGCCGTCACCCGCCGTCCACGGGTGCACGCCGGTACGTCAGGTGCGTGACCAGGCCCGTGGCGCGGGCACCGGCCTGGGTGAATTCCAGGCGGGGGAGTCCGTCGAACAGGCGCTCGCCGGCGCCGAACACCACCGGGACAAGGTGCAGGCGCAGCTCGTCGATGAGTCCGGCCGCGAGGAACTGGTTGATGGTTCGGGCCCCGCCGCCAATGGACACCCCGCGCTCCCCGGCAGCGGCGCGGGCCAGGTCCAGCGCGGCAGCCGGGCCGTCGCTGACAAAGTAAAACGTGGTGCCGCCGTCCATGGTGAGCGGTTCCCGGGGATGGTGGGTGAGCACGAACACCGGTGCGTGGTACGGCGGGTCCTCGCCCCACCAGCCGCGCCACGCCCCCGTTCCCTGGGCATCCCAGGTCTCCCAGGGCCCGCGGACGGGGCCGAACATGTTCCGCCCCATGATGAACGCGCCCGCGTCGGTGATGGCCGCGAGCTCGGCGGCGTTCTCTTCGGGCCGGTCAAACATCCACGTGTGCAGGCGGGTGTCGGCGCCTTCCCCGAGCGGGTGTTCCAGGCTCTGGTTGGGGCCGGCCATGAAGCCGTCCAGGGACAGGGCCACGTCGCAGCTGACCAGGCTCATGGGCGGCCGTTCAGGAAGCCGGCAACCCGGGAGGCCATGGTTTCCGGTTCCCAGCTGTGGTTCGCGGCACGGATGGTGCCGGAGCCGGCGTTGGGCACATTGGCCGCGATGGATGCGGCGGCCGGCGGCATGATCGGCAGCGTCTGCTCGCCCACGAGTGCCAGCGTCGGGGCGGTGATGGACGCCCACAGGTCCGCCCGCGGCGCGGACTGGGTCCAGGCCAGCGCTTCGGCGTCCGGTTCCAGGGACGGTCCCATGGCCGTCATGACCGGCCAGGCCGGACTGTTCCGGGCGCCGTCCAGCCACTCCGGCGGCATGTCCTTCATGAAGTAGGACACGACGTCGTCCGGGGTCCCCTCCGCCAGCTGTTCACGCAGCCCGGCCAGGTTGGCGGCACCGTCCGTGCCCAGTTCCTCCCCGAGCGGCACTTCCCACAGCACCAAGGCCGAGACGGGCAGGCCGGCGGCCGCGGCCGCGAGGGCGATGGCGCCTCCGGAGGAATTGCCATACAGCGCCGCCGGCGCCCCCGCCGCCTCGACCAGTGCACGCAGATCCGCAATGGAATCCGCCAGGGTGAACGACGGCGCCTGGGCACTCTCGCCGCGGCCCCGGCGGTCGTAATTGACCACCGTGAAGCCCTGCCTGGCCAACAACGCCGCCATGGCGGAGGTGGTGGGGTCGAAGCCGCGGAACTGCATGGCCCCGGCCACCAGGATGACGGGCGGGCCCGACCCCTCAATGTCGTAGGCGATCCGGGTGCCGTCGCGGGAGGTGGCGAAGCTGCTCATGGTGCTCCTTTGGTGGGTCTGGACGGCACACTACGCGTCTGCATGCGTGCCGTCCAGAACTTTTTGCCGCGGGGCACGGCGCCGGCTACACCAGCTGGTGCCAGTCCTGTGCCAGGGGCAGGCCGTGGGCGGTGGAGACCGAGTGGTGCACCACCTGGCCGCCGGCCACGTTCAGCCCGGCAGCCAGGGCGGGGTCCGCCTCCAGTGCCGCAGCGACGCCCAGGTTGGCCAGTGCCACGGCGTAGCGGAGCGTGACATTGGTCAGGGCGTACGTGGACGTGTTCGGCACCGCGCCCGGCATGTTGGCCACGCAGTAAAAGACGGAGTTGTGCACCGTGAACGTGGGGTTTTCATGCGTCGTGGGATGGGTGTCCTCGAAGCAGCCGCCCTGGTCCACGGCGATGTCCACCAGCACCGAGCCCGGCTTCATCCTGGAAACCAGCGCATTCGTGACGAGCTTGGGCGCCTTGGCCCCGGGGATCAGCACCGAGCCGATCACCAGGTCCGCCTGCAGCAGCGCACGCTCGATCTCCAGGGTGTTGGAGGCCACGGTCTTCAGCCGTCCCTGGTAGTGGTCGTCCAGCTGGTGGAGGCGGTCGATGTTGATGTCCAGGATGGTCACGTCCGCGCCGGCGCCAATGGCCATGGCCGCGGCGTTGGTGCCCGAGACGCCGGCACCGAGTATCACCACGTTGGCCGGGCGGACACCCGGGACGCCGCCAAGCAGGATGCCCTTGCCGCCGGCCGGTGCCGTGAGGCACTGGGCGCCCACCTGGACGGACAGGCGCCCCGCCACCTCGGACATGGGGGCCAGCAGTGGCAGGACACGGCCCTGCTGCACGGTCTCGTAGGCGATGGCGGTGACGCCGCTCTCCATGAGCGCGTGGGTCAGCTCCGGCTCGGCCGCGAGGTGCAGATAGGTGAACAGCACCAGGCCCTTGCGGAAGTACGGGTATTCGATGCTGATGGGTTCCTTGACCTTGACCACCATGTCCGCCCGGCCCCACACCTCGGCCGCGTCGGTGACGAGCTCGGCCCCGGCGCCCTCGTATTCGGAGTCGTCAATGCCCGAGCCCTGCCCGGCGCCGCGCTCCACCAGCACGGTGTGGCCGTGGCTGGTGAACTCGTGCACGCCGGAGGCCGTCATGGCCACACGGAATTCGTTGTTCTTGATTTCCTTGGGTACGCCGATAATCATGGTTTTTCCTTTTGTTCTGGCGGGTCCCGGCGGGCATTTCCACCACGGCCTGGTACCTCCAACACTAGGCCCGTCCTGTGGGCTGGATCATGGCCCGCAACCGGCCCTGCCGGGTAAAACCGCGCAAATCCTGGGTTCTTGCCGTTCGTCATTGGACATCTGTCGACGCATGCGGGGCCAAGTGTCGCCCGGTGTCTGTTCCGGGACGTACGCTGGAGCCATGCGAAACCAGGAGATCGAGGACCTCGTGGAGCAACTCGCCGTCGAACTGGGCCGCGGGCTCTCACTGGAGGACCTGGACGGGCTGCTGCTGGCCTACAGCGCCAACCAGTCGCACGCGGACCGGGTGCGGGTGAACTTCCTGCTGAGCAAGCGCGTCCCGCCCGACGTCAGCGCCTGGCAGCTTTCCCACGGAATCGCCGCCGCCGTGCGCCCCGTGGTGGTCCCCGCCAACGCCGAACTGGGCATGCTGGGCCGCGTCTGCGTGCCGCTGATGGTCCGTGGTTTCCGGGTGGGATACCTGTGGGTCCAGCAGGATGCCCAGGAGCAAAGTGCGACGGCGATCCTCGCCCAGCTGCCCCGGGTCCGGGACGCAACGGACCTCCTGGCCACGCTGCTGCTGGACTCCAACACGGCCGAATCAAGCCAGCGCCGCGCCCGCGAACAGCAGTTCCTGGCCGCCGCGGACGGTGACAGGCATGCCCTGGAAGTGATTGCCGACTGGCCCGAAATCCGCCAGCGCGGGCCGTGGCAGGCGGCCACGGTCCATGCCGGCCCCGGCACGGACGCCGGCCCGCAGGCGGTGCGGGACCCGCTGGCCGCAACCCTTGTCAACCGCAGCGCCGCACTGCAGGCCACCGTGGGCTTTGACGACGCCTTGTTCACGGCCGGGCTCGGCAGCCACGCCGTCATGCTGTTCCGGGCCAGGCAGGGCCGCACGGCGCATGCGGCCGTCCTCAAGCGCTACGAAGGCGAGCTGGCGAAGCGGACGGGGGTCCCGGCGTCGAAGGTGGTGATGGGCATCGGGGAGCCGTTTGGCTCGCTGCGCGCCTTGCCGGCGGCGTACCGGGAATCGCGGATTGCGGCGCAGGCGGCCACCGTGGACCCGGCGCTGGGCGCCATCCTGGATGTGCGCGGCGCCGGCGTCTATGAAGTGTTGGCCGGCGGCGCGGCCGACCCGGAGGACAGTGTCTATTACCGCCTGCTCCAGGGCCGGGCCGATGCCGCGGAACTGTTCCCGGTGCTGGAACTGCTCTACGACAGCGACGGCGCCGTGGCCGGCATTGCCGGGCGCCTCCACCTGCACCGGTCCACCGTGTACAACCGGATTGCCCGGGTACGCGGCATCATCGGCGCCGACCCGCTGGCCGGCCGCGTCCGGCTGGAGCTGCACCTGGCGCTGAAGGCCGCGCGCTGGGCGGCCCGCCCGCGGCTCTGACCCCCGGACCTGCGGGGATCAGGCGTGGCTGCGCAGCAGCCTGCCCGTCGGGGTGGTGCCGTCGATCTCGGCACCGGCCAGGAAGGTGCGCCGCACAACGCCGGTGAGGGAGGCGCCGTCGTATGGGGTGATCGGGTTCTTGTGCTTGAGCCGGGTCACGTCCACCACCTGGGCCTCGTCGGGGGCGAAGATGGCGAAGTCGGCGTCGGCGCCCACGGCCAGCCGGCCCTTGGCCGCCAGCCCCACCAGGTCTGCGGGCCCGGAGGACATCCAGCCCACCACCTTTTCCAGCGGGATGCCGCGCTTGCGGGCCTCGGTCCAGATGAGCGGCAGGCCCAGCTGGAGCGAGGAAACGCCGCCCCACGCCACGGCGAAGTCGCCGTTGTCCAGGTCCTTCAAGTCCAGCGTGCTGGGGGAGTGGTCGGAGACGATGCAGTCGATCGTGCCGTCTTCCAGGCCCTGCCAGAGCTGTTCGCGGTTGCCGGCCTCGCGGATGGGCGGGCAGCACTTGTAGGCGGTGGCGCCGTCGGGCACGTCCTCGGCCTGCAGCGTCAGGTAGTGCGGGCAGGTCTCCACCGTGATCCGCAGGCCCTCGGCCTTCGCGGCGGCAATCAGCGGCAGCGCCTCGGCGGAGGAGAGGTGCAGGATGTGGGCGCGGGCGCCGGTGCGCCGGGCTGCATCAATGACGTGCGCGATGGCCGTGTTTTCGGCAGCCCGCGGCCGCGAGGCCAAAAAGTCCGCGTAGTGGCGCCCGGGCACGGCCGGGGCCTCCTCGATGGTCCGGGAGTCCTCGGCATGGACGATGAGCAGCGAATCGAAGGTGCCGATCTCCGCCAGGTCGCGTTCCATCTCTTCCGTCTCCAGGTGCGGGAACTCGTCCACGCCGGAGTGGATGAGGAAGCACTTGAAGCCAAACACGCCTTCCTCGTGCAGCGGACGCAGGTCCGCGGTGTTGCCCGGGATTGCCCCGCCCCAGAATCCGACGTCCACAAACGCCTGCCCCGTGGCGGCCCGGCGCTTGAGCTCCAGGTGCGGGACCGTCGTGGTGGGCGGGATGCTGTTCAGCGGCATGTCCACCACGGTGGTGACGCCGCCGGCCGCCGCGGCGCGGGTGGCGGAGGCAAAGCCCTCCCAGTCGGTGCGGCCGGGCTCATTGATGTGGACGTGGCTGTCCACCAAGCCGGGCAGCAGGGTTTCATCCGAGGCCAGTTCGATGGTTTCACGGCCCGTGAGGCCGGCGCCGAGGGGCTCGACGGCGGCAATCACCCCGGCGTTCACGCCCACCTCGCGCGCGGCGGGGCCGGCCGGGGTGAGGACGCTGGCACCACGGATGACAAGGTCAAAGATTTTCTTTTCAGACGGTGTTGATTCAGACGGTGTTGCTTCAGACAAGGGAGGTCTCCTCTTTTCGGGCCGCGGCCAGTTCCATTCCAATGGTTGCACCGATTTGTTCCAGGAGCTCCCCCGCATGGCTCATGCAGCGGGCGGTGTCCGGTTCAAGGTCGGTCAGGGCGAACGTCCGGTCAAAGCCGGCGCCGCGCAGGGTTGAATCGTCCAGGGTGGTGCGCCCGCAGACGGCCAGCGTCCGGACCCCGGCCAGCTCAGCCGCGGCGGCGACCCCCACGGGGGCCTTGCCACGCAGGCTTTGGTGGTCCAGGCTGCCTTCGCCGGTGACCACGATGGCCGCGCCGGGCAGCCGCTGCTCCAGTGCGGTCAGCTCCATCACCACGTTGATGCCCGGCCGCCGTTCGGCGTTCAGCACCGCCAGGGCCGCGAAGCCCACGCCGCCGGCGGCGCCGGAACCGGGCTGGTTGCTGGCGTCCACCGAGTGCATGCCGAGTTCGTTGGACAGCACCCGGAAGTAGCGCTCCAGCGCGGATTCAAGCTGTTCCACCTGGTGCCGTGTGGCGCCCTTTTGGGGACCAAACACGGCGGCTGTCCCGTCCGGGCCCAGCAGCGGGTTGTCCACGTCGCTGGCCAGCGTGAACCGGGTGCCGGCCAGCCGGGGGTCAAGGGTTTCCAGCACGATCCGGGACACGGCGGCGAGGGCTCCGCCGCCGCGGGGGACGGGGCGGTCCTTCCCGTCGAGCAGCTTCGCACCCAGGGCCGCCAGCATGCCGGCGCCGCCGTCGGTGCAGGCGCTGCCGCCCACGCCGAGGACGATCTCGGTGCAGCCCGCATCCAGGGCAGCACGGACCAGCTGGCCCGTCCCAAAACTGGACGCCGTGAGCGGCGCCGGGGTGCCGCCGTCGAGCACGTGCAGGCCGGAGGCGGCCGCCATCTCGATGACGGCGGTGGCCCCCCGGACCGCGAAGTCGGCCTCGACCGGCCGGCCCGTGGGCCCCTCCACGGTGGTGGTGATCCGGGTGAACCCGGCGGCGGTGGCGGCATCGACGGTGCCTTCGCCGCCGTCGCCGAGCGGGACCAGCTCGAGGTCAAGGGCCGGGTTGGCGGAGCGGAGCCCCGCGGCCAGGTGCCGGGCCGCCTCGGGGGCGGACAGGGAGCCCTTGAACTTGTCCGGGGCCAGGATGACGCGCATGGCGTGCTCCTAGCCCTGCAGGGCCAGGATGGCGGTGGGGGCGTCGGCGGAGGATTCGGCCAGGCCCTCGAACTCGGTCATGTTGTCCAGCTCCGAGCCCATGGAAATGTTGGTCACGCGTTCCAGGATGGCCTCGACGATGACCGGGACCTGGAACTCCTCCATCATTTCCTTCGCCTTGGCGAAGGCGGCCGGGAACTGGTCCGGGCGTTCCACGCGGATGGCCTTGCAGCCCAGGCCTTCGGCGACCTTGATGTGGTCCACGCCGTAGCCCGCCGCCGTCGCCGACGAATCGGTGGAGTTCGTGTTCTCAAAGGCCAGCGAGACCTCGTAGTCCATGTCGAAGCCGCGCTGCGACTGGCGGATCAGGCCCAGGTAGGAGTTGTTGACCACCACGTGGATGTACGGCAGCTTGAACTGTGCGCCCACGGCCAGTTCCTCGATCATGAACTGGAAGTCGTAGTCGCCGGAGAGGGCGACGACGGTCTGGCCGGGCTTGCCGCGGACCACGCCCAGGGCGGCCGGGACGGTCCAGCCCAGGGGTCCGGCCTGGCCGGCGTTGATCCAGCGGCGCGGGCCAAAGACGTGCAGCATCTGGGCGCCGGCGATCTGGGACAGGCCGATCGTGGAGACGTAGGTGGTGTCCTCACCGAAGGCGGTGTTCATTTCCTCGTAGACGCGCTGCGGCTTCAGCGGCACGTTCTCGAAGTGCGTCTTGCGCTGCATGCTGCCCTTGCGGGCGGTGCACTCGGCGGCCCAGTCGGTGTAGTCGGGTGCAGTGCCGGCGGCCTTGCGCTCGCGGGCCACCTCCAGCAGCATCTCCAGGGCGGCGCCGGCGTCGGAGGCGATGCCCAGGTCCGGGGCGAAGACGCGGCCGATCTGCGTGGGGTCAATGTCCACGTGGATGAAGGTGCGGCCCTTGCGGTAGGTGTCCAGGCCTCCGGTGTGGCGGTTGGCCCAGCGGTTGCCGATGCCGATCACGGCGTCGGAGGCCAGGAAGGAGGCATTGCCGTAGCGGTGCGAGGTCTGGATGCCGACCATGCCGGCCATCAGCGGGTGGTTGTCAGGGATGGCGCCCCAGGCCATCAGCGTGGGGATGACCGGGATGGACAGCAGCTCGGCCAGTTCCACCAGCTTGTCCGAGGCGCCGGCGTTGATGATGCCGCCGCCGGCCACAATCAAGGGGTGCCGGCCGGCGAAGAGCAGGTCCAGCGCCTTTTCGGCCTGCTTGCGCGTGGCCTTGGGCCTGGCGGCCTCCAGCGGCTCGTACAGGTCAATGTCAAACTCGATCTCCGCCAGCTGGACGTCGAACGGCAGGTCCAGCAGCACCGGGCCGGGGCGGCCGGAGCGCATCAGGCCGAACGCCTTCTGGAACGCGCCGGGCACCTGGCCGGGCTCCTTGACAGTCATGGACATCTTCGTGACGGGGGCGGCGATGGACTCGATGTCCACGGCCTGGAAGTCTTCCTTGTGCAGCTTGGCCAGGGGTGCCTGGCCGGTGATGCACAGGATCGGCACGGAGTCGGCCCAGCTGGCGTACAGTCCGGTGACCATGTCGGTCCCGGCGGGGCCGGAGGTGCCCAGGCAGACGCCGATGTTGCCGTCGGCGGCCCGGCTGTAGCCGTCGGCCATGTGCGAGGCGCCCTCAACGTGGCGGGCCAGCGTGTGGCGGATGCCGCCGTGGGCCTTCATGGCCGAGTACAGGGGGTTGATGGCGGCGCCGGGCAGCCCGAAGGTCTCGGTGGCGCCTTCCTTTTCCAGAATTGCAACGATCGCGTCAACTGCGCGCATCTTGGCCATGGTGTGCTCCTTGGGAGAAAAATGTGGGGTGTTTTTGGGTGTGCTGCAGGCGCCCGCGCCGTGGGTAATGGACGACGCCGGTACGTGCGGTGGGTGCCTGGCCGGCGGTTTGCGCCGGTGGCCGGGAGTGCGCGGGTGGTTACTTGCGCCCGGAGAGGGCGGCCGCCTGCTTGAAGAGGCCTGAGTGGTCCAGGCCGCCGTCGCCCTGGGCCACCATGGCGGTGACGAGCTGGGCCACGGCTGCGCCGAGGGGGACGGTGACGCCGGCTTCGCGGGCTGCGGCGGTGACGATGCCGAGGTCCTTGTTGTGGAGGGCCAGTCGGAAACCCGGGTCGAAGTTGCGCTCCAGCATCTTTTGGCCCTTCTGGTCAAGGACCTTGGAGCCGGCGAGCCCGCCGCCGAGCACCTTCAGCGCGGCGTCGGTGTCCACGCCGTAGGCCTCGAGGAAGACGATGGCTTCGGAGAGGGCCTGGATGTTGACGGCCACGATCAGCTGGTTGGCTGCCTTGACGGTCTGGCCGGAGCCGGAGGGGCCCACGTGGACGATCGTCTTGCCCACGGCGCCGAGGATGTCCGCCGCGGCGGCGAAGTCCCCGGCCGTGCCGCCCACCATGATGGACAGGACGGCGTCAATGGCGCCCTGTTCCCCGCCGGAGACCGGGGCGTCGAGCGGACGGATGCCCGCCGCGACGGCATCCTCGGAGAGGCGCTTGGCCACATCCGGGCGGATGCTGCTGGCGTCGATCCACAGGGCGCCCTTGCGGGCGTTCGCGAAAACACCGTCGCTGCCGCTGACCACGGCCTCGACGTCGGGGGAGTCCGGCACCATGGTGATGACGGCGTCGGCGTCCTTGACGGCGTCGGCAATGCTGGTGGCGGCGCGGCCTCCCGCGGCGGCGAGCTTGTCGGCTGCGCCCTGGCTGCGGTTGTAGCCGGCCACGGTAAAGCCGGCGTTGACGAGGTTGACCGCCATGGGCAGGCCCATGATCCCGAGGCCGATGACTGCGATGTTCTTCATGAGGAGGTCCTTAGGGGGAAGTGGTGGAAGCTGGTTAGTTGCTGGCGGCGGGTTCGCGGATGGCCCAGGTGAAGGCCTCCGCTGCGGCTGCCTTGTACTCAAGGCCGATGGGGCCGGTGTAGCCGAGCTCGCGGCTGCGCGTGATCCATTCGCCCAGGGGGAGTCCGCCCGTGCCGGGGGCGCCGCGGCCGGGGTTGTCCGCGATCTGGATGTGGCCGAAGTCCTTGGCGTGGTTTTCAATGACGGCGGCCACGTCGTCGCCGTTGACGGCGAGGTGGTAGAAGTCCGCGAGCAGCTTGATGTTTGCGGCGCCGGCCCGGGCGATGACGTCCAGCGCGTCACGGGCCGTCTTCAGCGGGTAGGCCGGGGTGCCGGAAACCGGCTCCAGCAGCACGGTGCCGCCGATCCCGGCGACGCCCGCGGCGGCCGCCCGCAGGTTTTCCAGCGCCGCCTCGTCCTGGGCCTCGGGGGCGGTGCCGTCCTGGCGGTTGCCGTAGAGGGCGTTGAAGCCCGTGCAGCCCAGGCGGCCGCCGATCCCGGCCACAACGTCGATGTTGTCGCGGAACTCGGCGCTGCGGGCCGGCCAGGAAACCAGGCCGCGGTCGCCGCCGGGCATGTCCCCGGCGTTGAAGTTCAGGCCCGTGAGCTGGACGCCGGCGTCGGTGATTGCGTGCTCGAAGGCGGTGACCTCGGCGTCGGCGGGGACGGAGGTGGCAAAGGGCCACCAGAATTCCACCGCGTCGAAGCCGGCCGCCTTGGCCGCTGCGGGGCGTTCCAGCAGGGGTAGCTCCGTCAGGAGGATGGAGCAGTTCACTGTGTACGTCATCGTGGGGTCCTTCCGGGAACGTCGGCGTTCCGCTATGGTTCATCTTTTCCCTCAAGATTTCATCTTGTGGAATTTAGATTCTGCTTTATGAAAAGTCTAGGGAAGGTGCCGGGCGTAGTCAAGGGGGTCGGGTGCCACACGCAAAAATGCCGCCGTTCCCAAATTTTGCCACCGGTAGAGGGGCGGCAAAATGCGGGAACGGCGGCAAAAACCGCGCGGCCGGAGCCCCGCGGCGGCGTCAGTGGCCGGTCATGGGACGATACGAGGCGCTATATCGGACCGTCGAGCCCTGCACGCCGGGTCGCTTTCGTCCTTCCCGGCACCGTCGCTGCCGGGCAGGGTCCTGTCGGAGGATTCGCCGTGGGCCATGGGTTTGTCGACGGCGGCGGCCAGGTGGGCGTCGCCGGGGGAGGCCCGGCGAGGTCAACGCGTCAGGGGCGTTGCGCCAATGCGCGGGCCAGCTTGGCCGCCTCCGTGATGCGGGCCAGCGAACCGCCGGCGGGGAGCACCGCCGTGGTGCCCCCGCTCTGGCCCAGGAGGTAGCGGACTGTGTGGGTCTTTCCCGTCCCGGGCGGGCCGTAGACCAGCAGGGCGCCCATGCCGGGGCCGTAGTCGCTCACGGCCAGGGAGACGACCTGGTCCTTGAACACGCTGTGCCGCTCGAGGCGGCGGCGCACTTCGGCCAGGAAGCCGGCGGCGTCCGCGGGCCCGTGGCCTGGTTTTTGAAGTCCGGCCGTGACAGCGGAAAGCGCGGGAACGTCAGCGACTGCTGGATGATCTCGCTCAGCGACAGGTGGTTGCGCCGGTCGCCGCCACCAACGCCCACCAGGCGGCTGTACGGATCGCGGCCCGCAACGGCCGCCGTGAGGATGCCCAGGTCCACCAGCCGGTGCTGCGGGAACTGTTCCACCACCACGGAAAGCTCCGACGCCGGCGGGCCCATGTGCGCCAAGGTCCTTGATGAACAGCCCCAATTTTTCATCCATGGGCCCGACCCTGGCAGGTGCCGCCGCGCCGGCCGGGACGTGCCCTACGTCAGCTTGACCTGGCGGTTCATGTCCTTGTACAGCAGGTAGCGGAACTCGCCGGGGCCGCCCGCGTAGCAGGCCTGCGGGCAGAAGGCGCGCAGCCACATGAAGTCGCCGGCCTCCACCTCCACCCAGTCGTTGTTGAGCAGGTACATCGCCTTGCCCTCCAACACGTACAGGCCGTGCTCCATGACGTGCGTCTCCGGGAACGGGATGACCCCGCCCGGCTGGAACGTAACGATATTCACCTGCATGTCGTGGGCCAGGTCGGAGGAATCCGTGAAGCGGGTGGTCTTCCAGGCCCCGTCCGTGTCCGGCATCGCGGTGGGTTCCACCTCGGCGTCGCTCGTGACGAAGGACTTGGCCGTGTAGCCCTCGAGCCGCTCGTAGGCCTTGCGGATCCACTGGAAGGTGGCGATGCCGTCGGAGACGTTCTCCAGGCCCCAGGCGTCCCCGGCCGCCAGGTAGGCGTAGCCGCCTTCCTCCAGCTGGTGGAGTTCGCCGGCAAGGGTCAGGTTGACCTTGCCCTGGGTGACGAAGATGACGCCCTCGACGCCTGGCTCGAACTCGGCGCGCGGCGCCGCCCCGCCCGGTCCCATCTCGACAATCAGCTGGGAGAACGTGGTGGCGAAGCCGGAGATGGGGCGGGCGATGATCCAGGACCGGGTGTTGCTGAAGCCCGGCAGGTTGCTCGTGACGATGTCCGTCATGACGCCCTTGGGGATGACCGTGTAGGCCTCCGTGACAATGGCGCGCTCGGTGGTGAGGTGTGTCTGGGGCGGCAGGCCGCCCGTGGGGGAGTAATACTTGCCCATCGATGGCTCCTTAGTGGGAAACGGGTGCGAGCCGCGGGTGGGCCAGCGCCGTCAGTTGGGTTTGGTCAAGGCCGGTGGACGCCTGGACTTCGTCGGCGCCCGCGGCGCCGCAGACCAGTCCGCGCAGCACAAAGTTGGCCAGCGCGCGGGCCGTGGCGGGCTCGTCCATGACGGCGCCCTCGGTGCGTGAGACGTAGTTCGCGAGTCGGGCCGCCGCGGCCGGCAGGCCCTGGCGGTAGAACGCGTAGGTGGCCAAAAAGCGGGTGGGCAGGTGGGCCGGGTGCATGTCCCAGCCCTGGTAGTAGCCGCGTTCCAGCGACCGCCGGACCAGCCGGCCGTGCAGGCGCCAGGCGTCTTCGGCGCCGTCGCCCAGGGGGATGACATTGCTGGAGCCGTCGGAGAGCCGGATGCCGGTGCCGGCCACGGCCAGCTGCATGACTTCCTTGGCAAAGTCGGCCACGGGGTGCTCCATGGACTGGTACTGCGCCGAGATTTCCAGGGAAGCACTGTAGTCGTAGGTGCCGTAGTGCAGCGCGCTGATCCGTCCGGGAACCTCATGGGCCAGGCGGGCCACCGGCGAGCTGCCGTCCGCGCCGAGGATCAGCTGCGGCGTCTCCACCTGCACCTCGAAGCGGAGCCGTCCGGCCGGCAGCTTGTGTGCCGCCTCAAGCCGCCCGACGGCGAAGTCCATCGCCTTGACCTGGTCCACCGTGGTCACCTTGGGCAGCGTCAGCACCAGGCCGTCCGGCAGCTCCCCGGCCTCGGCCAGGGTGGAGACAAACAGGTCCAGGGTGCGCAGGCCGCGGGCCCGGGTGGCCGCCTCAAGGCATTTGAAGCGGATGCCGATGAACGGCGGCGCCGTGCCGGCCGCCACCGCGGCGGCCACGGCCTTGCCCGCTGCCACGGCGTCGGCGTCCTCCGCCTCGTCGCCGCGGTTGCCGTAGCCGTCCTCAAAGTCCAGGCGCAGGTCCTCGATGGGCTCCGTGGCAAGCTTGGCGGCCACCCGGGGGGCCACCGCGGCAGCCAGCGCGGAATCCTGCCCCAGCAGGGTGCCCAGGCGTTCCAGTCCGCCATGGGCGTCTGCCGCGGCCAGGGCCTGGCGGCCCCAGTCGGCGGCCAGGCCCGGCGTGAACCGGTCCGCCGGGACGTAGACGGTGTGCACCGGCTGGCGGGAGCCGTCGTCGCCCGGGTAGTTGCGGTCCAGCAGCCGGTCGGTGGCCTGCAGGGACGCGTCTATCTGTGCGAGGTCGGACGCCGAAAGGGACGGGACGGTGCTCATGACCCGGCAGCCAGATCGTAGGCGGGGATGGTCAGGAAGTCCGTGTAGTCCTCGGAAAGGCAGATGTCCGCGATGAGGTCGCTGGCCGGCTTGTAGTACTTGGCAAAGGCGTCGTCGCCCACCTCGCTGTGCAGCTTGGCGGTTTCCTCGGCCAGGATCTCCGTGACGAGTTCGCGGGTGACGGTCTTGCCCGTGTCCGCCAGGGTGGAGGCGTTGTGGATCTGCTGCCACACCTGGGAACGGGAAATTTCCGCGGTGGCGGCGTCCTCCATGAGGTTGTGGATGGCCACGGCGCCGCTGCCGGAGAGCCACACGGCGGTGTAGGCGACGGCGACGTACAGGTTTAGGCGCAGCCCGGCCTCGGTGACGGTGCCCTTGGCGGAGGCGATGTCCAACAGCTGGGCGGCGGTGACCTCAACCTCGGGGCGCTGCTTGTCCAGCTGGTTCGGGCGCTCGCCGAGCACGGCGTCGAACACTTCCTGGCAGACGGGGACCAGGTCGGGGTGGGCCACCCAGGAGCCGTCGAAGCCGTCGTTGGCCTCGCGGGTCTTGTCCGCACGGACCTTCTCGAACGCGGCGGCCGTGACCTCCGGCTCGCGCCGGTTCGGGATGACGGCGGCCATGCCGCCCATGGCGAAGGCGCCGCGCTTGTGGCAGGTCTTGACCAGCAGTTCCGTGTAGGCGCGCATGAACGGGGCGGTCATGGTGATCTGGCCGCGGTCCGGCAGCACAAAGGCGGCGCCGGCGTCGCGGAAGTACTTGATGATGCTGAACAGGTAGTCCCAGCGTCCGGCGTTCAGGCCGGAGGCGTGGTCGCGCAGCTCGTAGAGGATCTCCTCCATCTCAAAGGCGGCCGGGATGGTCTCGATCAGCACGGTGGCCCGGACCGTGCCCTGGGGGATGCCAAGGTAGTCCTGGGCAAACACAAAGATGTCGTTCCAGAGGCGGGCCTCGAGGTGGCTTTCCATCTTCGGCAGGTAGTAGTAGGGGCCCTGGCCGTTGGCGAGCAGCAGCTTGGCCGTGTGGAAGAAGTGCAGGCCAAAGTCCACCAGCGCGCCTGAGGCGGCTTCGCCGTCGACCACCACATGGCTCTCCTCCAGGTGCCAGCCGCGGGGGCGGGCAACGACGACGGACAGCGGGGCGTCCGTGCGCAGGCGGTATTCCTTGCCCTCCGGGGAGGTGTAGGCCAGGGTGCCGAGGGCGGCGTCGCGCAGGTTCAGCACGGCGTCCACCACGTTGGCCCAGAGCGGGGTGCTGGCGTCCTCGAGGTCGGCCAGCCAGACCTTGGCGCCGGAGTTGAGCGCGTTGATGGCCATCTTGGCCGGCGACGCCGGACCGGTCATCTCCACGCGGCGGTCCGCCAGCGCGGCCGGGGCCGGGGCAACCTGCCAGTCACCGGCGCGGACACCGGCGGTTTCGGGCAGGAAGTCCAGGCCGCCGGTGGCGGCGACGCGCTCACGCTTGGCGGTGCGCTCGGCCAGGCGGGCCTTGCGGGCCGGGTTGAAGCGGCGGTTCAGCTCGGCCACGAACTCCAGGGCCTCGGGCGTCAGGATTTCACCGGCACGGGGGATGGGGGTGGTGTCTGTGACATCAACCGATGCGGTGGGCAGTGAGGTGTTGGTCATGACTGGGTCCTTTCGTTCGAGGCGGCTGCCGCGGCGGCCACGGCGGACGCGACGTCGCCGGCCACGTGCGGGTCGAAGACGCTGGGGATGATGTAGCTGGCGTTCAGTTCGGAGGCGTCCACGCGGTTGGCGATGGCGGCGGCCGCTGCAACCAGCATCTCATCGCTGATGTCGGCGACGCCGGCGTCGAGCAGGCCGCGGAAGAAGCCAGGGAAGGCCAGGACGTTGTTGATCTGGTTGGGGAAGTCGCTGCGGCCGGTGGCCACGACGGCGGCGTGCCGGGACGCGATGACCGGGTCCACCTCGGGGGTGGGGTTGGCCATGGCGAACACGATGGCGTTCTTGGCCATCGCGGCCACCTGCTCCTCGCCGACGATGTTCGGTCCGCTGACGCCGATGAAGACGTCCGCCCCGGTCATGGCCTCATGGAGCGTGCCGTCAAAATTGTCCGGGTTGGTGTGTTCGGCCAGCCAGGCGCGGTGCGCATCCTTGTGCACCTCGTTGCGGTGGACGGCGCCGTTGCGTCCGCACGCCACGATGTTGGTGGCGCCCTGGGCGATGAGGAGCTGGATGATGGCGTTGCCCGCCGCGCCCACGCCGGCCACCACGATCTTGACGTCGTGGATCTTCTTGTCCACGACCTTCAGCGCGTTGGTCAGCGCCGCCAGCGTGACGATGGCGGTGCCGTGCTGGTCGTCGTGGAAGACGGGGATGTCCAGTTCCTCGCGGAGGCGCCGTTCAATCTCGAAGCAGCGCGGCGCGGCGATGTCCTCCAGGTTGACGCCGCCGTACACAGGGGCGATCGCCTTGACGATGCTGATGATCTCCTCAGTGTCCTTGGTGTCAAGGCAGACCGGCCAGGCGTCGACGTTGGCGAACTGCTTGAACAGTGCGGCCTTGCCTTCCATGACGGGCAGGGCCGCGGCGGGGCCGATGTCGCCCAGGCCCAGGACGGCCGTGCCGTCGGTGACGACGGCGATCGTGTTCCGCTTGACGGTGAGGTTGCGGGCCGCTGAGGGGTCCTCGGCGATTGCCATGCAGACGCGTGCGACGCCGGGCGTGTAGGCCCGCGAGAGGTCGTCGCGGTTGCGCAGGGCCACCTTGGGGACGACCTCAAGCTTGCCGCCCAGGTGCATCAGGAAGGTGCGGTCCGAGACATGGAGGACGGAGACGCCCTCGAGCGCCTCGAGGGCGTCCCGGACGCGGTCGGCATGGGCGTCGTCGGTGGTGTTGGCGGTGATGTCCACCGTGATGCTGCCGTGGTGGGATTCGGTCACGTCCAGGGCCGTGACTGCGGCGCCGGCGGCTGCCACGGCGGCGGCCAGTTCACTCGTGACGGTGAAGTTGGAGGGTGCGCTGACACGCAGGGTGATGGAGTTTCCGGGGCTGGGGTTCGCCATTGAATGTCCTTTGTGTGGGCCCGGGGGCCGTCGGAATCTATTTTTGTTTTCGTATGATGGATATTATTATCTATGTAGTGGAAACACAAGCTCCGACTTCTGACGGCTCCAAATACTGGAACGTCATGTATCTTTAGGAGTGAAACGAAGTTTTCACGATGTGGATAAATAGGCGGGGCGGGCGCGCCCCACAAACCGGGAGTGGTGGCCATGGCGGCAAAGGCAAGTGGCGGCGTTCAGTCCGTCGAGCGGGTGTTTGAACTGCTTGAACTCATCACCGACGCGGGCGGCGACGTGACCCTCAGTGAGCTCTCCGGCTCCACCGACCTGCCGCTGCCCACCATCCACCGGCTGCTGCGCACCCTGGTCTCGCTGGGGTATATCCGCCAGCTCCCCAACCGCCGGTACGCGCTGGGCCCGCGGCTTATCCGCCTCGGGGAAGGCGCCAACAAGCAGCTCGGCGCGCTGGCCCGGCCACAGCTGAAGACTCTGGTGGACAGGCTGGGCGAAACCGCCAACATGGCCGTGCTGGAGTCGGACATGGTCATCTACATCGCCCAGGTCCCCTCGCCGCACTCCATGCGCATGTTCACCGAAGTGGGCCGGCGTGCGCACACGCACGACACCGGGGTGGGCAAGGCCCTGCTCGCGCAGCTGGACAACGACACCGTGCGCGGCATCATCGCCCGCCAGGGCATGCCCACGCCCACGCCCAAGAGCCTGGGCAGCATTGAGGAACTGCTGGCGGACCTCGAGCTGATCCGCGGCCGCGGCTACTCCATTGATGAGGAGGAGCAGGAGCTTGGCGTGCGCTGCTTCGCCATGGCGGTGCCCAACGCGCCCACCCCCACCGCCATTTCCGTCTCCGGCCCCGTCACCCGCGTTGACCAGGCCTTTGCCGACCGGGCCGTGCCGATGCTGGAGGCCGCCGCGGCCGTCATCTCGGCGGAAATGAACAGCAACTAAGTCGCAGTAATTGCCGTGGAAAGCGCTTTCGCAGTCCTGAATTCTGCAACAACTGCGACTCAGTTGGCCGGTGTGTGGGGCATGCGGGTCAGCCGGCCACGAGCCGCCGGGCCGCCTTGCTGTGTTCGGCGATGAGGGCGTCCAGGTCAAGGCCCGGCACCTGCCCGTCAAGCACCCGCCACGTCCCGCCCACCATGACGCGGTCGGCGCGGTCGGCGCCGCACAGCAGCAGCGCAGCCACGGGGTCGTGCGCGCCGGAGAAGCGCAGCTCGTCGAGCGTGAACAGGGCCAGGTCGGCCTGGCGCCCCGGGGCAATCTCGCCCAGGCTTTCGCGCCCCAGCACGCGCGCCGAGCCCCGGGTGGCCCAGCCCAGCGCCCGTTCCGCCGGTACGGACGCGCCGTAGCGCAGCCGCTGCAGGTAAAGCGCCTGCCGGGCCTCCTGGACCATGTTGGAGGCGTCGTTGGATGCCGAGCCGTCCACGCCCAGGCCCACCGGTGCACCGGCCGCCTCCAGTTCCAGGATGCGCGCCGTGCCGGACGCGAGCCGCATGTTCGACGTCGGGCAGTGGGCAATGCCGGTGCCGGCGGCCCCCAGCCGGGCGATCTCGGCGTCGTCAAAGTGGATGCCGTGCCCCAGCCAGGTGCGCGGCCCCAGCCAGCCCACGCTCTCCAGGTAGTCCACGGTGCGCAGGCCAAAGCGGGCGCGGCAGAACTCCTCCTCGTCCAGGGTTTCGGCCAGGTGTGTGTGCAGCCGCACGTCCAGCCGTTCGGCCAGTTGCGCGCTTTCAGCCATGAGTTCGCGCGTGACGGAAAACGGCGAGCAAGGCGCCAGGGCAATCTGGATGACGGCGTCGTCGCCGCGCTCGTGGTACATGTCCACCAGCCGCTCGCTGTCCGCGAGGATCACGTCCGGATCCTGCACCGTCGACTGCGGCGGCAGCCCGCCGTCGTTCTCACCCAGGGTCATGGATCCGCGGGTCAGGGTGGCCCGCATGCCAAGCGTCCGGACCACCTGGACCTGGAGGTCGATGGCGTCCTCGAGCCCGTCGGGAAACAGGTAGTGGTGGTCGGCCGCCGTCGTGCAGCCGGAGAGCAGCAGTTCGGCCAGGGCCGCCGTGGTGGCGAGTTCCAGGTCCCGGGGGGCCAGCCGCGCCCAGACCGGGTAGAGGTTTTTCAGCCACGGGAACAATTCGGCGTTGGCCACCGGCGCCCACGCGCGGGTGAGGCTTTGGTAAAAGTGGTGGTGCGTGTTGACCAGGCCCGGGGTGATGACGTGCCGGCCGGCGTCGAAGACCTCCTCGCACGGGGTGGCGGGGGACGCGCCGGTGGCGACCACCTCGGCGATGGTGCCCCCGGAAATGACCACCCCGCCGCCGGCGTCGAGGTTGTTGGCGGTGAAGGCGGCCAGCGGGTTTTTCAGCCACAGGCGGTGTGGCGGAGGGGGCGTTGGGGCGGTGGTGGGCATGGGGATCCTTTGTCGGGCCGGCGGACTGGTGTGCCGGGTGCCGGCCCCCACAAAAAAGAGCCGGCACCCTGTGGTGCCAGCTCAGTGTCGCCCTGTCCGGTGGCGGGCCCTGTCTGCTGATCCAGGTTGGCCTGCCGCGGCAGGCCTGGCCCCAATCTAGGCGGGACTGGCGGTGGAAGTCAACGCATGTGAGCGTTTCATGATGCGAAAACAAATTTCCAAAAAACGGTTGCCTGGTCCGCGGCCCGGTGTTAGTGTCATCATCAAGTCTATGGCGGGCGCCCATCGAAGGGCCGCTATCTACCGGGCGTATCTTGAATCCCAAACCAAGTGCACACCGGTAAGCGGAAGCCTTACGGCGTCCCGCAAGGACATGAGATGCCGGGTGCTCGAAAGTGACAAGGAAGTCACCATGAATACCAGTCAAGACAGCCGGGACCACCTGGCCCGGGCAGTGGAGTTGGCAACGGCCAACGTCCTGGACAACGGCGGGCCGTTCGGCGCCGTCGTCGTCACGGCGGACGGGCGGGCCTTTGAAGGCATCAACCGCGTCACCGCCAACAACGATCCCACCGCACACGCCGAGGTCACGGCCATCAGGACCGCCTGCACGGCGCTGGGCACCTTCGACCTCACCGGAGCCACCCTCTATACAAGCTGCGAACCCTGCCCCATGTGCCTGGCCTCCGCACTCTGGGCCCGCGTGGACAAGGTGTTCTACGCGGCGGACCGCCACGACGCCGCCCGTGCGGGCTTCGACGACGCCGTCTTCTACGACTACTTCGACACCCCCGTGGAGCTGCGTCCCATGCCGGTGCGGCAGCTCGCACCCGGCACCGCCGACCCCCTGGCCCCGTTCACCACGTGGAACGGCCTCGCCACCCGGATTGACTATTAGGGCGGGGGCAGCAACAAATGGCACTTATAAACAAGACCGGCGGAAAAAAGGCCGGCAACGCCAGGGTGGCCCCCTCGGGCTCCACCCCATCGGGCCCCGTTCCACCGGCGCCCCGGCGCGGACTTGTGCACTCCCTTGACCGCTACTTTGAAATCACGGCCCGCGGCTCCAACGTCCTGCGCGAATTCCGCGGCGGCCTCGCCACGTTCTTCGCCATGTGCTACATCGTGGTGCTCAACCCGCTGATCCTCAGCTCCGCGGACGGCTCCGGCCACACGCTGGGGATTCCGCAGGTGGCGGCAGTGACCGCCGTCGTCGCCGGCGTTACCACCATCGTGATGGGCGCCTGGGCCAAGTACCCCTTCGCGCTCGCCGCCGGGCTCGGCGTGAACGCCTTTGTCTCGGCCACCATCGCCACCACCAGGAACCTGACGTGGCCGGAGGTCATGGGCCTGGTGCTCATTGCCGGCATCGTCATGTTCGTCCTGGTCATCTCCGGGCTCCGGGAGGCCGTCATGCGGGCCGTCCCGGCCGGGCTGAAGACCGCCATCGTGGTCGGGATCGGCCTGTTCATCGCCATCATCGGGCTGGTCAACGCCGGGTTTGTCCGCCGCATCCCGGACGCCGCGCACACCACCGTTCCCGTGCAGCTGGGCCAGGATGGAAAACTGCTGGGCTGGCCCACGCTGGTGTTTGTGTTCGGGCTCGTCCTCACCATCATCCTGGTGGTGCGCAAGGCCAAGGGCGGCATCCTGATCGGCATCGTGGCCTCGACCCTGTTTGCCATGGTCCTGCAGCTGTTCACGCACACGCCCTCCAGCCAAAGCGACCCCTCCGGCTGGGCACTCATGGTGCCCGCCGTGCCCGGCACCTTCCTTTCCGTGCCGGACCTGTCCCTGGTGGGGAAGGTGGACCTGTTTGGCGCCTTTGCCCATCTGGGGATCATGTCCGCCCTGCTGCTGACGTTCACCATTTTGCTCAGCGTGTTTTTCGACGCGATGGGCACCATGACCGGGCTCGCCAGCGAGGCGGGGCTGGTGGATGAGAACAACAACATGAAGAACGCCAACCGGGTGCTGCTCGTGGACGCGGCAGGGTCCATGGCCGGCGGCTTTGGCTCCGTCTCCGCCAATGAGATCTTTGTCGAATCGGCCGCGGGCATCGCCGAAGGCGCACGCACCGGGCTGGCCAGCCTTGTCACGGGCGCACTGTTCCTGCTGGCGGCGTTCTTTGCCCCGCTGGTGGCTATTGTCCCGTTCGAGGCGGTGGCCCCGGCGCTGGTCATTGTCGGGTTCATGATGGCCTCCCAGGTCCGCAAGGTCGACTGGAGCGACTACGGCATCGCCATCCCGGCATTCCTGACGTTCATCCTGATGCCGTTCACGTACTCCATCGCCAACGGCCTGGGCGCGGGCTTCATCGCCTACGTCATCATCCGGGTCGTCCAGGGCCGGGCCCGCGAGGTGCACGTGCTCATGTGGGGCGTTGCCGCGGCCTTTGTGGTCTACTTCGGCGTCGGACTGCTCCAGCAGGTCCTCGGGATCGGCTAGTCCCGTGGACCTTAACACGATCGAGGCGGTGGTGCCCACGGCCGACCCCGCCGACTGGCGCCCGGGGGATGCCTGGCTGGCGGGCGGCACGGTGCTGTTTTCCTACGGCAGCACCACGCTGCGCCGCCTGCTGGACCTCACCCGCGCCGGCTGGCCGGCCATCCAGGCCGACGGCGGCGGGATCGAGCTGGCCGCCACCTGCACCATCGCCGAACTGTACGCGCTGCCGGAGCGGCCGGGGCTTCCGGCGGGCTGGACGGCGCTGGAACTGGTGCGGCAGTGCTGCGACTCCTTCGTGGCTTCCTTCAAGATCTGGAACGCCTCCACCGTGGGCGGCAACATCTGCACGGCGCTGCCCGCCGGGCCCATGACCTCCCTGTGCGCCGCCCTCGACGGCGTCGCCACGGTCCTGGAGCCCGGCGGCGGGCGCCGGCAGGTCCCCGTGGCCGGGCTGGTGGTGGGCGAGGCCCGCACCTCCCTGGCCCCCGGCGAACTCCTGCGCAGCATCCACCTGCCTGCGGCCGCCCTGGCCTCCCGGGTGGCGTTCCGGCGGCTGTCGCTGAGCAACCTGGGCCGCTCCGGCGTCCTGTTGATTGGCCGCCTGCCGGACGACGGCGGCCTGGTCCTGACCGTGACCGCCGCCACCCGGCGCCCGGTGCAGCTGCGCTTCGCAGCCGCTGCCGGGTGCGCCGGGCCGTCCGGGCCGGACGCGGCCCGGCTGCGCCAGGCCCTGGACGCAGCCATCCCGGCGGAGCTGTACCACGACGACATCCACGGGCACCCGCAGTGGCGCCGCGACATGACCTACCGGCTGGCCGAGGAAATCCGGGCCGAACTGCTTGGAAACGCGGCCGGCCGCACCACCGAAAGGGCCTGAACCATGGCCATGGAGATCAACGGCACGCCGCACGGCAACGAGCCCCGGCCCGGCGCCTGCCTGCGCACCTTCCTCCGGGAGGAGGGCCTGCTCGGCGTGAAGAAGGGCTGCGACGGCGGCGATTGCGGGGCCTGCACCGTCCACGTCGACGGCGTCCCCGTGCACAGCTGCCTCTACCCGGCCGTGCGCGCCGAGGGGAAGTCCGTCACCACGGTGGAGGGCCTGGCCGGCGGCGGCACGCTGCATCCGATGCAGGAGCAGTTCCTGGCCGCGCAGGGCTTCCAGTGCGGCTTCTGCACCGCCGGGATGCTCATGACGGCGGTGACCTTCGACGACGCCCAAAAGGACAACCTGCCCCGGAACCTGAAGGGCAACCTGTGCCGCTGCACCGGCTACCGCGCCATCGACGATGCCGTGCGCGGGGTGTCCACCGACGGGCCGGGGCGCTGTGGCCGGGTAGGGGCCAATGCCGGCGCCCCGGCGGGCCCCGCCGTCGTGACGGGCACCGCCCGCTACACGCTCGACGTCGACCCGGCCGACTACCCGGGCCTGCTGCACCTGAAGCTGCTGCGCTCCCCGCACGCCCACGCCCGGATCACCTCGATTGACGCCTCCGCGGCCCTGGCGCTGCCCGGCGTCCGTGCGGTTTTCACGCACGGGGACTCGCCCCGGCAGCTGTTTTCCACCGCCCAGCACGAGCTGTTCACGGACGACCCCGACGACACCCTGGTGCTTGATTCCGTGGTGCGCCACGTGGGCCAGCGCGTGGCCGCCGTCGTGGCCGATTCCGTGCAGCAGGCCGAGGCCGGCGTGCGGGCGCTGGTGGTCGACTATGAGCTGCTGCCCGCCGTCCTGGACCCGGCGGAGGCGCTGCGCCCCGGCGCCCCGGCGGTCCACGGGGACAAGGACGGTGCGGCCGCCCGCATTGCGGACCCCGCACGGAACCTCGTGGCGGAGCTGCACTCGGAGCTGGGCGACGTGGCGGCGGGACTGGCGGCGGCGGACGTCGTCCATCAGGAAACGTACACCACCCAGCGGGTGCAGCACACGGCGCTGGAAACCCACGCCTCGATCGCCCATGTGGACGACGGCGGGCGGCTGCACGTGCGCTCCTCAACCCAGACGCCGTTCCTCACCCGCCGTGCCCTGTGCCGCGTCTTTGGACTGGCCGAGGAGGACGTGCACGTGGTGGCCGGCCGGGTGGGCGGAGGATTTGGCGGCAAGCAGGAAATGCTCACGGAGGACATTGTGGCGCTCGCCGCGCTGGCGCTGCGCCGGCCCGTGCAGCTGGAATACACGCGCACCGAACAGCTCACGGCGTCCACCACGCGGCACCCCTTTGTCATCAGGATCTCCGCCGGGGCCCGGCGCGACGGCACGCTGACGGCGCTGGCCGTGGACGTGCTGGTCAACACCGGCGCCTACGGCAACCATGCCCCCGGCGTCATGTACCACGGCTGCGGGGAGTCCCTGGCGGTCTACCAGTGCGCCAACAAGAAGGTGGACGCCCGCTCGGTCTACACGAACACCGTGCCGGCCGGCGCCTTCCGCGGCTACGGGCTGAGCCAGATGTTCTTTGCCGTGGAGTCCGCCATGGACGAGCTGGCCGCGGCGTTGGACCTGGACCCCATGGAATTCCGGCGGCGCAACATGGTCCGCGACGGGGACCCGATGCTGTCCACCTCGCCGGAGCCGGAGGAGGACGTCCACTTCGGCAGTTACGGGCTGGACCAGTGCGTGGAGCTCGTAGACGATGCGCTGCGGCGGGGCGCGGAGCGTTGCCGGGATGCCGGGCTGGACCGGCTGGGCCCGGACTGGGCCGTGGGAACGGGGACGGCGCTGTCCATGATTGACACCGTCCCGCCGCGCGGGCACTTTGCCCACACCGTGCTGGAACTGCTGGCCGACGGCTCCTTCCAGGTCAGCGTGGGCACGGCCGAGTTTGGCAACGGCACGACGACGGTGCACGCCCAGTTGGCGGCGACGGCGTTGAACAGCCGGGCGGAACTGATCTCGGTGCGCCAGTCGGACACGGCGCTGACCGCGCATGATACCGGCGCGTTTGGCTCCACCGGCACCGTGGTGGCCGGCAAGGCGACGCTGCTCGCCGCACAGGATCTGGCCGGGGAGATCCTCAAGGTGGCCGCCGACGCGGCGGGCGCCGACGTGGGGGAGTGCGCGCTGGTGCCGGGTGCCGTGGACTGTGCGGGCGCGCTGCTGCCGCTCACCGAGGTCTTCGAACGGGCCGCCGCGGCCGGGCGGTCGCTGCGGACGGACGGGCGCTGGGGCGGCACGCCGCGCTCGGTGGCGTTCAACGTCCACGGCTTCCGGGTGGCCGTCAACACCGGCACGGGGGAGCTGCGGATACTGCAAAGCGTGCAGGCGGCCGACGCCGGCGTGGTGATCAACCCGAGGCAGTGCCGCGGGCAGATAGAGGGCGGCATCGCCCAGGCGCTGGGGGCCGCCCTGTATGAGGAGGTGTTGGTGGGGGACGACGGCGCCGTGACGACAGACATCCTGCGCCAATACCACATCCCCACCTTCGCGGACGTGCCCCGCAGCGAGGTTTACTTTGCCTCGACCCATGATTCCCTGGGCCCGCTGGGGGCCAAGTCGATGAGCGAGAGCCCGTTCAACCCGGTGGCCCCGGCGCTGGCCAACGCGATCCGCGATGCCACGGGCGTGCGGTTCACGCGGCTTCCGCTGGCCCGGGACGTCATCTACCTGGGGCTCAAGGCCGCCGGGGTCGTGCCGGCGCCCTAGCCGTCGAGCAGGTGCAGGTCCGCCTCGGTGTCCAGGTCGGCGCCGTCGAACACGTCGCTGCAGTCCACCAGGTCGACCAGTCCGGGGTGCGCGCGCAGGAAGGCGCGGGCCCCGGCGTCGCCCGTTGACGTCGCTGCCGCCCATACGGCCAGGGCCGGGTCGAACATGATGGGATGGCCGCGGTGCAGGCCGTGGCCGCCGGTGCGGTAGCCCGCGGCCGTGACGCGGCCCGGGTGGTGGCGGGCGAGGAGCCTGGCCACGAGCCCGGGCGTCACGCCGGGCTGGTCGACGAGGGCCACCAGCACGTTGCTGCCGGGGGCGGCGGCAACTCCCAGGCGGAAGGATCCGCCCATGCCCGACGCCCAGTCCCCGTTGGCCACGAGCCGGCAGCGGGCCAGCACCGAGCCCGGCTTCCGCAGCGCCGCCACTTCGGGGGCGCCGGCGCCCGTGACCACCACAATGTCGCTGCAGCCGCCGTCCTCCAGGACCGCGGCGGCATGCTCCACGAGCGTGCCGCCCCGGAACGGCAGCAGTGCCTTGGGCCCGCGCCCCAGCCGCGTCCCGGCACCTGCCGCGAGCAGGACCGCCGTCGTATTCACCATGGCACCCAATCTATGCCGGAAAGCGCCCTATGCCGGAAAGCGCCGTGGCCGGGCTTGTTGTCGCCGGTTGGGGTTAGCTGTCGCCTCCGGCGTTGCCGGTGGTGCCGGCGTTGACGTTGAGGAGGTCGTATTTGGTGGCGGCCTGGCGGGGTGTGTCGGGGTTGATTTTTCCGT